>CAVFEZ010000003.1:13815-99113 GCA_963621665.1 Akkermansia muciniphila | reverse complement strand
GAGCAATCCGTCTAAATATAAATTTAACAATGCGTGGAATTTATAGAACACGCCTTATCTGTAAAGGAAATACGCGCCACCGTCTGAGGCGCAATAGTTGCGAAGCAAACGCTGCATCAACTCTGCCGTGGCCCGCACCCGTTCCTCACAACCGTCATATCCGTTGACGAGCATGAGCAGACGGCGGGTCTGCAATCCTACTTTCGTACGCTCATTGTCGCTGGTCGGGGTCCCCACCCCACCTACAGCATCACGATACACAGGCAGTCCGGCGATATTGATCATGCCGCGCCCGATACCCTCATAGGGTTCACCTTCGCGTCCGATACCCAGCGTGAGCGTATCGCCGACAAATTTCCCGGCATCGAAAGCACCGATACTGTAACCATAGATGATACTGGCCAGATTGCAGAGATCGACGATGGTATCTATCTGGTAGAGTTGCTTGCCCTGCAGCATGCGCCGTATCAAGGCTTCTGACGACGGACGGTAGCGTGACGGATCTTTTCCGCAAGCACGGTATACACGACGGGTGGCTGCGATGGCCGGCATCTCCTTGAGACTTTCTGTGGTGAGCGTCTGCCGATAGTGTTCGCCCTGTGTGTTGATTTCCTGCCAAAGGCCTTCTGCGTAGGGACTGTTGGTCACTTCGGCTTCGAGACAAGCACCTACAAATGACGGGCAGACCTTGGCGATATCCTCTGATACGATGATGTTCATGTCAGTTGGTGTATGATTTTGTGAGAGATAGAACGGTTCCTGCTATTGCAACATGGCGAGAAACGTGTCCTCGTCGACGAGCGGAATATTGAGTTTCTCGGCCTTCTGCAGTTTTGAAGGCCCCATATTGTCACCTGCCAATATAAAGGAGGTCTTGCCGCTGATAGAACCGACGTTCTTGCCGCCGTTCTGCTCTATCATTGCCTTGTACTCGTCACGGCTGTGCTTGGCGAACACTCCGCTGATGACGATACTCTTGCCCGCGAGCCGGTCGGTATGTGCGCTCATCTGCGCTTCGGAGAGTTGCATCTGCAACCCGTAGGCACGCAGACGGCTGACAATCTCCTGGTTGAGCGGGTTGTGGAAGTAGCCGATCACGCTTCCGGCTATCACGGTGCCAATGCCGTCGATGTCGGTAAGCTGCTGCAGGGTGGCATTCATGAGCGCATCCATCGTCTTGAAATGGCGGGCCAAAATCTTGGCTGACGTTTCTCCCACAAACCGTATGCCCAGAGCGAAGACAACACGTTCGAACGGAACTTCCTTGGATGCGGCTATACCACGTACGATCTTCAGTGCCGAACGTTCCTTATTGCCGCCGCCGTTGATATCCTGCACACTGATGTCGTAGAGATCGGCCACGTTGTGTACAAGTCCGCGACGGTAGTATTCGTCGATGGTTTCAGGCCCTAAGGAGTCAATGTTCATGGCGCGCCGCGAGATAAAATGCTCTATGCGTCCCTTGATTTGCGGCGGGCATCCCGTGTCATTGGGACAGTAGTAGGCGGCTTCTCCCTCGTAGCGCACCAACGGGGCACCACATTCGGGACAGTGGGTGGCAAACTGGACGGGGCGGGCATCCACAGGTCGGCGGTCAAGGTCGACCCCGACAATCTTCGGGATGATCTCTCCGCCTTTCTCCACATACACATAGTCGCCGGTGTGCAGGTCGAAACTGCGGATGAAGTCCTCGTTGTTGAGCGTGGCGCGCTGCACACGGGTGCCGGCCAACTGTACGGGTGCCATGTTGGCCACGGGCGTGACCGCACCCGTACGGCCTACCTGATAAGTGACATCAAGAAGAGGGGTACAGGCCCGTTCTGCCTTGAACTTATAGGCAATGGCCCATCGTGGGCTCTTGGCCGTGTATCCCAAAGCCCGTTGCTGGCGCAGGGAATTCACCTTCAGCACGATGCCGTCGGTAGCCACAGGCAGGTTTTTGCGCTCAGTATCCCAGTAGGCGATGAAGTCATAGATTTCCTGCAGCGTATGTGCCTTGCGCATACCCGAACTGATCTTGAAGCCCCAACGGGCAGCCTCTTCCAAATTCTCGTAATGACCGTCTGTTGGAAGATTGTCGCAAAGCAGATAGTAGAGATAGCAGTCAAGTTTGCGCGAAGCCACCAGACGCGAGTTCTGGCTTTTCAGCGTACCGCTTGCCGCATTTCGCGGATTGGCAAACAAGGGTTCTTCCGCGGCCTCACGCTCGGCGTTGAGATGCTCAAACACTTTCCATGGCATCAAGATTTCGCCGCGTATCTCAAATTCCTTGGGGTATCCGGTACCGGGAAGCACCAGCGGTATGCAACGTATGGTCTTCACATTGGCCGTCACATCATCGCCGTGCGTGCCGTCGCCTCGGGTGACGCCTTGCACAAGTTTGCCGTCAATATAGGTCAGCGAGATAGACAGACCGTCGTATTTCATCTCGCAGCAGACCTCAAAGTCCTCGCCCTGAAGTCCGCGGCGCACACTGTCATACCATTCGGCCACATCCTGCTCGTTGTAGGTATTGGCCAACGAGAGCATCGGATATTTGTGGGCGACCTGCTTGAAATCCTGATTGAGGTCGCTTCCCACACGTTGGGTCGGCGAATTGTCATCATGGAGTTCGGGATGCCGGTTTTCCAGGTCCTCAAGTTCATGCACCAGAAGATCAAACTCCTGGTCGGACATGGTAGGCTGGTTGAGTACATAGTACTTGTAGTTGTTCTCGTGCAGTATCTGCCGCAATTGCAGTATTCGCTCTTTCTCGTTCATGATGTTCTTGCTTCTTGACTTGTGCGGGGAGGGGGAATACCGCCTACCCTATTTGAAAATGCTGAGACTATGCAAAGGTAGTGCAAAAATACGAGTTGCCGCTTTTATATAATGTGGAAAAGCCCAAATCAATATTTTTTTGAAAAAAAGTCTCTAAACATTTGTCTATATCAAAATTTATCCATACCTTTGCACTCGCAATTAAGAAATGGCTCCGTAGCTCAACTGAATAGAGCATCTGACTACGGATCAGAAGGTTCCGGGTTTGAATCCCAGCGGAGTCACTAACTTGTGAGGATTTTACATTAGTAAAATCCTCTTTTTTGTATATATACGATTGATTAACAGTATATTACGCAAGACACAGAACAAGCCTCCCCGAGCCTTGTCGGGCACCTATCGGTTGGTGTTACACGCCCCTCCACAAGGTGTTACACGCCAACTTTTGCGTCACATACAACTAAAAAAGCGGAAGAAAGCATTCGTAACACTTTCTCCCGCTTTCTGATGTATCCATCTCAAGAACGTACTATAAACTCGCACATTCTTGAATTTTGACAGATTCTATAATATCGGTGTTTGCGATGGATTTCCCAAAAACACCTTTTACAAAAAAACTTAGTTCTTGAAACTATGTACCGGTGCCGGTATACGGCCGGCACGGTTGACAAAGTCGGCGCTGCTGAAGGCATTGACCGGCATGATGGGAGCATAACCGAGCAGACCACCGAAGTCTACCGTATCGCCCACCTTCATGCCCGCAGCCGGAATGATACGCACGGCCGTTGTCTTTTGGTTGACCATACCGATGGCAGCCTCATCGGCGATAATGCCCGAAATGCTGGTAGCGGGTGTATCGCCGGGTATCGCAATCATATCGAGACCTACGGAGCAGACGCAGGTCATGGCTTCCAGCTTCTCAATGGTCAAGGCACCAGCCTCAACAGCATCTACCATACCCTGATCTTCACTCACAGGAATGAACGCACCACTCAGTCCGCCCACATACGAAGAGGCCATGATACCGCCTTTCTTCACCTGGTCATTGAGCAGAGCCAATGCGGCTGTCGTGCCCGGCGCACCGGGTTGTTCCACACCGATTTCCTTGAGGATATCGGCCACACTGTCGCCGATAGCTGGTGTCGGAGCAAGCGAAAGGTCGATGATACCGAAGGGAGTATTCAGACGACGTGAGGCCTCCTTGGCTACAAGTTGTCCGACACGGGTAATCTTGAAGGCCGTGCGTTTGATGGTCTCGCAAAGCACTTCAAACGACTCGCCGCGCACTGACTCAAGCGCGCATTTCACTACACCGGGACCGCTGACACCGACACTGATGACCGCATCGGCTTCCGACACGCCATGGAAGGCACCTGCCATAAAGGGATTGTCATCGGGAGCATTGCAGAGCACCACCAGTTTGGCACAACCCAACGAACCTCTTTCCTTGGTCTGTTCGGCCGTTTCCTTCACGATCTCACCCATGAGTTTGACCGCATCCATATTGATACCCGTCTTCGTAGAACCGACATTGACCGAACTGCAGATACGCTCGGTTTCGGCCATGGCACGCGGTATACTGCGTATGAGCAGTTCGTCACTACGGCTCATTCCCTTTGAGACGATGGCCGAATAGCCACCGAGAAAATTCACGCCCAGTTCCTTGACTGCACGGTCGAGCGTCTTGGCGATAGTAACATAGTCATCAGGTGTCTTGCAAGCCGTACCGCCTACCAATGCAATAGGCGTGATGGAGATACGCTTGTTGACAATAGGTATACCATACTCACGCGAAATATCCTCGCCGGTTTTCACCAAGTCACGGGCAAGACGCGTGATTTTGTCGTATATATTCTGACAGAGCACGTCGAGACGTCCATCGGCGCAATCAAGCAAGTTGATACCCATGGTGATGGTACGCACATCGAGATTTTCCTGCTCTATCATTTGGTTGGTTTCGATAACCTCTGAGATATTGATCATACTGTGCTTTCTAAAAAATCTGTTTTCCGGAAATTCTTTTATTGGCAAGTTTCTCCATGCACCTATACACGGTGCATCATGTCGAAGATATCTTCACGCTGACATTTCACCTGTACGCCAAGTTCGGTGCCAATGGCAGCAAGATGGTCTGAAGACTCATCGAAAGAGATTTTCGAATCAGCGGTATCAACAATCATCATCATGTTGAAATAACCCTGTACGATGGTTTGCGAGATGTCGAGAATATTGATATTGTTTTCTGCCAAAAAACTGCAAACCTTGGCAATGATACCCACTGTGTCCTTGCCCACTACTGTAATAATAGTTCTGTTCATGTATATAAGTGTACTTAATGGCGTGTTGGGGAAACAATCCGCCTAATGGTTCTTGATTTTAACGGTTATGCTACCTATCTTCTGCAAAAATAGCCCATTCTTTTCTATTTTCCAAACTTTTGCAATGAAGATTGCATTTATCGCCTTTTTCCACCTTTATAAACGTATACTTTCACAACAAATGATAGTTGGCGACAACCGTCAGGGCTTCTGTTATAGTCTCAACATGCAATTTTCTAAAGATACGCATACGATGCGTTTTGACAGTATTTACCGAGATATAAAGATTTTGGGCTATTTCCTCATTGGTCATACCCATTTTTGCACGATGAAGTATAGCTTTCTCTACACTACTCAACGTTATTAAACCGATATTTACAAATCGCCCCTCACTAAAATCAAATCGATATCTTTTGTTCGTTTGAGTAATGATGAAGCAATCGATCTCTGCCTTATTAGAGTGACAGATTGTATACATTCCTAATCTTACAGCTCCGTCACTCCGCAATGTTATCGGGGTGAATTTCTGCGTTATATACAACTGATGCCCACGAATTATAATAGGATAATCAAATACACAGACATGATTGGAATACTCCTCATAAGATAAATCTTTTCCCGCCAGTAAATAATTATCTACGACACAAATATACTTTTCCAAAACGTCATCAGCCATTAATGCCCAATAAGGATTTACACATTCCCTTTGACAGTCTGCCGAAGAAGCCTCGTCTATTATAATAAATGCTTTGATTTATAGACAAGCGCATGACTAGCAAAGTCAATCACAAATGTACTCTGTCTGTTCAAACGGGACGAGGCATCAATTACCCCGTGCTATATTCTGATTATCCCCATCGTCATTATTGGTATATGTTTGACTGAAAAAGAGTCGAGTTATATCTAACATAGCATTTCGTTGGTGAGTCGTTAATGATTATTTTAATATCACAAAGATACATCGTTTTCAAGAATTCTCAAAGTAAAAGCGTAATCCTTTAGTATGAAATATAACATTCGAATACATTTTCACACTTTTGAATGACATTTGCTATTTGTTTTTTGTAGTTTTGGCTATTATATTTGCATTATCAAATCTATAAAATTATAGATATGTACAGACCATACAGTCTTGAGAGGAAAGGAGCGGTATCTGAAAAGCTTTATGAGTAAGAATCATCTATAACAAAATGAATGTTATGAATGACAATGGTAAAATCACAAAACTCAGTATGGACGAAGCTGGAATTCTGAAAGGAGGATTCTCAGTTGAGACCGTAGATGATGTGTCCAACAACTTTTTCGCGACAAACAAGAACTGTGCAGGCGGTGGATGGTGTGATAATAACAACAAATGGGATATGTCTTAGTCCTATTGTCGTAGATGAATTGTCAAATCTGGATATAACATTTGGCATACAGGTCGCTTTCGACGGCAACAGAGAAATACACAACTCAATAAAATGTTTTCCCAATGGAAAAGGAGGCTACGACATCACAAAAAAAACATTTGGAATATGCCATCAAGAAAGGTATCACGACCACAATCAGATGCAACTACACAACGGAAAATATTGAGTCATTTAGAGATTTGATAAAAGATTTTGAACTATACTGGACATATCCCAATGTACGTTTCTCATTTCACAAAGTTTGGCAAGAACCCGAATCGGAAGAATTGCATCAAAAGAGAGGCTTTCTGAAAACAGACATCTCTAATTGGGGAATAAACTCAAATATCGAATCCTTCTACGGTGACAGTATTCATCCTTGCTACGCAAATTATGACAATCATATTGTTATCAACTATAACGGAGATGTGTACAGATGCACCGCAAGAGATTTCAAACCAGATCACAGATTGGGACATTTGGATGATTCCGGAAATATCACATATAGTGATGCCGAAGACAAAAGAAGAAAGAACCGACTTACCAAGCAATGCCCGACTTGTCGTTTGCTACCTATATGTACGGTATGTTTTCAACAAAGAAGCGAATCATCCAATGGGAATTGCCCCAAACCCATAATGCGCAATAACGCAACCGTCAATATACAAAGATATTTTTATGATATCATTAAATCCAAAGGCCTATGAAACTCAAATTTATAATAACCATACTTTTCCTGTTCGTTATAAAACATATCTCAGCACAAACCATTTCCGGTAAGGTAACAGACGAGCATCAGCATGCACTTTCATCTGCAAGCGTTATACTTTTAGACAAGCAAGACTCGACATTCATTAATGGAGTTGCGACAAATACTGACGGAGAATTTCTCATCTCTGTAAAAGCAAATAAGGAATACATCTTACACGTATCCTTTGTCGGATACAAAACTATATGCCAAACGTGTACGGCCGGGAAAACGTATTCTATTATAATGCGGGAAGATGCAAACGCTCTTAATGGTGTCAAAATTACAGCATCACGAATCAAGCAGGATGTCCATGGATACACTATTAGCCTCAGGTCCTCAGAGTTGGTCAAAGGCAAACAGACTTCTGACGTACTAACGTTTCTCCCCGGCGTAAGCAAAGAAGACGGCGTCTACAAAATCAACGGTCTTGCTGTAAGTGATATATATGTAGACGGTGTAAAACTTCCGTCGTTGGACGAACTTGACAATATTCCAGCCGACATGATTGACAAGGCCAAGGTGAAATTCCTTGCCGGAAATGACCAAAACGCTGCACTCACAGGAGGACGCATCGAACTCTTTTTGCGCCGTCCCCCTCGCGGTGGTTTTTACGGTTCTGCAAATGGAGGCCTGACCGTGTCTCCTTCTTATGGTTTCAACAACGAAAGGGCCGGTGCCGTGTTGTATGGCCGCTACAAAAACCTTAGTATCTACAACAATTTCTCGATAAATTTCAATCAACCCGAAGAAACCGCAAAGCAGACAATATGGAACCAAACAGAGAATACGCAAGAGCAAACAGACGAAAGCATCGTATCTCATGGGCATACCATCAAAGACCGCTTCAGCCTTTCGGCACCGCTAAACAAAAAGAACACCTTTGGCGGAAGTTACTATATTGCAACAAACAAACTCAATGCCACGACCAGTTCTTTGTTCCAGAACAAACCCATTCAGTCTGACATACACAGAAGAAGTAATTATCTGGAACAAGAATTCACACTGAAAAACACGACCGTTCTAAAGCCGAACGGCATGACACTGGAATGTGTAGGCGATTATTTCAACCGCCAAGACAATAGCAATTCGAATTATCTCTACGGCAAGACCCCTCTGACCGCATCCGAAGACAAATCTTCACTGAATATGTATAAGTTTGCCATGGATGTAACAGACGCACGCAACCCGAAACATATTTGGAAATACGGTGCATCCATACAATATATTACATCTGAATATACACCTGACACACGAGATGCAGAAGATTTGACCCGATTCCAAACGAGCCAGACACCTACCCGCACAAGTGGTTGGACTCCTTTGGCATATTTCACAGCAATGGGACAGTTGTGGAAAATGATGTACAGCGCGGGAGTAAATTTACAGGCAAACAGGATATCATACAAAATACTCCCCGACGGTACAACTTCCTCATCCACGCAATGGGGCATCAACCCGACAGTTCAGTTGATGAAGCCTTTCGGCAAAAACGGCAAACACGCCCTGATGTTGAATTACAAGCGCACCTTGGATGACATACCCTATACAGCCATTTCATCCGCTATCGAGTGGAGCGATGCATACAATTACACCACGGGCAATACCAACCTAAAGTCGCCGTCCTCTGACATTGTCATGGCAGGTGTATCATTGTTCCACAACACCTTGAACTTCACAGCCCTATACGCACACGCAAAGAATAGTATCTATTGGGAAACACAGAAAAGCACGACATCAGAAAATGTATTTTACACCACCCCGGTCAATCTGCCTGGTCAAAGTTCGTTCGGACTGGGAGCAGGAATCAATTGCAAACCCACTAAAACATGGAATATGAAATTGTCCGGACGTGTTGAAATCCATCCGGAAGATTTAACCTTGGGTGGGGTATATTATGGCAAAACCAGAATCCGGCAATATTATACGATGTATAATTCCCTCAACTTTGCACACGGCTGGGGCGGTATGGTCAATGCGATATTCGAACCTACCTTCAAGACCTATGACCGCACCTACTATAGGGTATACAATATCGGCGGACAGATATACAAGTCGGCATACAAGAACAAACTACAGTTCACGCTCATTTTCAACGCGCTGGGCAACCGACGGAAATATGACAGATACGCCGATGGTAGCCTCGTTACCTATAACAACAATACATCGGTGCAGAACATAGGCATATCCGTGACTTGGAGATTCTCCGGTGGAAAAAGCGTTCAAGCCAACGCCATTGAAGATGCCACACAGAATTACAAGGAGATCATCGACGTTCGGTAAATGTGGCGCCACTTACCGAACGCCACTTACACCTCTATGCGGATATAACTGCGGTCATCAAAAGAATTGTTGCCCTCAAGACATGCTTTTGTTGCCTTGAAGGTGTCGATATTGAGCGGATCAGAGGCGATTTGCCGTTGCAGACGTGCCTCACTTTCTTCCAATGTCGGACAGAGGAACGGATAGCCGTCGGAGGCCAGCACAACGGTCCAAGGCGAAAAGTCGAGCGTGAGTACCTTGACCTTGCGCATGGGAATGGGAAAACCGTCGATGACGGCATAGTCGACATTCTCCTTGACCATCGATGCGACCAGCCGCGGAAGGATGGCCTTGCGGGAGAGGTCTTCACGCCGGAGACCGTCAACCGTGCACTCGCCCGACTGCAGCAACCTTTGGGCCTCAGCCGCACGGAGTTCGGCTATCTGCGCCTCTCCGGGCTTGGGATTGTCATAGTATTCGTCACCGACGAGACACTGGCAGTCGCCTATCATCCAGATTTCGCGGCGCAAGCGGCTGAACACGATACAACTGGCACACAACCGCTCTTCGGGATGGGCGGCCAACCATTCCATCTCACTCTTCTTATAGTGCTTCCTGATGACCTCGGTCACCTCATAACAAAAGCGGTCAACACTGATGTTCTTATCAGCATGACGGATATAGTCGCTGATGAGTTTCATCGCATAGCGTCCGTTGCTGTACCACCGCGAATGTCGGCGGGACGTTTTACTGGTACTTCCGTCGATGACAGCCACGAAATTGTCAGTGCTGACGATGCCGTCCTCCGGCTTTGCCTTGTTGCTTTTTGGGGTGACTTGCTGCTCTATGATTTTCATTTTTCTGATAGGTTTCTTGTGAAGGCCGTCCGCCCGTCGGACGCCGTGACCTGCCTGGGGCAAAATTGGGATTGTAGGAAGACCGCTTGCCCTTGTCGTCCGTGCCTCGCTTGGGCATATCACGATTATTCCGGTTACCGCGCGTACGGACGGTAGATCCATATTCCTCATCCTCCTCGTCTGCATATGACGGACGCTTGTATCCGCCACCCGACGGACGGCACAGTTCAGCGATAAGATCAGTGCGCCCGATACGGCGGAGCGACTGCTCTATATTGCGACGCTCCTCTGGTTTGTACCAGAAGAAAAACTGGCGCTGCGCCTGCTTTTCGCGGGGGGTCTTGGCACTGAACACGGGTTCGAGCGTATAGGGGTCAAAGCCCGTATACCAAGCCTCGGTACTGACCGTCATGGGAGTAGGTGTGAAGTCCTGTACCTGTTCGAGGTGAAAATCCATGCGTTTGGTCAACACGGCCAGTTCAGCCATGTCCTCCTCGTGGCATCCCGGATGGCTACTGATAAAGTACGGTATGATCTGCTGACGGAGATTTTCTTCTGTATTAATCTTGTCAAAGATGCGCTTGAACTCGCCGAACAGCGAGAACGACGGTTTACGCATCAGCCTCAGCACATTGTCGCTGGTATGCTCGGGTGCAACCTTGAGCCGGCCGCTGACATGGCGACAGATCAGTTCGCGGGTGTACTGACGTGCAGCCTCATTGCTCTTTTCATCCTTGCTTTTATGCAAAAGAAGGTCATAGCGCACACCGCTTCCGATAAAACTCTTCTTGATGCCGGGCAACGCATCTACCGCATGATAGACGTCAAGCAGCCGACTGTGGTCAGTATTGAGGTTGGGGCATATCTGTGGATGAACGCACGAGGGCCGCTTGCAGTGCTCGCATGCCTTGCGGTTGCGTCCACCCATGCCATACATATTGGCCGAAGGACCGCCAAGATCGGAGAGATACCCCTTGAAGTCGGGCATGGCGATGATTTTCTTCACCTCCTTGAGTATGCTCTCCTTGCTGCGGCACACGATAAACTTGCCTTGGTGGGCACTGATCGTACAAAAGGCACAACCGCCGAAGCACCCGCGGTGGATATTGACCGAAAACTTGATCATCTCGTAGGCCGGTATGCGTTTGCCCTTGTACTTGGGGTGCGGGAGCCGGGTGTAAGGCAGGTCAAACGAGGCATCAAGTTCTTCGGTGGTCATCGGCGGATAGGGCGGATTGACCACCGTGTACCGGTTGTCGACGGCCTGGAGCAGACGTTGGGCATGCATCTTGTTGGATTCCTCCTCTACATGCCGGAAGTTTTCGGCCTGCGCCTTCTTGTTGCGCAGACATTCCTCATGGCTGTGCAGCACGATATCATCTTCCTTGATACCGCCGGGTATCTCGTTTTCCCGGCAAAGGAACACGGTCTGCGGTATGTCGCGTATCTCCTGTATGGAACGCCCTGCCTCCAGTTCCTCACAAAGGCGGATGATGGGCTTTTCGCCCATACCGTAGATGATAAGGTCGGCACCCGAATCGAACAGGATACATTTCCTCAGTCCGTCCTGCCAATAGTCGTAATGGGTAATACGGCGCATGGAAGCCTCTATTCCGCCGAGCGCCACCGGCACATCGGGGAACAGTTGCTTGAGTATCTTCGTATAGACGATGGTCGGGAATTCCGGCCGGCAGTCATGTCGTCCGTCAGGACTGTAGGCGTCTTCGGAACGCAGGCGTCGGCTGGCTGTGTATTTGTTGACCATAGAGTCCATACACCCCGGTGCGATACCGAAGAACAGACGGGGACGCCCCAATTTCTTGAAGTCACGGTAGTCGCCGTGCCAGTCTGGCTGCGGGACGATGGCCACACGATAGCCTGCAGCCTCCAGCGTACGTCCGATGACGGCCGCCCCGAAGGAGGGATGGTCGACATAGGCATCGCCCGAGAACAATATCACATCGACATAGTCCCCCCCCCGCAGTTCAAGTTCCTTTTTGGTTGTCGGCAACCAGTCGGTGAGTTGATACTCTTTCATGCGTTTTTATGTATTTGCTATAATCGTTGGACGGATTATTCTTCCGTCTCCGTGTCTTCTTCCTGTTTGTTGTTCTCCCACTCGATGTAGAGAAGTACAAGTTTGTGCAGACCGAAAGACTTCATATTGTTGTTGTAGATCACGTCGAGACAGAGGTCGAGCAAGTCCTTGTCGGTAGCCGATCCTGACTCCAGCATGGAGCGCACGTTGAGTTTCAGTTTGTCGAGTACAGACTCGTCGATGATGCCGTTGCTGTCAATCAGGTTTTTCAGCAATGCGTATTTCTCTATGGTTTCCAGATGCTTTTCGCTGACTTCGATGCTTCTTGTACCGGAAGCGTTGGCTTGAATCTTGTACATAGTGTTCTGTTTTTAGGTGAATGTAAATGTATATATTGACGGTGTCAGGTCATTTCAGAAGAAAACCCATTACTCCCTGCATAATCTGCTGACGTTGTTTTTTGTCCTTGATACACTCGAAGGGAAATCCCATGACAAAGCAACGGTAATCGTTTCCTTTGTAAGCCACGGCCGCATCTCCACCCGAAGCGTACTGCATGGCGGTGAATGCGCCTGCGGCAGGATGCACCACATCGGCACGCGGCACCGCATAGTGCAGATGGTTGTTGCGGCTGTAGATCCCAAAGGTCATGCCGAGACCGGAGATATCGCCCTCACCGGTCGGCATCCCCTCCTCACCTCCATCGACCTTGAGCGTAGAGGAGAGAAACTGTCGCTCGGCATCCATGCCCATGCCGGAATAGACATAGGCACCGCTGACCATCAGTGCCTTGCGGGTGCGTGCATAGGCTGCGATTTTCTGCCGGAGAGCCGGGGAAAAGGTTTTGTAGCGTACAAGGGAATATCCGTCATCCTTCTGCAGTCCGAGAATCAGATCCACGGCATCATAGCCGTCAAGGGTGACAAGTCCCGTCTCTACCGCTTCAGAAGAGGCGCTCACGACATTGTACTGTCCCGACGCGGCAATGGCTTCGGCATGCGTAGCCACATAGTCAAAGGTGTTGCCCATGACAAACTGGCCGGCCATCTCATTGCCACAATATCCCAAGGCGCGTGTTCCTTCCTTGCCCGCCTGACTTTTGTCGAAGCAGGTCTGCTCCCCACTCCATCCGGCCGTCAGGCCATAGGATACCCCAATGTCGGCATTGAGATCAAAGCCTTGACGGATTCCGTCATCGATGGCAGCCGGACCTGCAAGACGCTTGAAACCATCCACGACCATCACGGTCTTCGTAGCCTTGGGCGACACATAGACGGACATCACCTCTGTCGGAAAACTCTCACCGCCGCGGTTGACTGCCGTCACACGGAAGTGGAAGGGCGAACCGGGCGTGATGTCGAGCGTGCACGAGGTACCCGTCACAGTCTGCCCGTTGTCGAAGTCACTGTATCCCGAGGCCATATAGACATTGTAGGCCGTTGGCACTGCCGTAGGCTCAAGCGGATCTTCGGTGGGAAGCCACGAGAGCCGCACTTTGTCATTGCCCACCAGTTCGGCCCTGAAATAGCGCGGTGCAAGCGGTTGCACAATACACGGACGGCCATGTTGGTGGTCGATATAGCGAAGGAGCGTCTTGTAGATGGAACGCGCGAGAGTAAACTTGAAGTTGGGATCATGCCCGCGGCGCATGTCGGCAAAGTTCTGGTGCGACATGGTCTCGATGATGGCCGACGGCACTTCGGGATTGCGTGTCTCAGAATAGTTGCGGTCGTAGATGTCGCGGCGGTTCCATTTGCCGTACGTCCCGACGATGTCACGCTGTATACCCGTAAGCAAGGCGTCAGCCAGATCGCGGGAGGCCATACGCGAGATGCCACTGTTGAGCCGCCCGTCGTTGAAGTTGGTCGTGCAGACAGCGAGCGAACCGATGAGTCCGTCTGCCTGAGGCGACCATCCGGCATCGCTGTGCACAGCAAGGCTGAGTTCTACGGGAACTTTCTTTCCGTCGAGCGCCGGCACATAGACCGATCCGCCGGACAGCCAGTTGGTGGACAACGGGCGCACATTGATATCGTCGCCGTAATCGTCGCCACCGCTCTTCGTGCTATAGATACGGTAGGGCACCCCACTCCACTGGGCATTGTAGCGCGCGCCCTCGAGACAGCGCGGCATACCGCTGCGCATACCGCCCCGCTCCACGTTGCCCATACCGCCGCCGAAACGCACGGCATCTGTCGTGACAACGCCTTTGTCACCCGACTTATTGGTCACCAGGACACGGTTGTAAGGACTGCTTCCTGCGTCGAAATCGAATGTGCCGAGATAGACCCAAGTAGACCCGCCCATACGCTGGTTGACGTGGAATACGGTCTTCTGTCCCCGATGGCAAACGGTGTACTCGGCATCGGAAACGCTATTGGCCTGCGTCTGATAACTGACATACACCGCATACCGTCCACTCTCAGGGATATCGGGCTGATAGGAAGCCGTCGAGACTTCCCCCCTTGAGACGGCCTTCGCCATACGGGCAGAACCTGCAGTGAAAGGCTGGTCGCCATCACGGATGACGGATGCCGGGATGGCGAATCCCTTGTCGGGAGCCATGCGCCACCCTGCCCGTCCATCCTCCTCGGCATAACCTGTGGCGGGGGCATCGTTGTCGACGACTGCCTCATGGGTCTGCCAGTCACGCTCACGGGGCGTATAGACCACTGCTCCGGCACGCTCAAGCATCGGTATGAGATAGGGTACGACTATGGTTTGGGTAAACAGGTCCTCGGTCGTGCCAAACAGATTGGGACGTTGCCAGTGCCACTGCGCCTTCTTGCCGTCGTAGTACATACCGTGACTGGCCCAAAGCGAGATGTGGCGGTTTTGCAGTCCGTGCGTTATTGCATTGGGACGCGATACGTTGCTCACCCAAGGATGGCCGTCATACTCCACTTCTCCCCACGCATTGTCGAGGATGTGGCTGACGGAATAACTGCCCGGCACAAGTTCCTCGATGGGTAGTCCGTTGGCCAAGACCGTAATATCGTATTTATTGTAAGGTTTCGGAAGGGCCTTCGCCAACCGCTTGTATATCTTGCGGACCGACTTTTCGGTGAAGTCCTGCCAGGCAAAATGCTCACTTGCAGTGACGGTAATCTGCCGATGCCGCTGATCGACCTTGCACGACAATACCCGAGCCTGTCCCGCGCCGAGAGACGGCGGAGCGGAATAGGCCGTGAAAAAGCCGGCAACCGACTTTTCCACTTGGCTGTCGGCCGAAGGTATCTGTTGGCCGAAGGTATCTGTTGAAGGTCCTGCCAGCAGCAGGGCACAAAGCGCCCACTGAAAACATCTTTTCATGTCTGTATCTCCTTTAGGATGCCGGAAGAGGGAAACAAAAACGTTCCGCCTGCAAAGACGCCCCTATCCTCATCAATCCTCCTCACCCGTAGTGAACAACTGCGGATGCTTGCCCTTGAACGGTTTGAAATAGGACTTGATATTGTGCATTTCCTTGTCTATATCGCCTGTCGGAACGAAACTTTCCGTACACTGTATGAACCGCTTCTCGTAGTCCACACCATAGAGCAGTATGGGTATCTGCGCTTTGTAGGCAATATAGTAAAAGCCTTTCTTCCAGTCGGGATTGAGCGAGCGTGTGCCTTCGGGCGTGATGCAGAGACGGAACTCGTCGGCACGCACGGCCGCCTCGGCCATACTGTCGGTCATGCGGGTATGCTTGCTGCGGTACACGGGTATGCCGCCCAAACTGCGAAACCACGGTCCGAGCGGCCAAAAGAACCACTCTTTCTTCATCAGAAAATTGGTTTTCATACCCTCGGCACGCGAATACAGCAGACCGATGACAAAGTCCCAGTTGCTGGTGTGAGGCGCAAGACAGATGATGTATTTTGAGGGATGCGGTACGGTGACTTCCGCTGTCCAGCCCATACGCTTGTACAGTAGCCACCGACAGATTTTTTGTATCATTGACATATTGTGAAAATAGCCACCGCATACACACTGGCGTGTATGGGTGGCATTATTTGTTTGTTGTCCTGGGCCGTTAGGCAAGGCTGGATATCTGGTCGGCAATCTCCAATACCTCCTTGTTGAAATGGGAGGTCAGGTCATTGAAGTATACCTTGGGCGCCATGCCCGGTTCGGGGTGCGAGACACGGCGGATATAGTCGTTGTTGATGACAAGGATAGAGGTGAGCAGTGACTGCACATCAGTACCGTTGGGCTTGCCCCCGTACATGGAGACAGCCACACATTCTGCAAACAATTCGCCACACACATTATTGATGGTGCGCTTCAATATTCGTTTGTTAGCCATAGAGTGTTTTTATTTTTAGTGTATATTCAAGGCCAAAGATAGGAAAAAAAACATAACGTGACAAGTGAATACAAAAAAATGTTTTTATTGCGGGTTTTCTTTTTTATTTCTTTTACCATATCGTGAAAAAAGCGTATTTTTGCAATAGATTTATCCACATCGGTATTTTCCGGGAAGACACAGGCCGCAGGCCGGACTTCGGGAAAAGACAAAAACAAAGAAAAATCGACTTTAATATAACTTATTTTTAATTTGATTATGGAAAAAAGTGCATTGCAGAAAGAAAGAGCCGCGTACAAGCCAAAATTGCCCAAGGCTCTTCAAGGTGCAGTAAAGGTGCAGGAAGGCGCCCCCACACAGAGCGTTGACAACCAGGAAGAAATCAAGCAGCTCTTCCCCAACACCTACGGTATGCCTCTCGTAGAGTTTGTACCCGCAGAAAGCGAGACACACAAGGCCATGAACGTAGGTGTCATCCTCAGCGGTGGCCAGGCCCCCGGTGGACACAACGTCATCACCGGTCTTTTCGACGAAATCAAGAAACTCAACGCTGAGAACCGCCTCTACGGTTTCCTGATGGGCCCCGGCGGTCTCGTAGACCATAAGTACATCGAGATCACAGAAGAACTGCTCAAGGACTACCGCAACACCGGCGGTTTCGACCTTATCGGTTCAGGCCGTACCAAACTGGAGAAAGAAGACCAGTTTGAGAAGGGTATCGAGATTCTCCGCGAGCTCGACATCAAGGCTCTCGTCATCATCGGCGGCGACGACTCCAACACCAACGCTTGCGTACTGGCCGAATACTATGCAGCCAAGAACTACGGCGTACAGGTGATCGGTTGCCCCAAGACCATCGACGGCGACCTGAAGAACGACCAGATCGAAACATCTTTCGGCTTCGATACCGCCTGCAAGACCTACAGCGAGGTCATCGGCAACATCGAGCGCGACTGCAACTCTGCCCGCAAATACTGGCACTTCATCAAGTTGATGGGACGCTCCGCATCGCACATCGCCCTTGAGTGCGCCCTGCAGACCCAGCCCAACATCTGCCTCATCTCCGAGGAAATCGAGGCCAAAGACCTCACCCTCAACGATCTCGTAGAGCAGATTGCAGAGACCGTAGCCTACCGTGCCGCCCAGGGCAACAACTTCGGCGTAGTCCTCATCCCCGAGGGCCTCATCGAGTTCATCCCCGCCATCGGCCGCCTCATCCAGGAGCTCAACGACCTGCTCGCCGCCCACGGCGCCGACTACAAGGATCTTGACAAGGAAGCACAGCGCGCCTACATCCTCGGCCACCTCAGCGAAGCCAACAAGGCCACCTTCGAGACCCTGCCCGAGGGCGTTGCCCGCCAGCTCTCCCTCGACCGCGACCCGCACGGAAACGTACAGGTATCGCTCATCGAGACCGAGAAGCTCATCTCCGAGATGGTAGCCACCAAGCTCGACGAGTGGAAGAAGGAAGGCAAGTACACCGGCAAGTTCGCTCCTCTGCACCACTTCTTCGGCTACGAAGGACGCTGCGCCGCTCCCTCCAACTTCGACGCTGACTACTGCTATGCTCTCGGTACCAGCGCTGCCCAGCTCATCGCCAACGGCAAGACCGGCTACATGGCCATCGTGAAGAACACGACTGCCGGCACCGACGAGTGGAAAGCAGGCGGTGTGCCTATCACCATGATGATGAACATGGAACGCCGCAACGGTGAGATGAAGCCCGTCATCCGCAAGGCTCTCGTAGAACTCGAAGGCAAACCCTTCAAGACCTTCGCCGCACAGCGCGACCAGTGGGCCAAGGAGACCTGCTACGTATATCCCGGTCCTATCCAGTACTGGGGTCCGAGCGATGTCTGCGACCAGACCACCAAGACACTTGCACTCGAGCAGGAGAAATAATTTTCTTCTACAAGAAGACTGAGGTGTTGCAGACTTTCACACACCTTCGTCGTCTTCCGGCTCAGCACCATATTACGGCTGCCTTCATGACCATACGACAATAGATGTATGACAGAGACAGCCGAAAGTAAACACAGAGAGTGAGCCGCGCCACAATGCGACTCACTCTCTTTTTTAGTTTACCTAAGTTTCGGCTATATGCCAGGGCGGGCTGAAAGCCCAACAAGATCTTAGCCCAGAGCAAGCGAAGCGGTACCCCGGGTAGAAAGCACACAAAGCCGTATGCGCCCTGAAAGGGAAAAAAGCATATCTGCTCCGATAAAATAGAAGACATTTTTAGTTTTACCCCCCCAAAAAAAAGACAACCCCATCACCATGCGCAGCACATCAAGTTCCCATCGCAAGACCACAGCGGGCCGCCGCTCGACACAGGGCCGTCGCTCACGCCATGCGTGGACAGCCGTTCTGCGCAGCCTGCTGCACGGCAAAGGTCTGTGGATCGGACTTCTGCTTGTCACAGCCTTCTACGCATGGATATTCTACGCCTTCTTCGTTGGTCCGACAGCCTTCAGATGGAAAGCCATCTACGGCGACGCCAACTATCCCGGCGGCTATGAAATACGAGGCATCGACATCTCACACTACCAGGGCGACATCGACTGGGACAAACTGCGCGGCGCCACCATCGAGGGTTGCCCGCTCCGCTTCGTGATGATCAAGGCCACCGAGGGATCCACCAAACTCGACGAGAACTTCTCCGACAATTTCTACCAGGCACGCGAACACGGATTCATCCGCGGTGCCTACCATTTCTGGAGCAACAAGTCGTCGGCCCGCGACCAAGCCTACCACTTCCTCTCCAATGTACACCTCGAACCGGGTGACCTGCCTCCCGTGCTCGACGTGGAGCACATGCCAGCCGGCAGAGAGGTAGAGGACTTTCAGCGCGACCTGCTCACATGGCTCCACATCGTGGAAGACCGCTACCACGTCAAGCCCATACTCTACACCTACTACAAGTTCAAGGAGAAATACCTCAACGCCCCCGTCTTCGACGACTACCCCTACTGGATAGCCCACTACTATGTAGACAAGGTGGAATACAAGGGCGCATGGAAATTCTGGCAACACACCGATGCCGGCCGCGTGGCGGGCATCAAGGGCTACGTAGACATCAATATCTACAACGGCTCGTTCTACGACATGAAAGAACTGACCATCCCCTCGCCCGACGAGGAAGACAACTGGTAAGCCGGCCAAAATACGAAGAACAGACTCGGCCACAACGAAAAAAAACGAGTTTTTTTCGGGAAAACGCAATACGTCATCCGGCTATTTTGAGTAAGTTTGCAGACGTTTTCAAGAATCTACTATAGGCGGGTTCTATAAATTGCCTTTGCTGGATTTTTGAATTTTAGCCGAGCAGATTTTACTTCCTCTCTGAAGGAGCATAGCGGGCTATGCGACTGAGGAAGGAAGGGAAAGATGCCGGATAAAAACAAAAAGGCACAAAGAGCAGCCTAAAACACATGTCTAACAATGCGTGCAATTTATAGAACACGCCTACAATATCAATAACAATGAAAGCGACACTCTTTCTTTCCACCCCCCATCGCTACACCGCTGCACGATGGATCTTCTCACTCCTCATAGCGGCCTCCGCCCTTTTTTGCTATGCCGCCCCGAAAGAGACCGACACAACACTCGCCCCGAAAGAAACCGTGGCTGACAGTACCGCAGCCGCCGAGACCGACAGCATCGGGCTCGACAGCGACAGCACCGCCTTGGCATCGGCCGGGGACACTCCCGAAGAAGGCGGCGGACTGCACCAGATACTCAAGACAAAGTTTATCGAGGGCGACGCCTCCTTTATGTCGCTCGTCGCACTCGCCCTTGTGCTCGGACTGGCCTTCTGCATCGAGCGCATCATCTATCTGAGCCTGTCGGAGATCAACGCCAAAAAATTTATGGCCGACCTTGACGAAAAGATAGCACAAAACGATATCGAGGGAGCCAAAGACCTTTGCCGCGAAACACGCGGACCGGTCGCCTCCATCTGCTACCAAGGCCTGGTGCGCATCGACGACGACATCGAGAATATCGAGCGGTCGGTCGCCGCCTACGGCACCGTGCAAGCGGCCAATCTGGAGAAAGGCTGCTCATGGATCACGCTCTTCATCGCCATTGCCCCCTCACTCGGATTTCTGGGTACCGTCATCGGTATGGTGATGGCCTTCGAGCAGATACAGGTAGCCGGCGACATCAACCCCACCATCGTGGCAGCCGGCATGAAGGTGGCCCTCATCACCACCATCTTCGGACTCATCGTAGCCCTCATCCTGCAACTGTTCTACAACTATATCCTCTCAAAGATAGAACATATCACCTCACAGATGGAGGAAAGTGCCATCTCGCTGCTTGACGCCATACTGAAAAACAAACTTTCACGATGAAGACACCCGACCTCAGACATATTTCCACCGAACGCCTGTCGCAGAGCGTACTCTACATCCTGACGGCTCTCATCGCCATCGTGTTCGCCCTGTTCTACCTCGTCGGCTACAAGCACCCGTTTGAAGAGAATCCCGACTTCAACGCCCCCCTCTTCACCGGCACCCTCATCGTCTTCCAGGCCGTGCTTGTCCTCATTGCCATCGTCGTGACCGTCGCCGCGGCGCTACGCTGCCTCAGGAGAAGCAACCGCGAAGACCGTACGGTCAACGGCATACCTGCCGCACGCATCGCCACCATCATCGCCGCTGCCACCCTGCTGACAGCCGTCGTGACCTTCGTGGCCGGATCCACCCGTCCGCTGACCATCAACGGCAATACCTACACCGACACCTTTTGGCTGAAGACCGCCGACATGTTTGTCTTCACCTCTCTACTGCTCATCATCGCGGCAGTCGGTGCCGTCGTCTTCGGAGCCACAAGATACCTGCGTCCCGGAAAGAAAGGACCACACAAGCCATCGCAACCCTCATGCTGATAAAAAGACCCAAACGCCGCGTACCGCAACTCAACACGACAGCCACTGCCGACATCTCGTTCATGCTGCTCACCTTCTTTCTCGTGACCACATCCATGGACGTAGACAAGGGACTCGTGCGCCAGTTGCCCCCGATGGACGACACCCGACAAAACACCGAGACCGACATCGACAAGCACCGCGTCATGGCCTTCCGCATCACCGCCGACAACCGCCTCACCCTCGACGGCCAACCTGTCGCCACCAAGGGACTGCGCGACCGTATCGCGACATTCATCACCCGCACCGGCGACGGACACGCCATCACCATCGACTGCGACCCGGAAGCCGGATACGGGCTCTACTTCACCCTCGAAGACGAGATAGTGGCCGCCTACGCCACCGTACGCGACCGCATGGCCGTCAAACAGTACGGCAAAGCGTACGCCCGCCTGTCACAACAGCAGAAAGACAACATACGCGAAGCCTGTCCGCAACATGTGGCCGAAACCTACGACACCACAGAGAAAGGAGGCCAGCCATGATACTCGACAACCGCCCGCGGCGCACCGTCCCCACCCTCAACACCGCCTCCCTGCCCGACCTCATCTTCACCGTACTCTTCTTCTTCATGGTGGTGACCCACATGCGGAAAGTGACACTCAAAGTGAAGTACACCGTCCCCCAAGGCACCGAACTGACCCGACTGACCAAAAAGTCTGCCGTGTCGTACATCTACATCGGACGCCCCAACACACCCGGCCACACCCCGACCACCGACGGGTCGGCCATACAGATCAACGACAAGTACGCCACCACCGCCGACATCGTCGACTACATCGCCGCCGAGAAACGCCGTATGTCGCCCGAAGACAAAAGCCGCATGACCGTATCCGTAAAAGCCGACCGCAACACACGCATGGGAGTCATCACCGACGTGAAACTTGCCCTCAGAAAAGCCGATGTACGGAAAATCAGTTACTCCGCCACCAAGAAAAAGTAATAATCCGGGTACAAAATTCGTTAATTGGTTGCAATTTCAGTAAAAACGATTTAACTTTGTGCTTATAAACATAACAAAGACCATGGCACATCATCAGTTAGACGCACTTGACAAGAAAATTCTTCGCCTTGTAGCAGAGGATGCCCGCATCCCGTTTCTTGAAGTAGCACGAGTTTGCAACGTAAGCGGAGCAGCCATACACCAGCGTGTACAGAAACTTGCCAACTTAGGCGTAGTCAAAGGTTCACGCTTCATCGTCGACCCCGAAAAGATCGGTTACGAGACCTGCGCATATATCGGCCTCTATCTCCGCGAACCGGAGAAATTCGACGAAGTAGTGGAAGCGCTCAGAAAAATACCCGAAATCGTGGAGTGCCACTACACCACCGGCGATTTCGACATGTTCATCAAACTCTACGCCCACAACAACCACCACCTGCTCGACATCATCCACGACAAACTGCAGCCCCTCGGACTGTCACGCAGCGAGACCATCATCTCCTTCAACTCGGCCATCGACCGCCAGATACCCGTCTACGACGTACCCGAAGAGAAGGAAGAAGAAACAGAAGAAGAAGAAGAAGAAGAAGTAAAAGAATAATCCACGCACGGACATACAGACTCATCGAGTAGGGGGAAAGCGTTTCGCTTTCCCCCTACTTTCGTTTTTTGAACTATTGGTGGTCCGGTAAGGTGGCTTTATGGTAAAGCAAAGATTTCGGTATGCCACACTCCTTCACAACGGGTATACGCTAAGCCATGGAAGGACTCTGTGATCAAAACCCGATCAACATTAGGCACAAAAAACACAATCACTTCTAAACGCCCCACCTCAAAAGACGGCACCATGTCAGTCTTCGGCCTTGCAGACTGGAGTATTCGGGCCGAATACTCCAGTACTCAAGTCCGAATACTCCAGTAGTCGAGCCCGAATACCCGAGTCTGCAAGGCCGAATACTCGAGTATTTCAGCCCGAAGACTGACACAATGCGGCAAAAAGGGGATAACGGAAGGGATAAAAGCGGAGGACAACACGGTATGGACTGCAGCGCGGCAACCAGCGTTTTACATTCAGTGCGGAGCGCATACGAATTATTGTCTGATTCATTGCTATTTCCATCTAAGCATTTCGTACCACATTCCTCGCCCCGTGGCAATCTGTGTAATATCCTCTCCCGGTGGAATATTGGCTTCAAGCAGTTCCACCTTATCCTTTCCATTATGGCTAATGACTGCAAAATCCCAGCCCACATAACGCGCAGAGGGTTCTTCTTGGGCGAGAGAGCGCACCATCTGTAAACATTCATCAATTTCAGGAAGGGCATATCCGTCAAAGGTTATGCCCGAGAAAGGATGCACCTCCCATCGTTTATTATCCATGCCATAGGCATATCGCGTCAAACAACGGCGTTCCAAATCTATCGGACATGCCATGCCGCCATTATGATAATTGTCCGTCAAGGCAGTGCCATTGCCCATACGGAGAAGTGCCGCCATAATATGCAACACCCCATCGTGGTCAATCACAGTCACCACACGTATCGTATTGAGAGAGCTAGGGGCAATCCGCTTGATATTGTCGGCATTCTGAATACATTCTTCCACGATCATCCCCGACTGCACCAAACGTATCTTATCGACTAACGACGGCTCATCAGCTGTAATGGAGAACACCCCATGTCCGCCATAATCGGACAGAGGTTTCACTATAACCTTATGGCATTGACGTACAAAGGATTCCAATGACGCCACTTCCTTGTCTATAATAAACCATCTCCGTGAAATATAAGGTGCAAAACGCTGGTTGAAACGTGCCTTATCCAAGAAGAGTTTGTGAGTAGAAGGCGTACTCATCATGGCGCTCAACACATCGTTTCGACGAAAAGAGATGTACGAATCGCGTTCCTCAGACGTCTTATTCCAAAGTTCGAACGTACAGTAATCGTTGAAATCATGCCCGTATCGCAAGAAGCAATAGATGAGATCAAGCGTGATATGGATACGATTTTTATGTATTTTCTGCTTTACATAGACACTATTGGCATAACTTTGCCGACAGTATCTCAACACCGTGATAGCCTTTGAAAGATTAGACATCTTATTTTTCTTTATGACAATCCTTTGAATAATCGAACGTTATAAGGCGACAAGCACGCAAGTTGTGTATGTAATAATGGATAGACCCCCACGCCAATCCTATCCCAAAGCCACATCCCAAGCACTCATACGCACCTTGCATCAACTCTTTGGACTTACATGCGACCATTGCCAAAGGAATGGAAGCGCTATTGGTGTTGCCATAATCTTGCAGACAATAAGGCACTTTGGATGCTGGCAGCCCCATCTTCTTACGGATACGTTCATCAATATATCTATTGGCTTGGTGCAAGAAGAGATAGTCTACCCGCTCAGTATCTATCTGAAAATGCGCTATCAGTCTGCCTAACGACTGTGGCGGTACTTTTATGGCAAACGCAAAGACATCCATACCATTGACCACCATATCCGTACCTTTACGTATAATGCCTGGTTCAACCTCGTGCTCAGTTACTGCTTCAACGGTTGCAGGGTAACGCATGCCACCATATTGCGTCCATACTGCCTTGTATCCGCTACCATCCACACCAAACTCAAACTGCAAAGGCTTGTCCCAAGCGGCATCATACTCCAATGCTGTGACTGTGGCGGCATCTCCGAAAAGCGGCTTTACGGTCTTGTCCTTGGCTGAGCGGTTGAGCGAGTTGGTCTCGGCACACACCAAAAGGCCGCGCTTAAACTGACCATGACTCAACAAAGAAGCCAACGTACTCATACCATACACCCATCCGGAACAGCCCAAAGGCAAATCAAGGCAATAGCAATCATTGCGCAGATGCAGACGGTCTTGCAAGATGGCAGAGGTGATTGGGGCTATATAGTCGCGTGAGGTACACACATATATGAGTACATCCACCGAATCGGATGTCCATTTTAAGTCTGCAAGCAATGACTCGATGGCTTGACAACTGAGGTCGCTTGCCGTAAAACCGGGTTCCACCACCCTCTTTCGCTCTATACCCGTAGAGGCGATCACCTTCTCGGCCTCAGCCTCATCCTTGAAGATTGGCAAACTGATATTCTCTTCCACAGCAGGTGGAACGCAAGCAGTGAGACCTGCTATCTGTACATGTTCTATTGTTAGGAAAGCCATTATCCTTTGAGTTTGATTCGTTGTTTCTTGCCAGATTCGGTCATCGGAATCTGAGCTATCCATTCATAAGCCACTGGTTGTTTATAGAATTCGATTTGTCCATTCAGCTTTTGGGCTATCTCGGCAAACGTCAAAGTGGTGGAATCACGCTTAACATAGCATTTCACCAGTTCGCCCAAGATACCTTTAGGGTCGGGCATTGCCACGCAAACGCAGTCGCCCACACCCAAGGCGATGATTGCATCCTCTACCTCGGAGGGCGATACCTTCTTACCACCGACATTGATGATCTCCTTTTCTCTACCTACCAAGTAGACATAGCCTTGCGATATATATCCCAAATCACCCGTACGGAAGTACTCACCAAAGAAAGCTTGCCGGGTGTGGTCGGCATTCAGGTATTGCGTCATGACCATATTGCCCTTGACGCATATCTCCCCACACTCGCCATCAGGCAAACAGTTTCCCTCTGCATCGCAGATACGAATATCCACTCGGTCACATACTGCACGCCCCACAGAGGTGCGATGGGCTACGTCATGTAGCTCGATGAAGCAACTTCGCGATGCTTCCGTCAGTCCATAATGCATACACAGACGTGTATGAGGGAAGAGCTGGGCCATCTCTTCTTTGGTTTCAAGAGGCATAGACGAACTGCCTATTTCAACATATCTTATACAATCAGCATATCTGGCAATACGTTTGCTACTGACCCTACGGATGTATGCCCAAGCAGAAGGCACTACTGCAAAACCAGTTATAGGATATACCTCAAAACTCTTGATAAACAAACGGACATCAGCAAAACTGGGAAGAACAACCACTGTGGCACCTAACATGAGATTGCAACGCAAGCGCCCCATCCCAAAACTATGACACAGGGGTAACGCCAACAGCTCTACATCCTCAGACGTGTTCTGAATGTATTGGTTGATGTTGCTTGCCGATGCACAAATATTGGCATAGGAAAGGCAACATCCCTTAGGTTGCGCCGTTGTTCCAGTTGTAAACAAGATTTCAGCTATGTCCGTTTCCTGAAGTTGCGGAGCTGCGTCTATCGGGAAAGGGGCATGGCCCAAATCAATATCAGCATAAGGATGTGAAGCATAATCACCTACGTCGCATCCCAAGCATAATGTGGGCCGCGTTCGGCTAACGATATATTCTAATCGCTCAGCGGTAGATTTGGGATCGACAAGAACGTTAACGCATCCCACAACATGAGAAGCCAAGTAAACGGAAATGTACTCCAACGATTTGTCAGCAGACAACACGATGCGGTCATACGGCTTTACACCCAATTCTTTCAGGTACAAAGCGGCACTGAGGATATACTCCCATAACTGCGAATATGTAATCTGTTGTCCATTGAGAATGATGGCAACCTTGTTGGGTTGTTGCTGCGCATGATTCATAACCGAGCGAAGCAACGCGCTATGCTTGAACATTACCAATCCGTATTAATTTGCTTTAAGCTTCTCTACCTCGCTTATCCAGTCGTTCACCGTAGCAATATCGAAGATATCGTCTTCGGGTATTATGAGGTCGAAAGCTTCTTCTATTCGTGACAGAATCATCACGTTGCACATAGAGTCGAACCCTTCCATCTGATACAAGTCCTGGTCACAAGGCATTGTATCTGCAGAAAGGCCGAGACATTCGGCAATGATGGTTTTCACCTTTTCTTTTGTTTCCATTAGTTACATTATTTGATAGACACGCCTCCATCAATTACCAATGACTGTCCAGTGAGCCATGACGAGGCATCAGACAGTAGATAGATGGCTGCATGAGCTATGTCATCAGGACGGCCATACCTTCCCAAGGGGTAACGTTTTTGATCTTCAGCAAGCTGTTCCTCACTTACTGTACCACGATGAATCAATGGCGTATCTACCATTCCTGGGCAAATGCTGTTGACACGCACCTTACGCAGGGCAAATTCTTTGGCTGCAAACTTCATCACTGAGTTGAGAGCGGCTTTAGAAGCGCCGTAGATACCATTGCCTCCGCTAAACACTTGCGTTCCGCCAAGAGAAGCAATGATTACCACAGAGGCATTCTTGGTGAGTTTCTTTTTCTTGTATAGCAGTCGCAACAGCTCCACCTGTGCGAAGAAATTCACCTCAAAGATTTCATCAAACTTCTCGCGAGTAGCAAACTGAATAGGCATGGTCAGTCCACGACCTGCGCAAAGCATCAGTCCGTCAAGTTTAGGACATTGCTCCACTAGGCGTTCGAGTTGCTCATTGTCTGTTAAATCGGCTACCATTATAGCACTTTCCGTTTCAACTTGCGCACGAATCATCTCCTGGGTAGCTTGTAGACGTTGCTCATCACGAGCCGACAAGATCACGTGAGCGCCCATTTTGGCAGCCTCAACAGCGGTACACTGTCCGATACCAGAAGATGCGCCCGTAACAAGAATTGTCTTGCCTGTCAGTTGAAAAGGGTTGTATGTTAGGTTCATGATAACTCTACTAATTTACTGATAACGGGGTGATCCAACTCAAAACTCACCGTACCCCATGACAAACCCACACCAAATCCACAACCAATCATCGACACAGGCGTGGTCGACTGACTAAGCACTTCGGCCAGTTCTGTAACGATGGTATGAGGAATGGAAGCCGAGGAGGTGTTTCCGAAGTGGGTCATGCTATAAGGAAACTTCTCTGCGGGTTGCTTGAGCTTGGTGCGTATCTTCTCATTGATCATCTTATTGGCTTGATGCAATATGAAATAATCCACACTTTCGAGATCCATCCCGTAGGTTGCCGCCAACTTCTTGATGCTTTTGGGAGCCGTGGTGATGGCAAAGGCAAACACGTCCATTCCTTTCATTCGGGTCTGGAAGTTGTGTCGCATGCGCCCATCTTCACACATTACAGGCTCCAGGTCTTCCGCCGTGACTTGGTTTCGCGTGCCACCCACTGGTCGGATGATGGCATCAAATCCACTGCCATCCGTACCAAAGTGGAAGTTCATCGGTGTTGCACCTTCTTTATATTCGATGGCGGTAGCAGTGCCTGCCATCCCAAAGAGCTGATCCGGCTCCTCATAAGCATGCTTACGGCCATCACCAGCCAATAACAGGGCTTTGCGTATTCCACCCGAAGACATCAATCCGGCCAAGGTTGCCAATCCGTGCACCCACCCCGAGCATCCCAGAGAGATATCGAGAGTCATACACTCTTTGGGTAACCCGAGCTTATCTTGCAGAATACATGAAGTGGCGGGTAATATATAGTCGGGTGTTTGGGAAACAAAGACCAGTGCTCCCACCTCACCCCGATCCCAACCTAAGTCGGTAAGAAGCTGTTCAGCAGCGGCTTGACACATATCCGAAGCCGTGAACGCATTGGAGAATCGTTTCTCTATGACGCCAGTGCTTTTGGAAAAATCGTCATCATCATACTTATCCGTAGTGGAGACTGCTGGTGCAACGTTCTTGGGGACACCACTGGCCAATCCCGCAATGCGGAGATTTTGGAATTGAAGGAATGCCATAGTTATGCTTTCTTTACAACCAAAGCATACAGGTCTTCTACCGTCTTGGTATTGTGGATATCATCTCCCTTGAGCGTCACATCAAACTCGTCATCCACCATGGCGATGATGGACAAGGCTATCAGTGACGAATACTCATCAAGATCATGGTATTCAGTTGATGCAGTGATTTCTTCAGCAGGTGTATCCTCAAACTGCTCTGCAAAGAGAGCTACGAATTCGTCTAATGTTTTCATCGTTATATTCTTTATTAGTTATTTATTCTTGATATCAAAAAAGCGCGGCCAAACGTTCGCAAAAACCTCGCATCGTAAGCCTAAAAAACCGTTTTCTTAGCCGGATTGCCCATATACAGACATCCATCCTTGGGTTTGGTCATCAGCACACTGCCTGGTCCTAAATGGACATTATTACCGATGCGCAACCGCTGAAGCACGATAGATCCTACCCCAAAGAAGTTAAGGTTGCCTATCGTGGTCTCGCCGGAGATACGAATATTGGGCATAAATGCATTGTAACTACCCAACTGCACATCATGTCCTAGCACGACGGAACCATTGAGCATATTAAAGTCACCCACAGTTACATCGCATGAGAAGGTACAATTATCCTGTACGATGTTGCCTTTACCTATATGAAAAGACTCAGGATCATTGAAACGTATTGTTGGTGCAAACAAATTAGGAAAACTGATGTTGGGGTTTGTGATTTTTTCCGAAATCTGTTTTACTGCACAAGGAGAACCTACGGCTATGGCAACTGAGAGTTGTGATGTGACTTTATTCAATTCGGCTGTTCCTCCAAGACATTTGCCTAAGTGCGAAATCATTTTACCAGCAAGTAAAGGATTATCATCATAAAACCCGATAAAATTCCATTGAGGCTGGTTCGATGCTTCATTGATTCTTCTAATCATACAAGCTATCTCGCGCCCAAAGCCCCCTGCGCCAAAAACTGCTATATTTTTCATTTGGTGGAGAAACGTCATCTTAGATGGACATTTTTAGAATCCATCTTAACAAATTCGAACCATCCGACAAGATAAATTAACATACGGGTATACTTCACATCTGCCGTCCTTTATTGATAAAGAAACAGTGTTTTTGCCGCACAAGTCGCAATGGTATACATATTTTAATCTACAAAATTAAGCAATCCGTTTTACCCCCCCCGATTTTATTTTTATTAACACATGTATTAACATTTGATAACCATACATTAGGGACCCGTCCTACAATTTTGAAAGAAATACCCACCCCCCCAACGCACAATATATCGGGATTTCCATCGTTTCTATAGACAAAAACAGGCGCAGGAGACACTCCGCCATCAGGATAAAACACAAACAAGACCTTAATATGGAAAAAAGAAATGTAGCCCTCATTACGGGCATTACAGGACAAGACGGATCATATCTGGCCGAGCTGTTGCTCAGCAAGGGATATGACGTGCACGGCACGATACGCCGCTCTTCAGTAGACTACCGCGAACGCATCGCCCATCTGGAAGGCCGGCCGCACTTCCATCTGCACTATGCCGACCTGGGCGACTCGATGAGCATCATACAGGTGATGGGCAAGGTACGCCCCACCGAAGTATACAACCTGGCTGCACAGAGCCATGTGCAGGTAAGTTTCGATTCGCCCGAGTTCACGGCCGATGTAGACGCCACGGGAGTGCTGAGAATACTCGAGGCCATACGCCAGTGCGGACTGGCCGAGACCTGCCGTATGTATCAGGCATCAACCTCCGAACTGTACGGCAAGGTGGAAGAGGTGCCGCAAAACGAGAACACGCCCTTCCATCCCTACTCCCCCTACGCCGTGGCCAAACTCTACGGCTACTGGATCGTGAAGGAATACCGCGAAGCCTACAACATGTTCTGCTGCTCGGGCATCCTCTTCAACCATGAGAGCGAGCGGCGCGGCGAGACCTTCGTCACCCGCAAGATCACCCTGGCCGCCGCCCGCATCAAACAGGGACGGCAGGACAAACTCTACCTCGGCAACCTCGACTCTCGACGCGACTGGGGATATGCCAAGGACTATGTGGAGTGCATGTGGCTCATCCTGCAGCATGACCATCCCGAAGACTTCGTCATCGCCACCGGCGTACAGCACACTGTACGCGAATTCTGCTACCATGCCTTCCGTCATGTGGGCATCGAACTGGAGTTTGAGGGAGAGGGCATCAACGAGCGGGGCATCGACAAGGCTACCGGCCGTGTGCTCATAGAGGTGTCGCCCGACTTCTTCCGTCCGACCGACGTGGTCAACCTGTGGGGCGACCCGACCAAAGCCCGCGCCAAACTGGGATGGAACCCCTCCAAGACCAGTTTCGAAGAACTCGTCTGCCTGATGGTAGACAGCGACATGGCCAAGGTAGCCATAGAAGACGCCAGCGCCAAAGTGCGCACCAATCTGGCCGAATATCTGGAAAAGGGTATCGTAAAATAAAGGTAATATCATGTTGTCAAAAGACAGTAAAATATATGTGGCCGGACACCGCGGACTGGTGGGTTCGGCCATCTGGAACAATCTCTACCAACGCGGATACCACAATCTTGTAGGCCGCACACACAAAGAACTCGACCTCACCGACCAATATGCCGTACAGCGGTTCTTCGACGAGGAGCGCCCCGACGCCGTTGTCCTGGCCGCCGCCTTCGTGGGAGGCATCATGGCCAACTCGCTCTATCGGGCCGACTTCATCATGCAGAACATGAAGATGCAGTGCAACGTCATCTCCTCTGCCTACTCGCACGGCGTGCAAAAACTGCTTTTCCTCGGCAGCACATGCATCTACCCGAAGGACGCACCGCAGCCCATGCGCGAGGATGCACTGCTCACCTCACCGCTGGAGTATACCAACGAGGAGTACGCCATCGCCAAGATAGCAGGACTGAAGATGTGCGAGAGTTACAACCTGCAGTACGGCACCAACTATATCGCCGTCATGCCTACCAATCTCTACGGACCCAACGACAATTTCCATTTGGAAAACTCGCACGTCATGCCGGCCATGATGCGCAAGGTGTATCTCGCCAAACTGCTGCACGACGGTGACTGGACTGCCATCCGCACCGACATGGACCGCCGGCCCGTCAATCCGCCCGACGCGCTGCGCCGCGAGATCGGCGAGGGCAATGTCGACGGACACAGCACTGAGGAACGCATACGCCGCACGCTCGACTTCTACGGCATCGGCGACAACCGCGTCGTACTTTGGGGTACGGGCCGCCCGCTGCGCGAGTTTCTGTGGAGCGAAGACATGGCCGACGCAAGCGTACACCTACTGCTCAATGTCGACTTCAAGGACATCATCGGCATCGACAAATACTCCTCCGTACACTACGGGACAAAGGCCGACGGCAAGGTAGACCGCAACAACAGCGAGGGACGCGGCGGCGCATTGCCCGCACTGGGCGAAATACGCAACTGCCACGTCAATGTCGGAACGGGAAAGGAACTGACCATACGCGCCCTGTCAGAACTGGTGGCACAGACAGTAGGTTTCGAAGGCGCCATCGTGTTCGACGACTCGAAACCCGACGGTACACCCCGCAAACTCATCGATGTCACAAAACTGCATTCGCTCGGATGGACCCACAAGGTAGAAATCGACGAGGGTGTGCGCCGACTCTATGAGTGGTACAAGGCATCACTTCAGCAATAGAATACACTGCCAAAGAAACAGGCGAAACCAATTTGCCCGTTTCTTTGGCAGATAAAAAAAGCCTGAAAAACATTCGTCCAAAGAGACAAAAAGCGTACCTTTACAACAAAATCTGAAAGATCAGACAACATACTAACCCGCCAATCGGTCTCTGCCCCCAAAAGCAGTGTACCTGAAAAACAAAAATACAATGAAAAAAACAACCCTACTCTTGGCCTATGTCCTACTCATGGCCGTGCCTGCCGTTGCAGGCGAATGGACACGTTGGGTCAACCCCTTTGTCGGAACCTCAAAACAGGACGGTCTTCAAGGCAACACCTATCCCGGCCCCACCCTACCCTTCGGTATGGTACAACTCTCGCCCGACACCCGCGAAGCCCCGAGCTGGGACAGCGGCTCGGGCTACATTTATGACGACACCAAGATCTACGGATTCTCGCATACCCGCCTCAGCGGAACCGGAGCCAACGACCTCATCGACATCACACTGATGCCAATGACCTCGGCAGACAACATCTCGCCCGCCTATACCTTCAGCCACGACCACGAAACGGCCCACCCCGGCTACTACCAGGTCGTGCTACAAAACGGGGTCAACGCAGAACTCACGGCCACAACCCGGACAGGTGTTCACCGCTATACTTATCCGGAAGGGCAACCGGCATACCTGCTCCTCGACCTCGACCACTCAGCCCCCAAAGGCGACTGGGACCGCATGATATTCAACGCACAGATACGCAAGGTGAGCGACACGGCGATAGAAGGCTTTCGTGTCATCTCGGGTTGGGCCAAGATACGCAAGATCTATTTCCACATGGAATTCTCCCAACCGATAGAACAAATCCACCTCTACCGCGACGGACACGAACAAAAGGAAACACCGCTGGTCAACGGCGATGACATCAAAGCCGTATTCCAATTCAAGACAACAAAGACAAACAAGAACGTCTTGACGGTAAAGGTGGCCCTGTCGCCCGTAGACCTTGACGGTGCCCGCAACAACATGCAGACCGAGGCCCAAAGTTGGGATTTCGACCACTATGTATCGGCAGCCGATGCCGCATGGGACAAACTGCTCGGCACCATTGAGGTCGAAGGAAACGAAAAAGACAAGCGCACCTTCTATACCGCCCTCTACCACACCCTCATACAGCCCAATACCATGAACGACTGCGACGGCCGCTATATCGCAGCCGACTATAGCGAGAAGCGTATGCCTGCCGGCAGCACATTCTACTCTACCCTGTCGCTTTGGGACACCTACCGGGCCGCCCATCCGCTGTACCAACTATTGTGGCCGGAGTACAACAAGGGCTTCGTCGAGAGCATGTTCCTGCACTACGACGTGTACGGTTACCTGCCGATCTGGCAACTGTGGGGACAGGAAAACTACTGCATGATCGGCAACCACGCCATACCCGTAGTGGTCGATGCGGCACTGCGCGGCGAGGTAGACAAGCAACGCGCCTACGACGCCGTGAAGCAATCGTCGACAAGAAGCCACAAAAATTCTCCTTTCGACATTTGGGACAAGTATGGCTACATGCCCGAAGACTTGCAGACACAATCGGTATCCATCACGCTCGAGATGGCCTTCGACGATTGGTGTGTCAGCCAGTTGGCCAGCAAACTGGGCTACAAGGAAGATGCCGAATATTTCGCCAAGCGCAGCCAGTACTACCGCGCGCTCTACAATCCCGCCAACGGATTTTTCCAGGCCCGCAAGTCTGACGGCTCATGGCTTGAACCTTTCGACCCGCTGCAGTACGGTGCCAATGGCGGCAACCCCTATACCGAAGGCAACGGTTGGCAATGGAAATGGTACGTTCCGCAAGACATCGACGGCATGATAGGTCTCTTTGGCGGAGCAAAGACTACCGAACGCCAACTCGACACCTTCTTCTCACTCACCGACGACAACAACGAGAAGAACTGCAATGCCAGCGGTTTTGTAGGACAGTACATCCACGGCAACGAACCGGACCATCATGTGCCCTATCTGTACAACTTCGTAGGAAAGCCCCGCAAGACCCAACAGATGGTCGACCATATCATCAGGACCTTCTACAACGACCAGCCGGCCGGCATCGCCGGCAATGACGACTGCGGCGAACTGTCCTCATGGTACATCTTCTCGGCACTGGGCTTCTATCCGGTCAATCCGGCTTCGGGCGAGTACGAGGTGACCACACCGCTCTTCCGTAAGGCCGTTCTTCACCTGCCCGGCGGCAAGACCTTCACCGTCACCACCGACCGCAAAGACCCGGCACAGCGCTACATCAAGTCCATGCGCTGGAACGGCAAGCCCATGAAGGGACACACCCTCCACTACGACGACATCGCCAAAGGCGGAGAATGGAGCGTGACGTGTGTGAAATAAGACGTGCGTGATAAAAACTTCAGGCGGGTTCTGAAACATTCTTTTACCGTTTTTTACGGGAGAATGTTTCAGAACCCGCCTCAGCGTATATGGCAGACGCTACCCGCCCTGCACAGGTGTCAGAATTGCTGCCAACCGCTCAAAATCGGAACGGGAAATGCGGCGGCCGCGCAGACTCCTCACTTCGGGATAACTGTCAAAATAAGTATCCTCAGTGGTATACCAATGATAGGAGGACACTTCGGAGGCTGACCTCAACTGGGCCGTGATGCTGCGGGCGTAACCCGGATTGACACGCGACAGATAGTACTTGCCGTCGGCCATACACACGGCAAGTACAAGCACCGGACGCTTGACGGCCGCCTGCTGCTTTTCGCGCACAGCGCCGCTGACCTTCCATCCGCGGGTCGAGGTCGCGGTTTGGATGTTCCATCCGTACTTGCGGTTGAGATTGTCGGCCATACCCCGGAACACAAGACCGTGCGACGAGGTATCCTTCAGCCCCGTGTAGGTGATGACATAGTGTATCATCTCGTGCAACAGGACATTCTGCGCCTGACGCTCGGTCATGTCATAATAAGTGGTCATGGCGATACGGAAATCGTACAGATGCACACGTCCCCACCGCACGGCACGCTTGCACGACATCTGCCCCAAGCGGGTACGGGCACGCGACAGGACAAACTCCGGACGCGGAAGACGCGCGTCGAAGTATTCGGCGTTGAACCGGTCGAAATGCGTTGCCATCCACGCTACGGTCACTATCATACGGAATTATCGGCTTTTGTCAGTGTTGCGGCGGACTATTCCTCGTCGAATTCCCCGTCCTCGTCGAAACCGAACATGGCCGGTTCGACAAAGGCATCGAGGGCACGGCGCTCTTTCTTGGTGGGACGGCCGGTACCGCGGGCACGGTCGACAAAACCACTGATGCGGCTCATCTCAAGCAGTTCGTACTGCTTGGCATCGGTGACATTCTCGTAGATCTCGGGAATCATCTTGGCACCCACACGCTGCTCGATGGTCTTGAGCACCTTGAAGGAGTAGGTGACGGGGGCTTTCTTGACGCTCACCACATCGCCTACCTTGACGACGCGGCTCGGCTTCACCGTTGCCCCGCCGACACTCACACGGCTGTTCTTGCACGCATCGGCGGCCAGCGAGCGCGTCTTGAAGATACGGGCCGCCCAAAGCCATTTGTCTATTCTTGCTTCTTCTGTTGCCATGGTGTCATGCGGATATTATTTCTTGCCCTTCTTGTTGTAGGCGTTCATGGTGATGTCGAGCCCGGCAAGCACGAAACTCTTGACGACCTCGACCGCCGTGTCGATGGCAGGCTGCAACTCCGCCATATCCTCGGTGCTGTACTGCCCAAGCACCCAGTCGATCTGCCCGCCGCGCGGGAAATCGTTGCCGATACCCATACGGAGGCGCGCATACTGCTGCCCGATGAGCTGCTGGATGTGTCCGAGCCCGTTGTGACCGCCGTTGCTACCGTTGCCTTTCAGACGGAATGCGCCGAGCGGCAGCGACAGGTCGTCGACCACTACGAGCAGACGGCTCTGGTCGATATGCTCCTTTTCGAGCCAATAGCGTACGGCGTTGCCGCTAAGGTTCATAAACGTGGTAGGCTTGAGAAGAAATACTTTGCGCCCTTTGATTGAGGTCTCTGCCACATACCCGTAGCGTTTGTCGGCAAAGGTGACACCACATGATGCTGCAAAGGCGTCAAGCACCATAAAACCGGTGTTATGACGTGTTCCGGCATACTCTTCGCCGGGATTTCCAAGTCCTACGATCAGATATTTGTCCATTGCGTATAAGATGGATTCTAAAAAATAAATCTATAAAAAAGGCTTGCCGATTGACAAAAAGCCAATGGCAAGCCGTATTTTTGTTGGGGAGAAGCGGCTCTGCGTACCTTGCACCGGCAAGACCTACGCACAACGTCCTATCCCTTGTGTCTGCAAGGCCGTGACCGGCATTACTCTGCAGAAGCAGCCATAGCTGACATGGCAGAACGGGTCATCTTGATGGTGCAGACGATAACTTCCTTGCTGGTAGCGATCTCGAGGCCGTCGAAGCTCAGTTCGCCCACCTTGATGCTCTTGCCGATGTGGAGGTTGGTCACGTCTACATCGAGATGCTCGGGAATCTGCTGGTAAGGAGCGGTAACTGCGATCTTGCGGATGGAAAGGTTCATGCGACCACCGTCCTTGACACCCTGAGCCAGGCCGACAAGTTTCACGGGGATACCGATGGTGATAGGCTTCTGGTCGTTCACCTCGAGGAAGTCGATGTGGAGCACGGCGTCTGTCACGGGATGGAACTGCAGTTCCTTCAGGATGGCAGTGTGGCTCTCACCGTCGATGATGAGGTTGATGACATAGATGTGGGGAGTGTAGACAATCTTGCGGACTTCCTTCTCGGGGATGGCAAATGCCATAGCCTCGGGCTTGCCGTCCTTTTGTGCCAAACCATAGAGGTTGCAGGGTACAAGACCTTCTTTTCTCAATGCTTTAGTAGCCTTCTTTCCAAGTTCTACTCGCTTCTGACCTGTAACGTCGATTTCCTTCATTGTTGTGTTACTCTAAATTAAGATTTTATAATACGTTGCCTTAATTCGCCATCACACGATATAACATTCGATACGGATGTGCTCAAAAAAGCGTTGCAAAGTTACCGCTTTTATTCTGAATACACAAAGTTTATCCACAAAAAACCTAAAAACATGGATACAAATCTTGGTTGGTATACGTTTTTTCTATATTTTTGCAGATGAAAACAATACACGACATTATCTTATAAGAAAATGATCAATCGCGAACTGATAAGAATCAAGATAGTCCAGTTAACCTACGCATACTATCAGAACGGAAACAAGAATATGGACAGTGCAGAGAAAGAGCTTCTCTTCAGTCTGTCCAAGGCGTACGACCTCTACAACTACCTTCTCGAGCTGATCGTCGCCATCACACGCGAGGAGCGCCATCGCGTGGAAATCTACACACAACGTGCCGAGCGCGAAGGAACCGAACTGCCCCAGACCAAGTTCGCAGACAACAAATTCGCCCTACAACTTGAGGAGAACAAGATGCTCTGCAAGTTTATGGAGACCCAAAAGCAGTCCTGGACCGACGACATCGAGTCGGTACGCAAACTGTGCAACACCATCGAGCAAAGCCAGATATACCAGGACTACATGGCCGAGGCCGACGACTCCTACGAAGCCGACCGCGAAGTATGGCGCAAAATCTACAAGACCTTCATACAAGACAACGCTGACCTCGACGCCCTGCTCGAGGAGAAAAGCCTGTACTGGAACGACGACAAGGAAGTCGTAGACACCTTCGTACTGAAGACCATCAAGCGCTTCGACCCCAAGAACAAGCAGAAGCAGGATCTCCTGCCCGAATACAAAGACGAGGAAGACCGCGATTTCGCCCGCAAACTGTTCCGCGCCACCATCCTCAACGCCGACCAGTACCAGCGCTACATGAGCGAAGCCTCACGCAACTGGGATTTCGCCCGTCTGGCCTATATGGACGTGGTCATCATGCAGATAGCCCTCGCCGAAATACTCACCTTCCCCAATATCCCCGTAAGCGTGAGCATCAACGAGTACGTAGAGCTCGCCAAACTCTACTCCACCCCCAAGAGCGGCGGCTACATCAACGGCATGCTCGACTCCATCGCACGCCACCTCATCAAGACCGGCAAACTCTTCAAGTCAATGGAAGAGCCGCGTTCGAAAAAGGCCAAGTTCGTGCACGTGGACAAAAAGGCCGAGGCCGGAACAGCCGAAGAAACCGCACCCGCCGAAAGCCCCGCCGAAGCAGAAAATGCCGAAGGCCCAACAGAAGAAACAACAACCGTAACAGAATAGAAAACAAATGAACACTACCATTTTGGCTGCACAGACAGCAAACGGCAATGGAGGATACTCCATGCTCTTCATGATCGTAATACTGTTCGTCATCATGTGGCTCTTCATGATACGTCCGCAACAGAAGAGACAAAAAGAGATACGCAAATTCCAAAACGCCCTCCAGGAAGGCACGAAAGTCGTCACTGCAGGCGGACTGCACGGCACAGTGAAGCGCGTAGACCTCACCACCAACACCGTAGAGGTGGAAGTTGGACGCGGTGTCGTTGTCACCGTAGACAAAAACTACATCTACGCCAACGCCGAAAGCCAGATACAGAAGGCATAAGCGCAAAGACACACATTATAATATATTATAATTAATTCTTTCTTTGGGCCGGTCCTGAAAGACACGCCGTACAGGCACGCTTCAGGACCGGCCCATACCGGAAAAGCAGAGAAGGACAGCCGAACGGATGACTATCAACATCAAGCACATATACAAAATCGTCAGGAAATTCTTGTTCAGTTGGTGCAACAAGGAATTTCTGATTTTTTTGTTTTTTCTCGCCTTGAGCAGCATCTTCTGGCTGATGATGACCCTCAACGAGACCTACGAACAGGAAATATGCATTCCTGCCAAGCTCACCGGCATACCCGAGAACGCCGTCATCACCACCCCCATGGAAGACACCGTGCGCGTGACCGTCAAGGACAAAGGCTTCGTCCTGGCCATGTACATGTTCGGCAATGAGATACGGCCCATCAAGATCAACTTCTCCACCTACGCCAATTCGCAGACCGGATACGGAGCGGTGCCGTTGGCCGACCTGCAAAAGATGGCCAACCAGCGTTTCGGCGGCATATCGCGCATCACCGCCGTCAAGCCCGACAAACTCGACTTCTACTTCAATTTCGGACAAAAGAAGGTCGTTCCCGTACGACTGAAAGGCATCATCGTGCCCAGCAAGACCTACTACCTGGCACGGACACGCATCTGGCCCGAGACCGTCACCATATACGCCAGCAAAAAGATTCTCGACAGCGTGCGCTACGTCACCACCGAACCGCTGCACATCGAAGGATTTACCGACACCATCGTCAGTACCGTACGCCTGGCACAGATCAAAGGCGTCAAGACCACCCCGTTGTCAGTACGCATAGGTCTGTATCCGGACATTCTCACAGAAGAAAGTGTAGAAGTGCCCATACAGGCCATCGGCATGCCAGAAGGAAAAACCCTCCGCACCTTCCCGTCACGCGTGAAAGTCAAGTTCAATGTAGGCGCCGCCACCTTCCGCGACATCGCCCCGCAACAATTCACCGTTGTGGTAGACTACCGCGACATCGTGGCCAATCCCTCAAACAAATGCAGCCTCACCCTCCGCAGTGTGCCGCACGGCGTGCGCAACGCACATGTGGAAATAGGACAGGTAGACTACCTGATAGAACAGCAATGAAAACAGCCATCACCGGCGGCATCGGAAGCGGCAAATCCTACGTGGCCGACCTGTTGCGCGCAAAAGGCATCGACGTGTACGACTGCGATGCGGCCGCCAAACGGCTCATGCGCACCTCCGAGAGCCTCAAGTCCCAACTCCAACGACTTGTCGGCGATGACGTATACAAGGACGGACAACTGCAAAAGCGGGTGCTCGCCACATACATCCTCACAGGAGAAAAGGAGAAGCAAGCCGTCAACGACATCGTACATCCCGCCGTCGCCGACGACTTCGAAGCCTCCGGACTGTCATGGCTCGAGAGCGCCATCCTCTTCGAGAGCGGATTCGACAAGCGCGTACAGTTCGACCGCACCGTCTGCGTATCAGCCCCGCGCGAAGTGCGCATCAGCCGCATCATGCAGCGCGACCGCATCAGCCGCGAAAAGGCAGAAGCATGGATCGACGCACAGATGCCACAGAGCGAGACCGAGCGCTGCTGCGACTTCGTCATATACAACGACGGACAGCACGACCTCGACAGACAGATAACAGCAATCATCAACAAAACAAATACCAACAAACAAAAAATGGAAACAATACTTTCTATCGCCGGCAAGCCCGGACTCTACAAACTGGTATCCCGCGGCAAAGCCAACCTCATAGTCGAAGCACTCGACGCGACCCACCGCCGCCAGCCCGCCTTCGCATCCGACCGCGTGACAAGCCTGGCCGACATCGCCATGTACACCGATGCCGAAGACATCCCCTTGTGGAAAGTGCTCAAGAGCCTCGGCGAGAAGGAGCAGTCCAAGGAGTGCTCGCTCAACTACAAGAAATGCAGCGCCGCAGAACTCCACGACTTCTTCGCCACCATACTGCCCGAGTACGACCGCGACCGCGTACACGACAGCGACATCAAGAAACTCATCCAGTGGTACAACATCCTCATCAAGGGCGGCATCACCGACTTCGAGGCAGCCTTCTCGCCCAATGTCGAAGAGACTGCCGAAGAAGAACAGAAAGAAGCATAAGACACACAGCACACACCGTGCGGCACAGATACAAGTTGGAACAGGCACTGCCCCTGTTCCAACTTTTTTCGTTTACCACCTTATTTATCTTGCTCATCTCACAAGAAATGACTATTTTTGTACCCGATTTATGGACACAAAAAAGACAGAAGAACAGTTCCGCGCAGCAATGGACGAGTGCCGTACACTCTTCGCCAAGAAACTGCACGACTACGGCGCATCGTGGCGCATACTCCGCCCCACATCGCTGACCGACCAACTGTACATCAAGGCCAAACGCATACGCTCTCTCGAGACCAAAGGAGAAGCCTATGTAGACGAAGGCATCCGTCCGGAATTCATCGCCCTCGTCAACTACGGCATCGTCGGACTGATACAGCTCAAGCACGGCTACGTCGACGAGGCAGACATGACTCCGACAGAAGCGCTCGCCCTCTACGACACCCACGCCGGCGAGGCACTGGCGCTGATGCTCCGCAAAAACCACGACTACGACGAAGCATGGCGTTCCATGCGCGTCAGCAGTTACACCGACCTCATACTCACCAAACTGCAACGCGTCAAGGAAATAGAGAACCTCAACGGCGCCACCCTCGTCTCCGAAGGCATTGACGCCAACTACATGGACATCATCAACTACGCCATGTTCGGCATCATCAAACTCACCGAAAACGAGGAGCAATGAACTACGTCAAAAGCGCGCTCGTCAACCTCTGCCGTCTCGTCCTCGCCCTGGTGTTCATCCTCTCCGGATACGTCAAGGCCGTAGACCCGCTGGGCACGCTCTACAAGATCAACGACTACCTCACCGCATGGTCAATGCCGGGCATCCTGCCCGACTGGATACTCCTCGCCGGGGCCGTGGCTATGTCCGCCGCAGAATTCACACTCGGCATCGCCCTGCTGTTCGCCATCCAACGCCGGCTGGTCTCCAAAGCCACCGCTGCAATAATGGCCGTGATGACCGCCGTTACAATATGGCTGTACGCCACCGACGGCGTGAAAGACTGCGGATGCTTCGGCGATGCCATCATACTGACCAACGGACAGACACTCGCCAAGAACATCATCCTGCTGCTCTGCGCCGTCGTCGTGAGCATCTGGCCCATGCGCATGCCACGGCTCATCTCGCGCACCAACCAGTGGATTGTCATCAACTACACGGCCATATTCGTACTCCTGACCAGTCTCGCCAGTCTGTACGCACTGCCCAAGTTCGACTTCCGGCCCTACCACACCGGCGCCAACATCCGACAAGGCATGGAGATACCCGTAGGAGCAGAAGCACCCGAGTTCGAAACCACGTTCACCCTACGCAAGGGCAACGTGACCCGCGAGTTCACCCTCGACAACTACCCCGACTCCACATGGACATTCGTTGACAGCAAGACCGTACAGACCAAGAAGGGATACGAGCCGCCGATACACGACTTCTCCATCACCAGAAACGACACCGGAGATGACATCACCGACGAGGTGCTCGACGACAAGGGATACACATTCCTGCTCATATCGCCCCACCTCGAAACCGCCGACGACAGCAATTTCGGAGACATCAACCAGATATCGGAATACGCACACGACCACAACATACCGTTCTACTGTCTGACCGCCAGCGACGACAAGGCCATAGCACGGTGGAAAGACATCACAGGAGCAGACTACCCCTTCTGCAACACCGACGAGACAACGCTCAAGACCATCATACGCAGCAACCCCGGACTCGTACTGATCAAGGACGGTACCGTCATACGCAAGTGGAGCCACAACCTTCTGCCCGACCTGTCCGCCGTCAGCGGACGACTCGAAGACAGCGAAACAGGCCAGATGCCCGACGACTCCGTCCCCCGCAAGATAGCGAAACTGCTGCTGGGCTTTGTGCTCCCCCTTGCCCTCCTCACCATCGCCGACAGACTCTGGGCATGGACAAAATGGCTGAAAAAGAAACGCAACGAAAACAAAATATACCAAATCATTAAACATAAAAGAAAAATGAGAAAGAAAATTGTAGCAGGCAACTGGAAAATGAACATGAACCTGCAAGACGGTGTTGCCCTCGCAAAGGAAATCAATGAGGCACTTGTAGCCGACAAGCCCAACTGCGGCGTCATCATCTGCACTCCCTTCATCCACCTCGCTTCTGTAGCACAGGTACTCGACGCTGAGGTCGTAGGCCTCGGTGCAGAAAACTGCGCAGACAAGGCCAAAGGTGCATACACCGGCGAGGTGTCTGCAGAGATGGTCAAGAGCACCGGCGCACAGTACGTCATCCTCGGCCACTCCGAGCGTCGCCAGTACTACGGAGAGACCGCAGAGATCCTGAAAGAGAAGGTAGAGCTCGCTCTGGCCAACGGTCTGAAGGTCATCTTCTGCTGCGGCGAAACCCTCGAAGAGCGTGAAGCAGAGAAGCAGAACGAGGTCGTAAAGGCCGAACTTGACGGTTCTGTATTCCACCTCGACGCAGAGGCATGGAAGAACATCATCCTCGCCTACGAGCCCATCTGGGCCATCGGTACCGGCAAGACCGCCACTGCAGACCAGGCAGAAGAGATGCTCGCCTACATCCGTTCCATCGTAGCCGAGAAGTACGGACAGGAAGCAGCCGAAGACACCACCATCCTCTACGGTGGAAGCTGCAAGGCCAGCAACGCTCCCGAGCTCTTCTCCAAGCCCAATATCGACGGCGGCCTCATCGGCGGCGCTTCCCTGAAGACTGCTGACTTCAAGGGCATCATCGACGCTTGGAAGAAATAATAAAACCGTAAGAAAACACACGCCCCAAAAAACGGCGACTGACATGGAGACGCGACCAGATCCTGGCCACGTCTCCATATTGAGTTTTTCACAACACCCACCACAAACCAAAGTACAGACCCTATGCGTCAATCCGTCATCCTCACCATTGCCCTGTGCTGCGCCACTGCAACAAGCATGGCACAATCCTACACCAAGCACCTGCAACAGAAAGAGCCAGGCCAGGCAACCGTCGTTGTCAAGCAAAGTGCAGACATTGACGAATTGGTGAACAGCACCGACGTGTCGAACAACAAGAAAACAACACCCGCACCCACAAGACAGGACGTCACCCCCACCAAGAAGACGACAGCCCCGTCCCCCACCCCGGAGCATAAGACGACAACGCCAGAGCATAAGACAACGACACCGGAGCATAAGACAACAACGCCGGAAAACAAACCTGCAGGCACGGAACACAAGCCCGCAGCAAAACCGGAAACGCCCCGCAGCGAGACAGAGACAGAAGCGCCTGCCGTAGATACCCGCCACAAAGTGATGCGCCGGAGCTACAAGGTCAAGGGCTACCGCGTACAGGTATTTGCCGGAGGCAATTCCCGCGAAGACAAGCTCAAGGCCCAGCGCGCAGGCAACGACCTCAAGGCCGCCTTCCCCAACCAGCCCGTATACGTACACTTCTACTCCCCACGGTGGATCTGCCGCATGGGAAACTTCCGCACCTACGAAGAAGCCAGCCACATACTCCGCGAAGTACAGAAGCTCGGCTACAAGCAAGCCTGCATCGTCAGCGGACAAATCACCGTTGCCTATTGACAACGACATCCTACCAAGACATACATACATCACAATGAAGCCAGAAACAGAATTCAGAGAAGGTCTCGACCAACTCGCCGCCCACTACAAAAGCATTCTCGAGCTGCTCGGCGAAGACGCCGAACGCGAAGGACTGCAAAAAACGCCGATGCGGGTGGCCAAAGCCATGCAGGTGCTCACCCGCGGCTATACCCAAGACCCCCACAAGGTACTCACCGACGCCCTCTTCGCCGAGAAATACAACCAAATGGTCATCGTCAAGGACATCGACTTCTTCTCAATGTGCGAACACCATATGCTCCCCTTCTACGGCAAAGCGCATGTCGCCTACATCCCCAACGGCTACATCACCGGCCTGAGCAAGATAGCACGCGTGGTCGACATCTATTCCCACCGGCTGCAGGTACAGGAACGCCTGACCCAACAGATCAAGGACTGCATCGAGAATACCCTCCATCCGCTCGGCGTCATGGTCGTCATCGAAGCCAAACACATGTGCATGCAGATGCGCGGGGTGGAAAAACAAAACTCCATCACCACGACAAGCGACTTCAGCGGAGCCTTCAACCAGGCCAAGACCCGCGAGGAATTCATGAACCTGCTGCGCGGAGAGTCAAAAAGAATATAAGCGACGATAAAAAAAACGCCATTCCCCATGCAAGGTTCTACATTGTCTTACATTATATATATGATGTATATGGCAATATAGCAACAAAATATCAAAACAACAAAACAATGAAACACATCAAGACCTACATCATGCTTGTCCTTGTTGCCCTCACTACCATGGGCACGATGACCGCATGCCTCGGCGACGAAAGCGACAACAACACCATCTCGGCAGAAGAATACCGTCAGGCCATGTCCTCCATGGCAGGCAGCTACAACGGCAAGATACGCTTCTACCGCCCGAAGACCACCTACGCGCAGCAATACGAAAAGTACGACTCCACCTATACCTCATGGCGGGTAAGCACCGACTCCACCATCACCGTCCGCCAGTTCCCCGTCAGCAAACTCGATTCGGCCATCGTCGTACCTGCAACCGACAACAGTCCCGCAGCCACCAAAGCCCTGACCATCCGCGAAGCCATCTCCAAGGCATCGCCCAAAGACATCAAGGCCTACTTCTACATCCCCAACAAGAACTTCATCGTGGATTCCGGCATACAGTTCTATGTCAACCCCTACGTCATCGAAGTGCCCGTCACCTACGACGGCAGCAACCATACGCTCTACTTCGCCTTCACCTCCAACTACTGCGGCGGCGCATGGACAAAGGCCGCCCTTACGTTCGAGTTCAACATGCAGCTCTACGCCATATGCGTCGACAATGCCAACGAGGCCAGCAAAATCTCGAGCACCTATGTCCGCAATGCCATGCTGACTTGCACCGCCAAATAAAACTTATGAAATTCATTTCATGGAACGTAAACGGCCTTAGGGCCTGTGTCGGCAAGGGTTTCGAAGAAAGTTTCGGAACCCTTGATGCCGACTTTTTTTGTCTTCAGGAGACCAAGATGCAAGCCGGACAACTCGACCTTGTCTTCCCCGGATACGAGTCGTACTGGAACTACGCCGACAAGAAAGGCTACTCGGGTACGGCCATCTACACCAAGCACCACCCCATCAGCGTGAGATACGGCATGGGCGTCGATGCCCACGACCATGAGGGCCGCGTCATCACGCTCGAAATGCCCGACTTCTTCCTCGTCACCGTCTACACGCCCAACTCCCAGGACGGTCTGCGCCGTCTCGACTACCGCATGACGTGGGAAGACGATTTTCTGCACTACCTCCAGTCACTCGACCGCGAAAAGCCGGTCATCGTCTGCGGCGACCTCAACGTAGCCCATGAGGAGATTGACATCAAGAACCCGAAGACCAACCGCCGCAACGCAGGCTTCACCGACGAGGAACGCCAAAAGATGACTACCCTGCTCTCCAACGGTTTCATCGACACCTTCCGCACCCTTCACCCCGAAGACGTGGTCTACTCGTGGTGGTCCTACCGTTTTCATGCCCGCGAGAAGAACGCCGGTTGGCGCATTGACTATTTTCTCATGTCCGAACGCCTCGCCGACCGCCTCGAAGGTGCCGCGATACACACCGAAATCTACGGCAGCGACCACTGCCCTGTAGAACTCACCCTGCACGTCTGAACACACCCATCACCCGACAAATACCCCCAGAATCCGCCTCTTTCTCCCGTAAAAAGGCGGTTTTTTGCAAAAAATCGTCCAAAAACGAGAAAAAAGTCCGGATAGATTTGCGTATCTCAAAAGATGTATGTATCTTTGCACCGCTTTTGGAAAGGAACACTTTTCAAGCGAACAAAATCGGGATGTAGCGCAGTTGGTTAGCGCACGCGTCTGGGGGGCGTGAGGTCGCAAGTTCGAGTCTTGTCATCCCGACTGTTAGTCAACAAAAGTCGAATCTCTTGGGGTTCGACTTTTGTTTTCAAACAAACACCAACAATTATCAATTATCAATCAAAAAAGTTCTATGTACTTAGACAAAGCAAAAAAAGAAGAGATCTTTGGACAGTACGGAAAGTCTAACACTGATACCGGTTCCGCTGAGAGCCAGATAGCATTGTTCTCATACCGTATTTCCCACCTGACGGAGCACTTGAAGCAGAACCGTAAAGATCATACTACCGCACGTTCACTGACCAAGCTGGTAGGAAAACGCCGTGCTTTGCTTGATTACCTTTACGACCGCGACGTAAACCGTTATCGCGCCATCGTCAAGGCTCTTGGCCTCCGCCGCTAATCAGCAAGCATTTGCTTCACCCAATCAAAAAGCCATTGTCCACCGACAATGGCTTTTTCGTTTTGCGAGGTAATGTTATTGATGTCCTGTAAATATTGGCGTCCGCTAAATGGCAAAAGACTAACAGTCGTCCAAATACCCTTTCGTAAACAGGTCATAGACGACGGCCTCCAGTTCGGCCAGCGACATCTGTTCCACGGCCCGTTCTATCTTTCTGACGAGTTCGTCGCGTCGGTACTCACTGTCTTCACCCAGTCTCACGCCGGGTCTGCATTCATTGTTCCTCATCTTGATGTTCTTGTTCCTTTGTTGTTGCCATAGCGGTCGCGGTAGGTGGTCGTCTTGCCACGCGTCGTTCCCGTACCTGTCGTCTGTCCATAGCGGTCGCGATAGGTAGTGGTGGTTCCACTGCCCGTCGTACGGGTGGTGCTTGTGCCAGTGGTCGAACCATAACGGTCGCGGTAGGTGGTCTTTTCTTCCCCCGACCGGGAGGTGCGGGTGGTGCTTGTGCCGGTAGTCGCTCCGTATCGGTCGCGATAGATCGTCTTTTCTTCCCCCGACCGGGAGGTACGGGTCTCCGACCGTCCGGTGATGCTTCCATAGCGGTCACGGTAGACCGTTGTACGGCGTCCGTCCGGCCTGACCGTTGTCTCGGCCGTTCCGGTGACGTGTCCGTAGCGGTCGCGCTGCGTCTCCTTGGTACGTGTGGTCTGCGCATCGGCCAAGAGAGCGGAGCAGAGCAACAGAGAAATCAGTAATGTCTTTTTCATACAGGGTGTATATTTGGTGATGGTAAAACTACAATATTTTTTCGGAACCGACAAGTGGAACGCTCCAAAAATCCGTCAATATTTTTTTGAAATTCTGACCAACAGAGAAACCCTCTTATTGTCCGTCACGATAAAAGTCGAGCGCTTCGATGATTTCCTTCTCCGTTGCCGTTTGGTCGATACGCACGTCGCCAAGGTCGGCGAGAAGCGTGAAGTTGATGCTGCCCGCCGTGTTCTTTTTGTCGTGGCGCATGAGCCGCAGAAGGTCGGGGTAGTCATCACAGGTGAAAGAGATACGCCCGTAGTGTTCACGTACAAAAGCGGCTACCTGACGCAGACGGTCAATCGGAAAGCCTGTCTTGACACAACTCAGATAGAGTTCGCATACCAGTCCGTAGGCCACCGCATAGCCGTGAGGTATAGGCTGCCCCTGGGCTATGGACCACGACTCGAAGGCATGGCCGACAGTATGACCGAGGTTGAGCGCCCGGCGCAGTCCGTGCTCCGTAGGGTCTTCGGCCACGATGCGTTCCTTGACCGCCACTGACGCGGCGACCATATGCTGCAGACGCGCCCAATCGGGATGCAGAATGTCAAACGTGACCAGTTCGCGCCACATTTCAGCGCCGCTGATGAGGGCATGCTTCAGCATTTCCGCATAGCCGGAAAGCAGGTCTGTCCGGCTGAGCGTGGTCAGAAACTGCGCACTGATTATCACGCAGCGGCTATCGGAGAAGAGGCCGATCTCGTTTTTCAGTCCGTCGAAGTTGAACCCCGTCTTTCCACCCACCGACGCATCGACCTGGGCAAGGAGCGTGGTCGGCACGTTGATGAAATCGATGCCGCGCTTGAACGTGGAGGCGGCAAACCCTCCGAGATCGGTCACCATACCGCCTCCGAGACAGACCATGCACGAGCGGCGTGTTGCCCCGTGCTCTTCAAGTGCCCGCCATACCTGCACGACCGTATCGAGGTTCTTGCACACGTCGCCGCAGCCGACGGTCACGAGGTGGGCGCCGCGCAAGACGGCCGACCGCTGCAACACCGGCCAGCAATGTTTCAACGTGTTCTTGTCGACAAGCACGAACAGGCGATCACAGGCACACGCCGTAACTGCCTTTTCCGTATCGCGCACCACATCGTCGGAGAAAACCAGACGCCCGTGGGAGGCCATTTTACCGTTTTCTATCATTCTTCCTATCCGTTTTGTTTTTTCGTTTTCGTACAAAGGCCTTGTAGCAACCGTACAAGGGCCTTGTAGTGACCGTACAAAGGCCTTGTAGTGACCGTACAAAAGCCTTGTAGCAATTCCTTTTGGCAAGGGGGTGTATTCTTGTGGGCGAAGATACAAAAAAAAATACCATTCCGAGCGCAAATGTCTTGCACGCGGAATGGTATTCACCATCTATTAACCATTAATAATCTATCGAACTATGCCAAGCGCCCATCCGAGACAGCCAGTGTCTATCCGATGTGTATCTGCCGACTGACCTTGGTCTCCTCACGGTTGATCTTGGGCAGGTCTACCGTGAGCACACCGTCGGCTACGCTTGCGGCTATCTTTTCGCGGTCGACATCGTCGGGCAGGATCAGCGTCTGCTCGAAATCGGCGTAGGAGAAGTCGCGGCGCAGATAGTGTACCGGTTCTTTCTGTGTCGATGCGTCACGGTGATTCTCCATCTTGATGACAAGGTTGCCCTCATCATTGACATGCACGGTGAAATTCTCCTTCTTCATGCCCGGTGCAGCCATTTCCACGATGTACTTTCCGACGGTTTCCTTCACATTGATTGCGGGTGAAGTGGTGCGTCCTTTGGACAGGCCTACATAGTCAAAGAAATCGTTGAACTCTTCAGGCAGCCATGTGTTTCTATACGTTGTATCCATAAGATATTTCCTCCTATTTGATTTGTTTTGTTCTATTGTTTTCTTTTTCTTCAGACCGCCTTTCCGCGGCCTTCACCAAGTATACTGCAACATATATACCATAGGAGAAAATCGTGCCATCCTGTCGCACAGGGAAGACAAAATGACACAGATACAATCAGTGCATATAGCGGCCGACAAACTGCGTCACCCGTGCCGTGTACTCGTCACGGTGATCCCTGTACGAGCGGGCATGCGCGCTGCCCGGCGCTATCCACAACGCCTTTTGTCCGGGTTTGGCGGCATAGAGCGGGTGCACCATCGCCGTAGGCACAAAGTCGTCGGCACTTCCGTGGATAAAGAGCATCGGCTTGCGGCACTTGGCTACCTGCCGGAGCGGCGAGGCTTCGCCGAATGTCCATCCGTAGCGTATGCGGCACAGCGCATCGCTGGTATAGAGCAAGGGAAAGGCGGGAAGGGAGAACTGATTGCGAAGCTCACCCCGGAACTCGTCCCATACACTGGTATAACCGCAGTCTTCCACAAAACAACGCACCGCATCAGACGTTTTCTCGCCCGCCACACACATTGTCGTGGCGGCTCCCATCGATACGCCATGCACCACCATGCGTGCCGTATCGGCATCTGAGCAAAATATCTGCGGCACAAGATCCATCCAGCGCATCACGTCGAGACGGTCTTTCCACCCCATACGGATATCGTCACCGTCACTATGGCCGTGACCGTGGAGATCGGGCAGAAGAATGTTGTATCCCAACACCTTATTATATATACGCGCGTAAGGGAGCATGTTGGTCAAGCGATTTTTGTAGCCGTGCACCAAAACGGCAGTGCGTCCGTGCGCCGTACGCGAGCGGATGCAGAGTGCATACTGGTGTTCACCGTCAGGCAGTGTGATGAGCGTATCACCGACGGCCCGTTCATGGCGTAGACTGTCGAGCCACGGACGCAGTTCGGGATAGTTTTGCATGACTGAAGGGTAACCGGCATTGGTACTGCGGTCGCGGTCGGCATTCGACAGGGCGAAGTCTACCATATAGCAACTGCCGGCGGCAAGGACGGCAAGGACAACTGCAAGAAGTACAAGAAGAGAAATGAGGATTTTTCGTCGTTTCATAGGAAAGGGAATAGGGGATCGGATGGATGGGGAGGGCGGCCGACAAGATTCGTCCTTGTATTTTTATTCTTTTTCGAGACAGCGCTCCACGGCTTCCTCCAGTCGCCGACGGGCCACCTCGGGCAGAAGGTCATCGGCCGTGATTGCACCGGAACCGTTGATACAGACCACATCGGCAAATCCGGCATCGCAAAGGGCTTTTGTATCATCGACACGTCCGGCCAACAGGGTCACGGGAACATGATGCTGCAAGGCAGACCGCAGTATCCGCTCCGGCAATTTGCCCATCAGCGTCTGACGGTCGGCATGGCCCTCACCGGTGAACACGCGGGTACAGCCATCGAGCAAATCGCCGAAATGCAGCGTCTGCAACAACAGGTCGGCTCCCGACTGACAGTCTGCATCCATATACTGCATGAAAGCATAGCCCAGACCTCCAGCCGCTCCGGCTCCGGGACACGTCGAGCGGTCGTAACCGAAATGGCGGGCCGAGTGGTCGGCAAAACGTGAAGCACGCCGTTCAAGTTGTTCTATCTGGTCGGGATTTGCGCCCTTCTGCGGGGCAAATGTATGGGCCGCGCCGTCGGTCCCGCAAAGCGGATTGCGCACATCGCTGGCAAGGGTAAACCGGCAACCGGACAGCATCGCCCTGACCTTGTCGAAGGTGTCACGGGGAGCCAACGTATCAACCATTGCGCGGAGCATACCGATACCTGCATCGCTCGTGGCACTGCCCCCGAGTCCGACAACAAACTGCCGGCAACCTCTCCGCACGGCATCAGCCAACATCTCCCCCACCCCATAGGTGGTGGCAACGAGCGGATTGCGGTCTTCCGGGGCAATGAGGGTAAGTCCGCATGCCTGGGCCGTCTCAATGACGGCCACTCCTCCGGGACACAGTCCATAACGGGCCGTGACCGGCCGCATCATCGCATCGTGTACCAGCACCTCCACCATCTCACCGTGCATGGCCGCCGTGAAGGCATCGGCCATACCCTCTCCGCCGTCTGACACCTCCATACAGACCACCTCGGCTTCAGGCCGCAGGCGACGGAGCGCATCGGCAACCGCCTGTCCGGCTTCAGCCGAAGTCAGACATCCCTTGAACGAGTCTATGGCTACAATGTATTTTGTCATCAGAAGAGATGTATCAGTCCTTTTTCTGTCGGGCATGTATCATCTTGACCACCCCGCACATGGCCTCATAGCGGGCCTGGAGCGAGTCGCGACGCAGGCGCAGACGGTTGGCTGTGAGATGGTCGGTAGCGGCATTCATCTGCCTGATGGTCTCCTGCAACAACACATCGGTACGCGCAACATCGTCCTGGGCCATACTGAGCGACGCGCTCTGCCAGATACGCAGGGCTTCCTTCCGTGTCTCAATGGCCTTCGGATATTTCGACCGCAGCGACTCAATGGAGTCGAGCGTCTCGCGGTATTTTCCGCTGTCGTACAGTTGCTGGATACGCGCAAGCAGGGGTGCCGCCTTTTCATCGTCGGTCTTGGTACAGCCGACGAGCGCAAGCGCAATCAATAGGGCGCAAATATGTCTCATAGTGGCGCAAAAGTATAAAATAATGTGGGAACGCGGGGGGAAGAGCGGCCAAATTTTAATAACTTTATGATTTGTGCAAAACTTTGCGTACCTTTGCACCCCGAACCAAATTAGGCGTGCATCCTGCAGCACCCATCTACAAACAAACAAGCAATGAAGATATACAACGACGACGAACTGGCAGAAATTCTTGACAAGGAGATATTCCACAAAATAGGCGAGACGGCCGACGAACTGGGGCTGGAATGCTATGTTGTGGGCGGCTATGTACGCGACATCTTCCTCGAACGCCCGTCCAACGATATCGATGTCGTCGTCGTGGGCAGCGGCATCGCCATCGCCAAGGCCCTCAAGGGAAAACTGGGCAGGAAAGCCCATCTCTCGGTGTTCCGCAATTTCGGAACGGCACAAGTGAAATACCAAGATACCGAGGTGGAATTTGTCGGTGCCCGACGCGAGAGTTACAGCCGCGACTCACGCAAACCTATCGTGGAAGACGGTACGCTCGAGGACGACCAGAACCGCCGCGACTTCACCATCAATGCCATGGCCGTCTGTCTCAACAGCAAGCGGTACGGCGAACTTGTCGACCCCTTCGACGGACTGTACGACCTGGAGGACGGTATCATACGCACCCCGCTCGACCCCGACATCACCTTCAGCGACGATCCGCTGCGCATGATGCGCTGCGTGAGGTTCTCCGCCCAACTGCGCTTCATCATCGACGAGGAGACCTTCGAGGCGCTCGGACGCAACGCCCACCGCATAGAGATTGTGAGCAAGGAGCGTATCGTCGACGAACTCAACAAGATCATGATGACCCGCGAGCCCAGCCGCGGACTCATCGAACTGCAGCGCTGCGGACTGCTGCAGCTCATCATACCCGAGATTGCAGCACTCGACATCGTGGAGACCAGGAACGGACGCAGCCACAAAAACAACTTCTACCACACCCTCGAGGTAGTAGACAACGTGAGCCGACACAGCGACAACCTCTGGCTGCGCTGGGCCGCCCTCTTCCATGATGTAGGCAAGCCCCGTACCAAACGTTGGGAACCGGTGGCCGGATGGACCTTCCACAACCACAACTACGTCGGCGCCAAGATGATACCTGAGATCTTCCGCCGCATGAAGTTGCCCATGGACACCAAGATGAAGTATGTGCAGAAACTCGTCGACCTGCACATGCGCCCCATCGCCATCGCCGACGAGGAGGTGACCGACAGTGCCGTCAGACGACTGATGAACGATGCCGGCGACGACATCGACGACCTCATGACCCTCTGCGAAGCCGACATCACCAGCAAGAACCAGGTACGCAAACAACGTTTCCTCGACAATTTCCGCGCCGTGCGCGAAAAACTCACCGACCTCAAGGAGCGCGACTACAAACGTCTGCTGCAACCCTGCATCGACGGCAATGAAATCATGGAGATTTTCCACCTCACCCCTTGCCGCGCCGTGGGCCTGCTGAAACAGACCCTCAAGGAGGCTGTGCTCGACAACACCGTACCCAACGAGCGCGAACCGCTCATGCGCCTACTTCTCGAAAAAGCAGGAGAAATGGGACTGGTGACGGCAGATGAAAAAAATCCCTAAAATCAGAATAATTATAGTTAAATATACCCGACAAGAATTTGAATGTGTTCGAATTGTCGGTAAATTTGCACCGCGAAAACTCTAAGAGCGCTTAAAGTTTTCGCGGTGCATTTCTTGTGGCCCCCTGCACAACGGCCGGTGACCGACTGTAGGGAGAGGCTGGAATGCCCCCAATACTTGACAAAAAACTCAATTTATATATTTTATAATAGGTATGAAAAAAACAAAATTCTTATTAGTTGCGGCTATGGCTGCGATTCTCGCCTCTTGCGGCGGTAGCAAGAAGCAGGGAAAACCCGACTTTGGCGACAACGAATATGCCGTGAGAACCATCACGGGACAATCGGCCGACCTTCAGAGCACCTACCCCGCCACCATCAAGGGTGTGCAGGACGTGGAAATCCGCCCGAAAGTGTCTGGTTTCATCACCAAACTGTGCGTCAAGGAAGGCCAGAGCGTGAAGGCAGGCCAGCTCCTCTTCGTCATCGACAACGTGACCTACGCAGCCGCCGTACGCCAAGCCAAGGCAGCGGTCAACTCCGCCAAGGCGCAACTCAATACAGCCCGTCTGACCTACAACAACAGCGAAAAACTGTTCAAGAACAACGTCATCGGCTCCTATGAACTCCAGTCGGCAAAGAACGCCATGGAGTCGGCCGCCGCACAACTTGCACAGGCAGAAGCCAGTTACGTATCGGCCAAGCAGAACCTTGACTTCTGCTACGTCACCAGTCCCGCATCAGGTGTCATCGGCGACCTGCCCTACCGTGTCGGCGCACTCGTGAGCGCAAGCAGCCAGCAGGCACTCACCACCGTATCGAACATCAGCACCATGCAGGTATACTTCTCCATGACCGAGAAAGACCTCCTCAGCATGACCAAGAACGCCGGCGGCATACACGCTGCCATCAAGGACTATCCCGCAGTCAAACTGCAACTGGCAGACGGCACCATCTACAACCAGCCCGGACACGTAGCCACCGTGAGCGGTGTGATCGACCCGACCACCGGTTCGGTATCCATGCGTGCCGACTTCCCCAACCCCGAACACCTGCTCAAGAGCGGCGGTTCCGGTTCTATCGTCGTACCCCACATGAGCAACTCGGCCATCATCATCCCCCAGGATGCCGTATCTCAGGTACAGGACAAACTCTTCGTATATGTCGTAGGCAAGGACAACAAGGTGAAGTATACCGCAGTCACTGTTGACCCCAACAACGACGGCAAGAACTATATCATCACCAGCGGACTGAATATCGGCGACCGCATCGTCATCAACGGTATCTCCGCACTCACCGACGGACAGGAAATCAAGCCCATCACAGAGGCTCAGTACGCCGAGAAACTCAAGAAGACCGAGCAACTGGGTGCCGACCAGAGCGACATCAGCAAACTCAAGAAGGACTTCGGCAAATAATCAACGGTGAAAGGTACACAACTAAAAGCATCAATCAATGAAATTAGATAACTTTATCAAGCGCCCGGTACTCTCGACGGTGATCTCCATCCTGATCGTCATACTGGGTGTCATCGGCTTGATTTCGCTGCCTATCGAGCAGTACCCGAACATCGCGCCGCCTACCATCATGGTGCGCGCCTCGTATACCGGAGCCAATGCCGAGACGGTGATGAACTCCGTCCTTGCTCCGCTCGAGGAACAGATCAACGGTGTGGAGGGCATGACCTACATGACCTCCTCTGCCACCAACGACGGTTCGGCCTCCATCACCGTATACTTCAAGCAAGGCATGAATGCCGACATGTGTCAGGTGAACGTGCAGAACCGTGTGTCACAGGCCTCCGCCCTTCTCCCCGCCGAGGTGACCAAGGCCGGTGTGACCGTCATGAAGCGTCAGTCGTCTACCGTCATCCTCTTCGGTCTGACAGCAGAAGACGACCGCTACGACGACGAGTTCCTCGCCAACTACGCCAACATCAACGTCGTCCCGGCCATCAAGCGTGTCAACGGTGTGGGTGAGTGCCAGTGCTTCTCACAGAAGGACTACACCATGCGCCTGTGGATCGACCCCGTGAAGATGAAGAGTTACAGCCTCATCCCCAGTGACCTCACCGGTGTGCTCTCCCAGCAGAACATCGAGGCCGCTCCGGGTTCCGTGGGTGAGTCGAGCGACAACCAGTACCAGTACACCTTCCGCTACAAAGGCCGTCTGAAGACTCCTGAGGAGTTCGGCAACATGATCATCAAGTCCACCCAGGACGGACAGACCATCCGCGTGAAGGACGTGGCCCGTGTCGAGATGGGTGCCCTCTCCTATACCGTTGCCTCACAACTCAACGGCAAGCCCTCCGTCACCATGATGGTGACCCAGACCGCCGGCTCCAACGCCACCGAGATTGCCACAAACATCAAGAAACTCCTCGCAGAACAGGAGAGCACCCTGCCTCCCGGCATACACTTCGACGTAATGCAGGACGTGACCGAGTTCCTCTACGCCTCTATCGAGGACCTTGTCAAGACCCTTATCGAGGCATTCGTGCTCGTGTTCATCGTGGTATACGTCTTCCTGCAGGACTGGCGTTCCACCCTCATCCCGCTGATTGCCGTACCGGTATCACTGATCGGTACCTTCTTCTTCCTCTATGTGTTCGGCTTCTCGCTCAACCTGCTGACCCTGGCCGCCCTCGTGCTCGCCATCGCCATCGTGGTCGACGACGCCATCGTGGTCGTCGAGGCCGTACACGCCAAACTCGACCTCGGCTACAAGTCTGCCCGTCTGGCTTCCATCGATGCCATGAACGAGATTTCGGGCGCCATCATCTCCATCACGCTGGTTATGGCCGCCGTGTTCGTGCCGGTATCGTTCATCGGCGGAACGTCAGGTACGTTCTACCGTGAGTTCGGTATCACCATGGCCATCTCCATCATCATCTCTGCCCTGAACGCCCTGACCCTCTCCCCGGCCCTTTGCGCCATCTTCCTCAAACCGAAGAACGAGGACGGCAGCGAGCGCAAGATGTCTGTGATCGACCGCTTCCACGCCTCCTTCAATGCCGCCTACGGCAAGGTGCAGGACAAGTATACCCGCGGTGTACGCAAACTCGTGGAGCGTCCTGTCATCGCCATCGGTGCCGTCATCGTCGGCATCGCCGTTATGGCCACCCTGATGGGTACCACCAAGACCGGTCTTGTACCCGACGAGGATACAGGTACCGTATTCTGTACCGTCTCCACTCCTCCGGGAACCTCTATGAAGAAGACCGAGGAAGTGATGGACCAGGTAGACCGCATGCTGGCCACCAACCCCGCCATCCAGAGCCGTATGCGTATCACAGGCTACAACTTCATCGCCGGACAAGGATCCAACCAGGGTACGTTCATCATCAAACTGAAATCGTTTGAGGAGCGTCAGAAAGAGGAAGGACCGCTGAAATATCTCGGCGTACACAACCTCGGTTCGTCGATGGTGCTCGGCATGATCTACAAGCAGACCGCCGCCATCAAGGGCGCACAGATTCTGGCATTCCAGCCGCCTATGGTACAGGGATTCTCCACCACCAACGGTCTGACCTTCTCTATGCAGGACCGCACCGGCGGCGATGTCAACAAGTTCTTTGAGGTGACCCAGAAGTTCATTGCCGAACTCAACAAGCGCCCGGAGATCTCCAACGCCATGACCTCCTACAACGCCAACTATCCGCAGTACAAGATCGATGTCGACGTGGCCAAGTGCAAGCAGAGCGGTATCGACCCCTCCACCGTACTGACCACCATGCAGGGATACTACGGCGGTATGTACGCCAGCAACTTCAACTCCTACGGAAAACTCTACCGTGTATACATCCAGGCACCGCCTGAGGCACGTGCCGACCTGAAGAGTCTGAGCAACATCTTCGTACGCACCTCCACCGGCGACATGGCCCCCATACAGGAATATGTATCGCTGAGCCGCGTCTACGGTCCGCAGGAGATCGACCGTTTCAACCTCTTCACCGCCATCAACGTGAACGCATCGGCAGCCGACGGCTACTCCACCGGTGATGCCCTCAACGCCATGTCTGAAGTGGCCAAGACCTCCCTGCCCTCGGGCTACACCTACGAGTTCTCCGGTCTGACCCGTACAGAGCAGGAGTCAAGCAACTCCACCGCCATCATCTTCGTACTCTGTCTGACCTTCGTATATCTGATCTTGTCGGCCCAGTACGAGAGTTACGTTCTGCCGTTGTCGGTCATCCTCTCCATACCGTTCGGTCTGGCAGGAGCATTCATCTTCACCAACCTCTTCGGCAAGAACAACGACATCTACATGCAGATCGCCCTCATCATGCTGATGGGTCTTCTGGCCAAGAACGCCATCCTTATCGTGCAGTTCGCCCTCGAACGCCGCCGCACCGGTATGGCCATCTCCTGGTCGGCAGTGCTCGGTGCATCGGCCCGTCTGCGTCCTATCCTGATGACCTCACTGGCCATGATCATCGGTCTTCTGCCTATGCTGATGCCGTGGGGTGTAGGCTACAACGGAAACATGACCCTCGGTGCAGCCGCCGTCGGCGGTATGCTCATCGGTATGCTTTGCCAGATCATGGTCGTGCCTGCCCTCTTCTACATCTTCCAGAAACTGCAGGAGAAGATCAAGCCTATCGAGTTTGAGGACGACAACGCCTCCGTCGACACCGAAATCAAGCAGTACACCAACCCCTACATTGCCGGTGCACTGCAGGAACAGATAGAGAAGAATACCCAAAAGTAAAAGACAAAGATGAAAATCAATAGACTGATAGCGTTCGCCGCTGCCGCCCTTCTTCTGAGCAGCTGCGGACTATACAACAAATACGAGCGTCCCGACGTGAACACCACGGGCCTGGTACGCGACCCGTCTGTCACCACCGACACGCTTGCGGTGACTGACACGGCAAGTTTCGGCAATCTGCCGTGGCGCAGCGTCTTCACCGACCCGCAGTTGCAAGTGCTCATCGACTCGGCACTGGCACACAACACCAATATGCTCAACGCCGCCCTCAACGTGAAGATGGTAGAGGCCCAACTGATGGCCGCCAAACTGGCCTTCGTGCCCTCGTTCACCTTCTCTCCGCAAGGTACCATCACCTCTTGGGACGGCAACAAGGCCACCAAGACCTACTCACTGCCCATCTCGGCCAGTTGGAGTGTCGATCTCTTCGGCAACCTGCTCAATCAGAAACGTTCGACACAGATGGCCCTCCTTGCCACCAAAGACTACCAGCTCGTGGTACAGACCAGCCTCATCTCCAACGTGGCCAACATGTACTACACGCTCCTCATGCTCGACAAGCAACTGCAGGTGGTCAACGACATGGCCGATCTCACCAAGGACACTTGGAACATCATGAAGATACAGAAGGATCTTGGCCGCACCCGCGAGACCTCCGTACAAAGCGCCGAGAGCAACTACTACTCCGTACTGGCACAGGCCGCTGACCTCAAGCGCCAGATACGCGAAACGGAAAACTCGCTCTCCCTGATTCTCGGACAGCCTGCGCACACCATCGCCCGCGGTACGTTTGAAGGACAGTCACTCCCGGCCGAATTCTCTACCGGCGTCGGCATACAACTGCTGGCCAACCGTCCCGACGTACACTACGCCGAGATGTCACTGGCACAGTGCTTCTATGATGTCAACACCGCCCGCTCGAAGTTCTACCCGAACATCACCATCAGCGGTTCCGGCACGTTCACCAACAGTTACGGTGTGGTCGTCAATCCCGGCAAATGGCTGCTGTCGGCCGTAGGAAGCCTCGTACAGCCCATCTTCCAGCACGGACAGCTCATCGCCAACCTCAAGGTGGCCAAGGCCAAACAGGAACAGGCCTACAACACTTGGCAGAACACCGTACTATCCGCTGGCAGCGAGGTGAGCAACGCCCTCGTACTCTACAACTCGTCAGCCGAAAAGAGCGATCTCGAAGCCAAGCAGATAGAGAGCCTCAAGAAGAACGTAGAGTACACCAAGATGCTCTTCAACGACGGCAGCAGCACCTACCTCGAAGTGATCAGCGCCCAGCAGAGTCTGCTCAACGCCGAACTCTCCAAGGTGGCTGACGACTTCTACAAGATGCAGGCCGTTGTCAATCTCTACTACGCACTCGGCGGCGGAAGACAATAGGCAGTCGTGCGGAGAGTGCCCGTACAAGGAACACTCCCCGCACACACCAATAGACCCGAAAAAACAACTATTATGAGCAACATCAGCGAAAAAGCATATATCGACCCTAAGGCAAAAATAGGCAAAAACGTCACTGTCTATCCCTTCGCCTATATCGAGGGCGACGTGGAGATAGGCGACGACTGCGTCATCTACCCCTACGTGAGCATTCTGAACGGCACCACGCTCGGACACGGCAACAAGGTATACCAGAATACCGTGCTCGGCGCAGAGCCCCAGGATTTCAACTACAAAGGCGACGTGACCCGCCTGGTCATCGGCAACGAGAACATCTTCCGCGAGAACGTGGTCATCAACCGCGCCACCTTCACCGACGGTGAAACCCGCATCGGCAACCGCAACTTCTTCATGGAAGGCGTACACATCTCGCACGACACCAAGGTCTCGGACTACTGCACCTTCGGCTACGGCACCAAGATTGCCGGCGACTGCGAGATACACAGTGCCGCCATCTTCTCGTCAGGCGTTATCGTCAACTCCAATGTACGCATCGGCGGCGCATCGATGGTGACCGGCGGTGTACGTATCAGCCATGACGTACCGCCCTACATTGTCGCCACCGACAATCCCGTGCGCTACGGAGGTGTCAACGAGAGCGTACTCAAGAACTCCGGCATCGACGAGAAAATCATCGGTCACATCGCCAACGCCTACCGCCTTGTGTTCCACGGACAGACCAGCGTGTTCGACGCCATCAACCAGATCAAGGAGCAGGTGCCCGACGGCAAGGAAGTACGCAGCATCGTCCACTTCCTGGAGAACAGCAAGAGCGGCATCATCAGCAAACTGTAATAGCTGACAGAACACACCGAAAGACGACAAAACATTCGTTTTTTCATACCACTATGACGCATCAGGACAATATCCGCGATGCGTCATTTTTGTTTTTTCATTATCTTTGCACCATCCTTGCCCTTGCATTGTCATTGCGCAAGACACACACGAAAAAAATGACAAGAAGAATACTCATCCTACTGCTGGCCGCCGTGACGCTCGCCCTCCCCTCTTCGGCCCGTCGGAAGAACGGCCGGCCCAAGGTAGGGCTCGTGCTCGGAGGCGGAGGTGCAAAAGGCGCAGCCACCGTAGGGGCACTGAAGTACATCGAGCGGTCGGGCATCCCCATCGACTATATTGCAAGCACAAGCATCGGGGCCATCATCGGCGGCCTCTACTCGTGCGGCTACCGCAGCGAAGAACTCGACAGCATGTTCCGCCACCAAGACTGGCTCACCCTGCTCAGCGACCGCGACACGACGCTTACCAGACGCATGTTTGCCCGGCGCGACGGCATAACCTATGTATTCGGTTTCCCGGTCAGACGGAGCAGCCGCGCAGGAAAGAGCAAGGCGGTAGGACTCATGTACGGCGACCGAGTGACCCAAATGCTCGACTCCATGACCCAACGTACCGACAGTATCTCGTTTGACAGTCTGCCCATACCGTTCCGGTGCGTCGCCACCGACTACCGCAACCGCCGCAAGGTAGTCCTCTCCAGCGGACGGCTCTCGCAGGCCATACGCGCCAGCATGGCCATACCGGGCGCATTCAAGGCCATAGAGATAGACAGCGTGAAACTGCTTGACGGCGGACTGGTAGACAACCTGCCCGTCGACGTGGTACGCGACATGGGGGCTGATATCGTGATTGCCGTCGACCTCACCCAAAACAAGCACGAGGATGAAGACGTAGACCGCCGCTCCAAACGCCACCGCTCCCGCAAGACAAAAAGCAATCTTGCCAGGATACTGCACTGGGCAGCCCAGCGGCCGGACCTGCCGGTCTACCGCGAAAACCTCAAGCACGTCGACGTATACATCAACCCCGACCTCAAGGGATTCAGCGCAGGAAGTTTCAGCGAAAAGAAAATCAGCAAGATGATCAAAAAAGGCGAAGAGGCCGGCGCAAAAGTCCTAAAACAACTACGGCGGATCCGCAAACGAATCCGCCGATAGCAACAACGCTTCTATATAGTGAAGCGTGAAAAAATAAGGTCAGAAGCGAAAACCGAAGAAGCAACGCATGCGCCACTTGTCGCGCTGCACCTCCAACCGCTTCTCGTCGCCCGCCACGGAATAATTGTAGACCATCGTGGCACCCAAAAACTTGTTGCGCCAGGAATACAAGGCCGCTCCTCGACCGGTGATGACGGCACTCGGGAAATGGTAGGCCATACTGTTGCGCACGCCTTCCTCCTTGGTATAGTCGTGCGAGTAGACGGTCAGCGTAGGCAAGGCCGAGAGATGGAAGAGCCAGTGACGGCCGGCCACAAAGTTGTAGCCGTAGCCTGCCCCGACGGCCACCTCGGCGGTGCGCACCTTCAAGGTAGGCGCATCGGCCGACGCAGACGTGCGTATGTCGGTCCGCGTACCGTCAAAACTTGCGCCCAACATCCAACTGCCCGCACTCCGGCGCTGCACATAACTCTGGCTGAAGGCTGCCGGGAAGGAAAACCTCCGGCCGTTGAAGGCGTAGTAGACATTGACATTGAGCGCCTTCTGCCGCACCATGCCACTGCTGATGGGTGTTTCCACGCCGCCCACCGTCCTTGATCCGCTATAGGTGTTCGAGGCCAGATAGACGATATCAAAACCGAAACGGTTGCCGTAGGAGTTGAGGTTGAACTCATAGTCCTTGCCCTTGCCCACCCACTTGGCCGGATTGACAGCCACACCGAGGCCAAGACCGCGATAGAGCACACTGACACTCATCGTACCGCGGTACTCGGAACGCACCGTCATGTCGTCGCGCACGCCATCGGAAGTGCTGACAAAACGGAGTTTGGCCCCCGAGAGATTGCCGCGCAACTTGACCGTCCATCGTCCTCCTGGACGGACGATGTAGGCCGTGTCAATGTTTTTCTTGCGGTAGTTCAGCGCCAATAGCGAGTCGCCGCTGAAAAGATAACCGTCGATGCGTGCCAAACGGCGCATCACCTTGCGGTATTTCAGCGAGTCGATGTCGCCCTTGTGGAGACGTTCACGGTAGAGCGTATCCATCCATTGCAACATATAGCCGTGATCGGCGGCGTAGCGCATACGCAGCCGCAGACTGTCGGCCACACCGAGCAATCGCTCCGTGCGCTGGCGCAGTGTCCTGCGCTTTTTCTTCTTGGCCGACAAATCGACAGGAAACAACAGCAAGAGGCCGACAACCAAACAAACCATTGTAGGGAAAGACAACCTACGAAACATCAAGAATGATACTTTTTTATGGAAAAAGAAGAATTGTTTTTCTGCATAATTTACGTTGAAAATCAATAGGCTACCGTACAGGAAATCCCCAAAGCCTCCACACGGCGGCCTATTGCATCGAGTTCCTCATGGGTAGCCTTGTTCAGATACGGATCAGGGGGCTCACGGTCTATCGTGTAGATCATGACCTGCTGCGGACCGATATCAGAAAGAGCCGAAAGCCAAGGGGCGACATACTCCTCACTGACATTGTCGACGGAAGTGCCGTCCATCGCCCGGCCGTGCATGAAGATGGTCTGCACAATGACGTGTCCGGCAAAGGAACGCATCGTATCGATGATACGTCGCACATCGTACTGCGCCGACACCGGACGGTCGACGGTCTTGATATAGGAAGGACTGACCGTATCGAGTTTCAGAATGTTGTTGTCGACCCGCATCAGCGCCTCATGCACCTGGGGCAGATGGGCAAAAGTGGCATTGCTCAGCACCGACACCCTGGCCGACGGGAAATAGCGGTCGCGCAGCCGCAGTACATCGTCCACGATACCGGGAAAATCCGGATGTCCCGTAGGCTCGCCGTTGCCCGAGAAGGTCAGCACATCCGGCACGGTACCTTCGGCCTGCATGGTCTGCAGTTTGGCCTCCAACGCCATTGACACTTCCCCGCGGGTCGGACGCGGGTGATGCGCCCTACGGTCTGCGTTGAACCCGCACTCACAGTACAGACAATCAAACGTACACACCTTGCCGTCGTCCGGCATCAGATTGATACCGAGCGACACACCCAACCGACGGCTGTGTATCGGACCGACAATGGGTGACGGATAAATAATCGTTGACATGACGGTAAAGAATTTAGGCGGTTTCCCAAAGAAACTACAATACGCAAATGCAAAATTAGACATAAATTCCGAATTTATGCCAACCGTACATTAAGATTTTTTCACCTAAAAAACCCCATCAAAATATCCATATAGGATGAAGTTTTCCTACCTTTGCATAGTAACGGTTACCGCACCCCCACATGGAGCGCCCCACATGGAAACGCCGACACATTTACCATAGAACTAAAAACACACACATGAAAGCAAGACAATACTTACTCGGCTTCGACGTAGGCAGCAGCAGCGTGAAAGCCTCACTCGTCGACATAGACAGCGGAGACTGCGCCGCCTCGGCCTTCTACCCCGAACACGAGGCCCCCATCAAGGCACTCAAGGCCGGATGGGCGGAACAGTCGCCGGAGATGTGGTGGGACAACGCAAAACTGGCTCTGGCCAAAATCATGGCCGACACAGGTGCCAAAGGCGAAGACATACGCGGCATAGGCATCTCCTACCAGATGCACGGACTAGTATGCGTAGACCATGACGGACAACCGCTCCGGGACAGTATCATCTGGTGCGACTCACGCGCCGTACCCTACGGCGAACGCGCCTGGCAACGGCTGGGCGCAGACTATTGCCTGAGCCACCTGCTCAATTCTCCCGGCAACTTCACCGCCGCCAAACTGGCATGGGTACGCGAGAATGAGCCTGACCTCTTCTCACGCATCGACAAGATCATGCTCCCGGGCGACTATTTGGCCATGAAACTCAGCGGCGAAGCCAATACCACCGTCAGCGGACTCTCCGAAGGCATATTCTGGGATTTCAAAAACCGCTCCGTATCGCAGCCCCTGCTCGACGAACTGGAAATACCCAAGGAGATGATTGCTCCCATTGTACCCACTTTCGCCATACAAGCCCGCGTATCAAAAGCCGCAGCAGCCGAGACCGGACTGCAGGAAGGCACCCCCATCAGTTACCGCGCCGGCGACCAGCCCAACAACGCCCTTTCACTCAACGTGTTCAATCCCGGTGAGATTGCCTCCACCGCCGGCACCTCCGGTGTAGTATACGGTGTGCTCGGCGAGACCAACTACGACCCGAAGAGCCGCGTCAACACCTTCGCCCACGTCAACTACACCGAGTCGCAGACCCGCCTCGGCGTATTGCTTTGCATCAACGGCACCGGTATACTCAACGCATGGACCCACCGCAACGTGACCCCCGACCTTGGCTATGCCGAGATGAACGACTTGGCTGCCACCGTCCCCGTAGGCAGCGACGGCGTGACCGTCATCCCCTTCGGCAACGGAGCAGAGCGCGTGCTCGAAAACCGGGAGACCGGTTGCTCCATACACGGGCTCAACTTCAACAAGCACAACCGCGCCCACCTCGTACGCGCCGCACAGGAAGGCATCGTGTTCAGTTTCTGCTACGGCATGGAAGTGATGCGCTCCATGGGCATGGACATACAGAAAGTACACGCAGGACGCGCCAACATGTTTCTCAGTCCGATATTCCGCCAAACGCTCGCCAATACAAGCGGCGCCACCATCGAGCTCTACGAGACCGACGGCAGCGTAGGCGCAGCACGCGGAGCAGGAATGGGCTGCGGCATCTACCGCGACAACACCGAAGCCTTCGCCTCACTGAAGAAACTCGGCGTGATCACCCCCGATGCCCAACAACAGGAGCAGTACCTCGAAGCCTACGCCCGCTGGAAGCAGACCCTGGAACAAACATTGGCGCACTGACGTGCCAACAAACAAGCATACAATAAACAAATTATACAACTAACATACTTCAAACAAAGAATTATGGCAAAAGAATATTTTCCTCAAATCGGAAAAATCCCCTTCGAGGGACCTGAAAGCAAGAACGTGATGGCATTCCACTACTACCAGCCCGAAAAGGTAGTGATGGGCAAGAAGATGAAAGACTGGCTCAAGTTCGCCATGGCATGGTGGCACACCCTCGGCCAGGCTTCCGGCGACCAGTTCGGCGGCAACACCCGCACCTACGAGTGGGACAAGGCCGAAGATGCCGTACAGCGCGCCAAGGACAAGATGGACGCCGGTTTCGAGATCATGGAAAAACTCGGTATCGAGTATTTCTGTTTCCACGATGTCGACCTTGTCGACCCCTCCGATGACATCGACGAGTACGAGGCCAACATGAAGGCCATCACCGACTATGCAGTAGAGAAGATGAAGGGCACCGACATCAAGTTGCTTTGGGGTACTGCCAACGTATTCGGCCACAAGCGCTATATGAACGGTGCGGCCACCAACCCAGACTTCGACGTTGTGGCACGCGCTGCCGTGCAGATCAAGAACGCCATCGATGCCACCATCAAGCTCGGCGGTACCAACTACGTATTCTGGGGCGGACGCGAAGGCTACATGTCTCTGCTCAATACCGACCAGAAGCGTGAGAAGGAGCACCTCGCACAGATGCTCACCCTGGCACGCGACTATGCCCGTTCAAAAGGCTTCACCGGCACCTTCCTCATCGAGCCGAAGCCCATGGAGCCCACCAAGCACCAGTACGACGTTGACGTAGAGACCGTAGTAGGCTTCCTCCGCGCACACGGTCTGGACAAGGACTTCAAGGTGAACATCGAGGTCAACCATGCCACCCTCGCCGGACACACCTTCGAGCACGAGCTGGCAGTAGCCGTAGACAACGGTATGCTCGGCTCCATCGACGCCAACCGCGGTGACTACCAGAACGGCTGGGACACCGACCAGTTCCCCATCGACAACTACGACCTCACACAGGCCATGATGCAGATCATCCGCAACGGCGGTCTGGGCAACGGCGGTAGCAACTTCGACGCCAAACTCCGCCGCAACAGCACCGATCCCGAGGACATCTTCATCGCCCACATCTCCGGCATGGACGCTATGGCCCGCGCACTCGAGAACGCAGCAGCCATCCTCACCGAGAGCGAACTGCCCCAGATGTTCAAAGAGCGCTACGCAAGTTTCGACGCAGGCGAAGGCAAGAAGTTCGAGAACGGCGAGCTCACCCTCGAGCAACTGGTTGACTACGCCAAGAAGAACGGCGAGCCCAAACAGACCAGCGGCAAGCAGGAGAAGTACGAGACCATCGTCGCCCTCTATGCCAAATAAGTCAGACTGACATACACCACAGAGAAGTCCCGCGACTCACACCGCGTGCCAGTCCACGCACGGGAGACGCGGGACTTTTCATTGCATCTCACCCTACATCCGTCATACAACAACCATCATCAACCTAATCAACTGAAAATGCCAAATCAACAAAACGGTAGCAAAAGTTACCTCATCTCCATCGTCATGGTAGCCGTATTGGGCGGATTGCTCTTCGGCTACGACACCGCCGTCATCTCCGGTGCAGAGAAAGGACTTCAGGCCTTCTTCCTCGGCGCCAAAGACTTCACATATACCGACTTCATGCACGGCTTCACCTCCAGTTCGGCCCTTATCGGCTGCATCATCGGTAGTGCCGTGTCGGGATTCTTCGCCAGCCGCTGCGGCCGCAAGAAGTCGCTCGTCATCGCCGGCATCTGCTTCTTCCTCTCCGCCTGGGGCTCCATGCGCCCCGAGTCGTACATACTGCCCGAGGGCCAACCGACCTGGACCCTGCTCGTCGTCTTCAACTTCTACCGCATACTCGGCGGCATCGGTGTCGGCATGGCATCGGCCATCTGCCCGATGTATATCGGCGAGGTAGCCCCCAGCGAGATACGCGGCATGCTCGTGAGCTGGAACCAGTTTGCCATCATCTTCGGCCAACTCGTCGTGTACTTCGTCAACTTCCTCATCCTCGGCGACCACACCAACCCCATCATCGAGCAGATAGGCCAGGGATTCAGCAAGGTGGCCGCCTCCTCCGACCCTTGGACCATCACCACAGGCTGGCGTTACATGTTCGGTAGCGAGATGGTCCCCGCCGGACTGTTCACCATTCTCATCTGCTTCGTACCCGAGACTCCGCGCTACCTCGTATTGATCGGCAAAGACAGCCTGGCCCATCGCATTCTGGCCCGCATCAACGGCGACATCAAAGCCGGACAGATACTCGCAGACATCAAGAACACCATGGAGACAAAGACCGAGCGACTCTTCTCCTACGGCTATCTGTGTATCTTCATCGGCATCATGCTCAGCGTGTTCCAGCAGGCCATCGGCATCAACGCCGTGCTCTACTACGCCCCACGTATCTTCGGCGATATGGGCATGGACAACCCCATGGTACAGACCGTCGTGATGGGTGTGGTCAACATCCTCTTCACGCTCGTCGCCGTGTTCACCGTCGAGAAACTCGGACGCAAACCCCTGCTCATCACCGGTTCGATAGGCATGGCCATCGGCGCCATCGGCGTAGCCCTGACCTTCGGCAATCCCGCCCTCAACATCGTCACCATGGTATCCATCATGGTGTACAGCGCCTCGTTCATGTTCTCATGGGGTCCCATCTGCTGGGTTTACATTGCCGAAATATTTCCCAACACCATCCGCGGCGCAGCAGTAGCCATCGCAGTGGCCTTCCAGTGGATATTCAATTTCATCGTAAGTTCCACCTTCGTGCCCATGTTCAACATGCACCTGCAGCCCGGTGACCACTTCGGACACTGGTTCACCTACGGCCTGTACGGCATCATCTGCATCATTTCCGCCGTCTTCGTATGGCGGCTTGTGCCCGAGACCAAGGGCAAGTCGCTTGAAGACATCAGCACCATGTGGCGCAACCGCAAATAGACCTCCACTACCCCACACCTTCAACGTCCGCCGACACACACGTCCACAGTGCCGGCGGACGTTTTTGTTGCCGTCACTCCCTCCGCCACGCTTTTCCACACCACTAAATGGGAAAAAGAGACCCGCTTTCAGAAATAATTAGTAAATTTGCACGTTCATTCATAGGATAATTGTGTGCATACGCATCCTATGCACGGACCGGCAGACGGGACAACAATCCACGACGGTCTGCCACAAACAAGCAAAAAGAACAAAAAAAGAACAAAGATATATATGAACGTTTTAGAACTAAGTGAACAAGAGATCGTAAGAAGACAAAGTCTGCAGGAACTGCGCAATCTGGGCATCGACCCCTACCCCGCCGCAGAATACCCGACCAACGCTTTCTCCGAGGACATCAAGGCACAGTTCAGCGATGAAGGCGAGAAGCGCGAAGTCGTCATCGCCGGACGTATGATGAGCCGCCGCGTCATGGGCAAAGCCAGCTTCGTGGAACTGCAGGACTCCAAGGGCCGCATACAGGTATACATCACCCGCGACGACATCTGCCCCGACGAGAACAAAGACCTCTACAACACCGTGTTCAAACGTCTGCTCGACATCGGCGACTTCATCGGCGTCAAGGGTTTCGTCTTCCGCACACAGACCGGTGAAATCTCCGTACACGCCCAAAGCCTCACCCTCCTGTCAAAGAGCCTCAAACCCCTTCCCATCGTCAAGTACAAGGACGGTGTGGCCTACGACAAGTTTGAGGATCCCGAACTGCGTTTCCGCCAGCGCTACGTGGACCTGATCGTCAACGACGGCGTGAAGGACACCTTCCTGCAGCGTGCCACCGTAGTACGCACCATCCGCCGCGTGCTCGACGAGGCCGGATACACCGAGGTAGAAACCCCGACCCTGCAGGCCATTGCCGGAGGCGCAAGCGCACGCCCGTTCATCACCCACTTCAATGCCCTCAACATCGACATGTACATGCGCATCGCCACCGAGCTGTACCTCAAGCGACTCATCGTCGGCGGCTTCGAAGGCGTGTACGAGATCGGCAAGAACTTCCGCAACGAGGGTATGGACCGCAACCACAACCCCGAATTCACCTGCATGGAACTCTACGTGCAGTACAAGGACTACAACTGGATGATGGAGTTCACCGAGAAACTTCTCGAAACCGTCTGCATCGCAGTCAACGGCAAGCCCGAGCGCGAGATTGGCGGCAACATCGTCAGCTTCAAGGCCCCCTACCGCCGTCTCCCCATCCTTGATGCCATCAAGGAGAAGACCGGATTTGACTGCAACGGCAAGACCGAAGAGGAAATCCGTGCTTTCTGCCTCGAGAAAGGCATGGAGGTAGACGAGACCATGGGCAAGGGAAAACTCATCGACGAGCTCTTCGGCGAATTCTGCGAAGGCACCTTCATACAACCGACTTTCATCATCGACTACCCCGTCGAGATGTCACCCCTCACCAAGATGCACCGCTCCAAGCCCGGACTGACCGAGCGCTTCGAGCTGATGGTCAACGGCAAGGAGCTGGCCAACGCCTACTCCGAGCTCAACGACCCCATCGACCAGGAAGAACGCTTCAAGGAGCAGATGCGCCTCGCTGACAAGGGTGACGATGAAGCCATGATCATCGACCAGGACTTCCTCCGCGCCCTGCAGTACGGTATGCCCCCGACCTCGGGTATCGGTATCGGCATCGACCGCCTCGTGATGCTCATGACCGGACAGACCACCATACAGGAAGTGCTCTTCTTCCCCCAGATGCGCCCCGAGAAGAAAGCCCCCAAGAGCAGCGTCGCCGAATGGCAGGCCCTCGGCGTACCCGAAGAGTGGGTACCCGTGCTCAACAAGGCCGGCTACAACCTTGTCTCCGACATCAAGGAGGTCAAGGCACAGAAACTGCAGATGGATGTCTGCGGCGTCAACAAGAAATACAAGCTCGGCTACACCAACCCCAAGGTAGACGAGTTCCAGCAATGGATAGACAACGCCAATGCGTAAGCGCACCGCGCGTTAAGACAAGACAGGTATGGGGAAGGCCGCCACGGCGGCATCCGCGCCATGACAGCCTTCCCGCCTGAATACAACAGATCAAAACACACACGGCATGTTCGATTGCGGGAAGATAGCAATTATAGGAGGAGGCAGTTGGGCCACAGCCATCGCCAAGATTGTCATCGGCCATACCCACCACATCGGCTGGTACATACGCCGCGACGACCACATCGAGGACTTCCGCCGCATGGGCCACAACCCCACCTACCTCACCAGCGTACACTTCAATGTCGACGAGATCTTCTTCTCGAGCGACATCAACAAGGTAGTGGAAGCCTACGACACCCTCATCTTCGTCATCCCCTCCCCCTACCTCAAAAACCACCTCAAGAAGTTGCGCACACGGCTGCGCGGCAAATTCATCGTCACCGCCATCAAAGGACTCGTACCCGAAGACAACCTTTCCTGCTCGGAATACTTCCACGAGGTCTACGACGTGCCGATGGAAAACCTCGCCTGCATAGGCGGACCGTCACACGCCGAAGAAGTAGCCCTTGAGCGTCTGTCCTACCTCACCGTAGGGTGTGCCGACCAAAACAAAGCCCAAGTTTTCGCCGACACCGCCCTCACCTCCGAATTCATCAAGACCAAGACCAGCACCGATGTCATGGGCATAGAATATTCCTCCGTCCTGAAGAATGTCTACGCCATCGCGTCAGGCATCTGCAGCGGCCTGCAGTACGGCGACAATTTCCAGGCCGTACTCATATCCAACGCCGTACAGGAGATGTCGCGCTTCCTCACCGCCATATTCCCCCTCGAGCGCAGCGTGTACGACTCCGTATACCTCGGCGACCTGCTCGTCACCGGCTACTCGAAATTCTCGCGCAACCGCACCTTCGGCACCATGATCGGCAAAGGCTATAGCGTCAAGAGCGCACAGATAGAAATGGAGATGATCGCCGAAGGCTACTTCGGCACAAAGTGCATGAAGGAGAAAAACCGCCACATGCACGTCAACATGCCCATCCTCGACGCCGTGTACAACATACTCTACGAGCGCATCAGTCCGCAGATAGAGATCAAGTTGCTCACCGACTCGTTCAGATAGACACCCACAGACAAAGCAGACACCCCACAGACAAAGAAACAACATACTTTAATAACAATAACAAGAAAAATGAAAAGTATCAGCTTAGACATCACAAAGGCCACCCAATTCCTCGGAGAGGGTGCCGTGAAAGCGTATGAGCCTGCCGTCGCCGCCGCACAGGAGGCACTCAAGAGCGGCACATGCCCCGGCAACGATTTCCTCGGATGGCTGCACCTGCCGTCATCCATCACACCCGAGTTTCTGGCCGAAATAGAAGCCACTGCAGCCACCCTGCGCGAAAAGTGCGAGGCCGTCGTCGTGGCAGGCATCGGCGGTAGTTATCTCGGCGCTCGCGCTGTCATCGAAGCCCTGAGCAATGCTTTCTCTTGGCTTGTGGCCGACAAGAAGAACCCCACCATACTCTTCGCCGGCAACAACATCAGCGAAGACTATCTCTTCGAACTGACTGAATACCTCAAAGATAAGAAGTTCGGCGTGATCAACATCTCCAAGTCGGGCACAACCACCGAGACCGCCCTCACCTTCCGTCTGCTCAAGAAGCAGTGCGAAGCACAGCGCGGCAAGGAAGAAGCCAAGGATGTCATCGTCGCCATCACCGACGCACACAAGGGAGCAGCCCGTGCAGCCGCCACCAAGGAAGGCTACAAGACCTTTGTCATCCCCGACAACGTAGGCGGACGCTTCTCCGTACTCACCCCCGTAGGACTGTTGCCTATCGCCGTAGCAGGATTTGATGTCAAGGCCCTCGTCAGCGGTGCCGCAGACATGGAGAAAGCCACCGGCATGGACGTGCCCTTCGACGAAAACCCCGCCGCCCTCTACGCTGCCGTGCGCAACGCCCTCTACGCCCAGGGCGGAAAGAAGATTGAGATCATGGTCAACTTCCAGCCCAAACTCCACTTCTTCAGCGAGTGGTGGAAACAGCTCTACGGAGAAAGCGAAGGCAAGGACGGCAAGGGTATCTTCCCCGCATCCTGCGACTTCACGACCGACCTCCACTCCATGGGACAGTGGATACAGGAAGGCGAGCGCTCCATCTTCGAAACCGTACTCAGCGTGGAGAACACCAACGAGAGCCTGCTCTTCCCCCACGATGACGAGAATCTTGACGGCCTCAACTTCCTCGCTGGCAAGCACGTCGACGAGGTGAACAAGATGGCCGAGCTCGGCACACGCCTCGCACACGTCGACGGCGGTGTACCCAACATCCGTGTCAGCGTACCGAAACTCTCCGAATACTGCATCGGACAGCTCATCTACTTCTTCGAGATTGCCTGCGGCATCAGCGGCAACCTGCTGGAGGTCAACCCGTTCAACCAGCCCGGAGTGGAAGCCTACAAGAAAAACATGTTCGCCTTGCTCGACAAGCCCGGCTACGAGACTGAAAGCAAAGCCATCAAGGAGCGCCTGGCCGCCGAAGCATAAGCAGAGAGGACGCTACATGACATACAACTGCGTCAACGCCTATCTGCAGAAGTTCGGCTACACCGAGTTCACTCCAAAGACGGTGCTGTTCGACATGGACGGCACCGTGTACGACTCCATGCACAACCATGCCGTATGCTGGCAGAAAGCCATGGCCGAGTACGGCATCGATATGCCCTATGCCGATACCTACAAATACGAGGGCATGCGCGGCGTGGAGACCATACAGATTGTGGTCAAGCAACAGCAGGGACGCGACATCACCGAAGCCGAAGCTCAGGAGATGTACGACGAGAAAGCCCGCCTGTTCGGACTCTTGCCCAAATCGCCTGTCATGCCCGGCACATTCGAACTGATGCGCAAGATCAAGGCCGCCGGCATGCAGGTGGGCATCGTCACCGGCAGCGGACAACGTCCGCTCATCGCCCGTCTCGAAGAGGACTTCCATGAGTTTCTCGACCGCGCCCATATCGTCTGCGCCTACGACGTGAGTCACGGCAAACCTGCTCCCGACCCCTATCTTATGGGACTGGAAAAGGCGGGATGCCAACACCCCTGGGAAGGCATCGTCGTGGAGAACGCTCCACTCGGCGTACGCTCCGGAGCCGCAGCCGGCATGTTCACCATCGCCATCAACAGCGGTCCGCTTCCCGACACGGTCCTCGCAGAAGCCGGTGCCGACATTGTCGTGCCCAATATGCAGACCCTCAGCGAGGATTGGGAGAAGATCATCGGTCTGGAATAGATTTCACGAAACGCCAGATACCCATCAACGGGTTCGCCACGCAGAAGTGCATGGCGAACCCGTTTTTCTTTTCCCGTCCCCACGTTCCATACCCTACCGGCCTATTTTTTCGGAAAAAGGACATACGTCAGAAAATAATTGATTAACTTTGTAAACGGCCTATCCACAACCTTTTTCTCCACCATTCCGCCAAGACAACGCCTTGCCGACAGACAAGAGAAAGGAAAAGCCGCCACCCCGAACATCCCGCAAAGCCCTAAATCGACTGAAAACAAAACCAAAACATACCTACACATGAAAAAGAAACAAATACTGGCCATCCTCGCCGGAACCTTTCTGCTGTCATGCGCCACACCTCTGTCGGCCCAGACCCAGGAAGAACCTGCCAAGCAGACGGACGAAAACATGGAATGGTTCGCCCAAGCCAAACTGGGCATATTCATACACTGGGGCATCTACGCCGTCAACGGCGTATCAGAAAGCTGGTCTTTCTACAACAAATACCTGCCCTACGACGAATACATGAAACAGTGCAAGGGCTTCACCGCCTCGAAGTACGCCCCTAAAGCATGGGTAGACCTCATCAAGGAAAGCGGTGCCCGATACACCGTCATCACCACCAAGCACCACGATGGCGTAGCCCTCTGGGACACCAAGGCCGGCACACTCAGCACCATGAAGAGCACTCCCGCCAAGCGCGACCTCATCACTCCCTTTGTCAAGGAAGTACGGAAGCAAGGACTCAAACTGGGCTTCTACTACTCACTGCTCGACTGGTCTCACCCCGACTACCCCAACATGACCCGCACGGAAACCCGCTACAAGGACGACCCCGCACGCTGGAAACGCTTCGTCGATTTCAACTTCGCCCAGCTCAAGGAGCTCAACACCCAGTTCAAGCCCGACCTCTACTGGTTTGACGGCGACTGGGAGCAGACCGCCGAAGCCTGGAACTCCAAGGGTATCGTCAACCTTCTGCGCTCCACCAACCCCACCACCATCATCAACTCCCGCATACAAGGCTATGGCGACTACGCCACTCCCGAGCAGGGCGTGCCCGTCGTGCGCCCGAAAGACAAGTACTGGGAGCTCTGCATGACCATGAACGACTCATGGGGCTACCAGCACGCCGACACCAACTACAAGTCGCCCTTCATCCTTCTGCGCACCTTCGTCGACTGTCTGAGCATGGGCGGCAACCTGCTGCTCGACATCGGCCCCAAGGCCGACGGCACCATCCCCGAAGAGCAGATTGCCACACTCAAGGAGTTCGGACGCTGGACCAAGAAACACAAGGAAGCCATCTACGATACCCGGGCAGGCATACCCAACGAACACTTCCAAGGCTACACCACACTCAACAAGGCCGGCGACATACTCTACCTCTATCTGCCCTACAAGCCCAACGGACCCGTTGAAGTAAAAGGACTGATGAACAAGGTCAACCGCGTATGGGTAGTCGGCGACGGTGCCATCATACCGTGGAAGATCTACAACAAAAACTACTGGAGCGAAGTGCCGGGCAACCTCTATATCGACGTGCCCGAGAAATCGCTCGACCCGCAAATCACCGTTCTGGCCGTGCTGCTCGACGGACCGATCAAACTCTATCGCGGTGTAGGCCAAGTGATAGAGAGCAACTGACAACCAATAAAGAAGAAACATCATGAACAAAAATATCATCACCTCCGCCATCCTTGCCGCAGTATCCATACTGCCGGCAGTAGCCCAGCAGAGCCTGCTCGAAAAGTATGCCCGCCAACTGACCATGCCCCGCAACTACGTGTGCTACCGCACATCCGAAAAGATAAAGATTGACGGCAAACTCAACGAGCGCGCTTGGCAGAAAGCCGCTGAGACCGAATCGTTTGTCGACATCAGCGGCGAGGGTTTCCCTACCCCCAAATACGACACCAAGGCCCGCATGCTTTGGGACGATGACTACCTCTACGTTTCGGCCGTCATGGAAGAGCCCGACATCGTAGCCAACCTCACCGAGCACGATGCCATCATCTACCACGACAACGACTTTGAGGTATTTATCGACCCCGACGGCGACGGCCACAACTATTTCGAGATAGAAAACAATGCGCGCGGCGTCGTCTTCGACCTCATGCTCGACAAGGCTTACCGCTCGGGCGGCAACTTCATGGTACAATGGGACTGCCCGGGACTCCAACTGGCCGTGTCACGCGACGGCACGCTCAACAAGTCGACCGACACCGACCGTACATGGACCGTGGAGATGGCTATCCCGCACAAGGCCGTCACCGTAAACTTCGACAATCCGCTGAAGGCCGGCAACATCTGGCGCCTCAACTTCTCCCGCGTGGAATGGCTCAAGAAGGGCGGACCCGAAGAGAACTGGGTATGGACACCGACCGGAAAGATCGACATGCACATGCCCGACCGCTGGGGCTTCCTCCAGTTCTCCGACAAGACGGTGGGCGAAGGCACCGATACCTTCAAGACTCCCTATCAGATGGATGTCTACCGTCTGCTTTGGGCCATGTTCTACGCCCAGATGGACCACCGCGCCAAGACCGGACAGTTTGTCGGCTCCATCGACGGACTGGGACTGACCGATGCCGACTACGCATCGCTACCGCAGGGGTGCAACATTGACATGGAAGCCACGGCCGGAGCCTTCCGCATCGGCATACGTTCTGCATCGGAAAAGATGAAGTACACGGTAGACCAGAACGGCAAGTTCACCCGCACGACAACCGTACCCGAAGAGAAAAAATAATACCGCCACAATTATGAACAGAAAGAATATTGTTTTCGCCGCCCTTCTGACCCTGCTTCTTCCGGCTTCGGCACTCGCCTCCGGCCACAAGGAATATGCCGCTTTGGGCGATACCCACATTACGGTGTTCGACAAGACCAACGTACACTTCGACCCCGACCGCATCGGCAACTATGCCGAAGCCGGTGCCGACGGTATCATACGTCTGGTCAACGGACGCATCATCCTCAAGAAGATCACCATTCCCCACTACCAGCGCAATGTCAAGGTCAACATCAAGGTGACCGTCGCCTCCAACGGCGACCGCTGGGACAAGTCCGGTTCCTGCTTCGTACTGCCCAAGCAGTCGGCCGTCAACCTGATGTCCATCGCCAAGGGAGAGAAGAAATTCCCCGCCATCGACACCACGCAGTACGAGCGGCTCATCGGTGTGGTAGCCGGAAAGGACTACAAACCGACCCTCGAACTGATGCGTTTCATGACACCCTTCGGCGTAGGACACTACAGTGCCAACAACGATACGCTCACCGCCAAACGCCGTCCCGTATACATTCCCAAATGGGAACAGCAGGTGGAGTGGCAGCAGGACATCACCGACCTCTACCCCGCACTTGAAGGCGAAGCCTATGTCGGCGTATTCATCGACACCTGGACCGAACCGGGCTACATCGCTTCCGTCGCCCTCGACTTCAAGGAAAGCACCATCTCCTGCGACAAGATGCCCGCACGCCATGTAGAACCGGTCGTCAATACGGTCTACTACATCGGCCAGGAATATCCCGACATCTTCGCCCGCAAACCGCTGGCCACCACCTTCACCCTGCCCGCCAAAGCCAAGAACGTACGGTTGAAATACATCGTCACCGGACACGGCGGCCATGACGGAGGCGACGAGTTCACCCCCAATGAGAACATCCTCTCCATAGACGGACACGAGATCTACCGTTTCACGCCGTGGAGAGACGACTGCGCATCGTTCCGCCGCTTCAATCCTGCCACCGGCGTATGGCTTATTCCGCGCAAGGCAGCCTACATCAGCGAGGAAGGATATGCCGAGAAAGAGGTGGAAGAACCTCTGGCCTCTTCCGACCTGTCACGCTCCAACTGGTGTCCGGGCAGCGACGTATGGCCCGAGACCGTCAGCCTCAACAATATCTCTGCCGGACAGCACACGCTGACCATCGATATCCCCAAGGCACAACCCATCAAGGGTGACGAGATGAACCACTGGTTGGTTTCGGCCTACCTCGTATGGGAAGAATAGAACAGGAAACCATCAGATACGCAAAGAGCGGCAGACTCATATGGAGTCTGCCGCTCTTTGCGGTATTTGGCACATACAATAGATTGATGCACCATTTTGTCCGGAGATTCGGACCCGATTGTTCTATACGACTTACAAAAGTGCCTCGAACTTCTCCTTGAGTTTGGACTTGTTGGCCGCACCGACGAATTTGTCTACCAGTTCGCCGCCCTTGAAGAACAGCAGCGTGGGCACACTGCGCACGCGATAGTCAACGGCGATATCGTCATTCTCTTCGATGTCGCACTTGCCGACAACGAGTTTGCCGTCGAATTCCTCTGCCAGTTCCGACACGATCGGACCGATCATGCGGCAAGGACCGCACCATGTAGCCCACAGATCGACAACGAGGGGCAGTTCACCATTCTTGTAGGTCTCAAAATTTTCGGTTGTGATTTTTACTTCCATTTTTATCGTTTGTTTATTGGTTATTGTCTGAATGTCCGCAATGCTGCACATGTCTCGCACCGTCAAGCAAGAACAAACACCGTGCCAAAGGCGCATCAGTTGATGAAGTAGTCGATGCCGTTTTCACCCGTTTCCTGCTTGAGGTCGTCGAGACTGTCGAGAAACCTTTTGTTGATGTCCACCTGGATGTTTCTGCTGTGAAGCGGTATCTTGCAGTTGTGTTCCTTGTCTATCAGTTGGATGTAGAGCGGCACACTGCCCTTCGCTTCCTTGACCACAGAAAACAGACTCTCCAAGGTCATCTCATCGAAAGCCCCCTCACCGATAGTGACCGTGAAGCGCTCAATGCTTTTCTTCATCACATCGCTGAGATACTCTATGCTCTGTATGCGTACCTCATAACTGTTGCTGTTTTGGAAACGCTGCACACTTTTGGCCCGGATGTAGATGGTGTAGCCTTCCTGAAACCAGTTCGACCACTTCGTCCACTCGTCACCGAAGAAGGCCAGTTCGCCACTTCCCTCATAATCCTCCATGGTGACAATGCCGTAAGGCTTGTTGGTCTTGGAGGAGAAGCGCGAGACGACCGTCTTGACGATGCCGCCGAAGGTCAGTTCCTCATACTTGGCAAGTTCCTGTTTGTCGGCATCGCGACCGAGGTCGCAGACATGCTTGTTGCACATGTGACGGAGGGCAAGACTGTAGTCGTCGAGCGGATGGGCAGAGAGATAGATGCCCACAAGATCACGTTCCTTGTTGAGTTTGTCGATAGTGCTCCACTGTTCCGTCTTGGGGAACGGCGGTTTGGGCAGTTCGGCCGCCTCATCGTCGCCGAACAGCGAGTTCTGTGCCTGCTGCCGCTCCACCTGATAGAGTTGTCCGTAGCGCACAAGCAAGTCGAGGAAGGTGTCACCCTTGGGCGTGACGCCGAAATACTGCTCGCGCGGATGACCGAAATTGTCAAAACCGCCGCTGAGCGCCAGACTTTCAAACGCCTTGCGGTTGACGGCCGACATACTGACACGCTGGGTGAAATTGTAGATATCGGTATAGGGGCCGTTCTTGTCGCGTTCCTCGATGATGGCCTGTGCGGCAGCATCGCCCATGCCCTTGATGGCAGAGAGGCCGAAACGTATCTCGCCCTTCTTGTTGGCAGAGAATTTCTGACGGCTCTCGTTCACGTCAGGACCGAGACAGGGTATGCCCATCGCCTGACATTCGCTCATGAGTTTGGTGATTTTTCCGATATCGTTGATACACCGGCTCATGTTGCCGGCCATAAATTCAGCGGGATAGTGCGCCTTGAGGTAAGCCGTCTGATAGGCCACCCACGAGTAGCAGGTGGCATGACTCTTGTTGAAGGCATAGGAGGCGAACTTCTCCCAGTCGCCCCATATCTTTTCGAGCACCTTGGGGTCATGTCCGTTGCTTACGCCGCCGTTGATAAACTTGGGCTTCATCGCGTCGACGATGGCTTTCTTCTTCTTACCCATCGCCTTGCGGAGTGCGTCCGACTCGCCACGGGTGAAGTTGGCCAGCTGTCGCGAGAGGAGCATGACTTGCTCCTGATAGACCGTGATGCCGTAGGTATCCTTGAGGTAGCGCTCCATGCACGGTATGTCGTAGGTGATCTCCTCCTGCCCGTTCTTTCGCTTGATAAACGAGGGGATGTAGTCCATCGGGCCCGGACGGTAGAGGGCATTCATGGCGATAAGGTCCTCAAACACGGTGGGATGCAATTCGCGCAGATATTTCTGCATGCCCGCCGACTCAAACTGGAACGTACCGACGGTGCGGCCTTCCTGATAGAGTTTGTAGGTGAGTTCGTCGTCTATGGGTATGGTGTCAAGGTCGAGCGTGATGCCGCGCGTCAACCGTATGTTCTCCACGGTCTCCTTCATGATGGAGAGGGTCGACAGACCGAGGAAGTCCATCTTGATCAGTCCGGTCTCCTCGATGACATGTCCGTCATACTGTGTGGCCAACAATTTGTGGCCGGGGTCAGACTTGTCCTCGGCCGTAGACACGGGCACCCAGTCTGATATGGCGTCGCGGCAGATGATCGTACCGCAGGCATGGATACCCGTACCGCGCACCGTACCCTCAAGCATCTTGGCGTACTTGATGGTATTGCGCATCTTGATGTCGGGACTGGCCTCCGCCTCGCGCAGTTCGGGAACATACTTGATGGCGTTGGGCAGGTTCATCTTCACATTGTTTCCCTTCTCGTCGGTGAGTTTGTCGGGGATGGCCTTGCACAGGCGGTTGGAGATTTCGAGGGGAAGTTTCTCTACCCGCGCCACATCCTTGATGGAGTTCTTGGTCGCCATCGTACCGTAGGTGATGATGTGCGCCACCTTGTCGTGGCCGTACTTGTCTTCCACCCACTCCAGCACGCGGCCACGGCCGTCATCGTCGAAGTCGGTATCGATATCAGGGAGGGAGATACGGTCGGGGTTGAGGAAACGCTCAAACAGCAGGTCGTACTTGATGGGGTCGATCTTCGTGATGCCCAGGCAATAGGCCACCACCGAACCGGCGGCACTTCCACGTCCGGGGCCCACCATGACGCCCAGTTCGTCGCGGGCCGAATTGATGAAGTCCTGCACGATAAGGAAATATCCCGGAAAACCCATGGTCTTCATGATGTGCAGCTCGAACTTCACACGCTCGTGCACATCGTCGGGCAACGGGTCGCCGTAGAGACGGCGTGCACCATCGTAGGCAAGCTTGGCCAGATAGTCGGCCTCAAACTTGATGCGGTAGATTTTCTCTATGCCGCCGAGTTTCTTGATCTTGGCTTCGGCGTCTTCCTGCGACATGATGTCATTGCCGTTCTCGTCGGTGGTGAACTCACGGAACAATTGTTCGGGGGTAAACTGCCGACGGGTGTCCTCTTCCGTACCGAATTCGGCAGGAATGGGGAAGAAGGGCATGATGGGAGCATGGTCGATACTGTACGTCTCCACCTTGTCGAGTATCTCGAGCGTGTTCGACAAGGCAAAGGGTACGTCGGCAAAGACGGCGTTCATCTCCTCCCGCGTCTTAAACCACTCCTGCTTGGAGTAGAGCATACGGTTGGGGTCGTCGAGGTCTTTGCCGGTAGAAAGGCAGAGCAGATGGTCGTGGGCCTCGGCATTCTCCTGGTCGACGAAGTGGGCGTCGTTGGTGCAGACCACCTTGATGCCATATTCCTCGGCCAACTCGAGAATCACCTTGTTGGCCTTCTGCTGCAAGGGATAGGTCTCGCGGTTGGCCCGCTGATGGGGGTCGGTCACCTCGTGGCGTTGTATCTCCAGGTAGTAGTCGTCGCCGAAAAGCCCCTTGTACCACTCTATGGCCTCGCGTGCCCCGGCTATGTCGTCTTGCAATATCTTGGCCGGCACCTCGCCGGCGATACACGCCGAGCAGACAATGAGGTCCTCATGGTACTTCTCCAGATCGGCCCGGTCGGTACGCGGACGCATATAGTAGCCGTCGACCCACGCACGCGACACCAGTTTGATGAGGTTCTTGTAGCCGTGGTAGTTCTTGGCCAGCACGATGAGGTGGTAACCGCTCATGTCGCCCTTTTCGCGCTGACGGTCCTCCTTCCGGCGGTGGGCCACATACATCTCGCATCCGAAGATAGGCTTGAAGGGTTCCTTGCCTTCCTCCTTGCGTTTCTTGTTGACTCCGTTGCAATAGTTGTAGAGTTCCTTGACACCGAACATATTGCCGTGGTCGGTGATGGCCATGCCGCGCATGCCGTTGGCGATAGCCTTGTCGACAAGTTTGGATATGCTCGACTGTCCGTCGAGGATGGAGTAGTAAGTATGGACGTGCAGGTGTATGAAATCTTCCATTTTCCGGATACAAATTGGAATTCAAAGTTAAGTCTTAAAAACGAGATAGCCAAAAGAATAACCCAAAAACTTGTGCAGTCAGCAAAAAACGACTACCTTTGCAAAAACGTGACCGCCGCTGCGGCCTGCCGCCATTGCGGTACAGAACAAATATTCACCGTACAACCCCGAATTCCGGGATTTCAACGCTCATGATCAAGCGCATCAGGAAATTCAAGAAAATACGTCTCCACCGCGAGGGCACCGACACGCTGCTCTACGGATTTATCTTCATTGCCGCCGTGGCTCTCTTGCTTTGGCGCTGCCTCGACACCAAGATACCTTTTTGGGCATTTGTCGCCGTCTTCGGCGTTGTCTACGGTATCGTCATCAACTTTTTCCGCTGCCCCATACGCTACTTTCCGCAGGAAGACACCGACGGTATCGTCGTGGCTCCCGCCGACGGCCATATCGTTGTCATCGAGGAAGTGGAGGAGACCAAGTATTTCCATGAGCGCCGCAAGATGGTGAGCATCTTCATGAGCCTGTTCAACGTGCATGCCAACTGGTTTCCCGTTGACGGCCGCGTGAAACTCGTCCACCACGAGAACGGCAACTACCACAAGGCATGGCTGCCCAAGGCCAGCGAGGAAAACGAGCACGCCGACGTCATCATCACCACTCCCGACGGCACCGACATCCTCTGCCGCCAGATAGCCGGAGCAGTAGCCCGCCGCATCGTCACCTACGCCAAGGAAGGCGAAGACTGCTACATCGACGAACATCTGGGCTTCATCAAGTTCGGCTCGCGTGTCGACGTATACCTCCCCCTCGACGCCGAGATATGCGTAAAAATGGGACAGAGCACCACAGGCGACCAGACAATCATCGCCAAGTTGCAGCCCCACACAGAACAAGAGAACGCATAATAGCGCTCGGCTGACACCCCGGACACCCCACGACGGTACACAAAAACCGTAATTTTCCAAGAAAGGGAAAGACTATGTCCAACTTCATCACCAAAAACATCCCCAACACACTCACTTGCTGCAACCTCATCTCAGGTTGCGTGGCAACGAGTTACGCTTTCGCGGCCGATGCCCGGATGGCCCTCATCTGGATCATCATCGGTGCCGCGTTCGACTTCTACGACGGCATGAGCGCACGCCTGTTGCACGTATCTTCCCCCATCGGCAAGGAGCTCGACTCGCTGGCCGACGACATCACCTTCGGCGTAGCCCCCTCCACCATTCTTTTCTCCGAACTGGCCATTGCCGACTACCCCGCCCTACTCTATTCCGTAAGAGACTTCATCCCCTATGTCGCCTTTATCATGGCCGCCTTCTCGGCCTTGCGACTGGCCAAGTTCAACCTCGACACCCGACAGACCACCTCGTTTATCGGCATGCCCACCCCGGCCAACGCCCTCTTTTGGGGTTCGCTCATCGCCTCGCGCCCTTGGGAATGTATCGGTAGTCTGCCCGCCGGAGCAGTTGTCCTCGGCCTCATCCTGCTCATGCTCGTGTGCAGCGGACTGCTCGTGTGCGAACTGCCCATGTTCGCCCTCAAATTCAAGCAGTGGGCATGGCACGGCAACGAGATCCGCTACGGTTTTATTATCGCTTCTGCCGCACTCATCTGCATCTTCGGTTTCATCCAAAGTTTCTGGATGATCACCCTTCTCTATCTCGTCATTTCTGTCATCAGCAACAAGTGCCAGAGGCACTGACGAGCCCAAACGGAATACCGTCAGTTCACAGACCTTGCCATCAGGTCTTCCCTCATCATGTGATGGTAAAAAAGTCACTATAGGCGTGTTCCATAAATTCCATGCATTTTTAAATTTATATTAGACGGATTGCTCTTTGTGCCTTTTTGTTTTTATCCGGCACCTTTCCCTTTCT
>CAVFEZ010000003.1:0-13805 GCA_963621665.1 Akkermansia muciniphila | reverse complement strand
TTCTTCCTCAGTCGCATAGCCCGCTATGCTCCTTCAGAAAGAAAGAAAAATCTGCCAGGCTAAAATCCAAAAATCCATCAAAGGCAATTTATAGAACCCGCCTATACAACCGGCTGGACATACGGGTCAAGTTAATAGTAGTTAATCCGTTGTCTGACCGGGATTTTTTTTGTTATTTTGCATGAAATTCGGCGTATTATAGCCTTTTTAAGATGAGAAAAAGACAGAAACCGACCCGCAACCGCCAAGGGCTGCAGGCCATTACACTATGTATCAGTACCGCCTTGGTACTGATTTTACTGGGATTGGTAGTATTCTCCGTACTGACCGCCCGCAATCTTTCCGCCTATGTACGGCAGAACATCGTGGTCACGATGATGCTGCAAGACGACATGACCTCTACCGAGGCACAGCGTTTCTGCCACCGGCTGCAACAGCGCCCCTACATCAACCACCTCGAATACATCAGCAAGGAGCAAGCCCTCAAGGAGGGCACGCAGACACTGGGCACCGACCCCAGCGAGTTTGCCGATGTCAACCCGTTTCTTTCCTCCATCGAAATCACGCTGAAGGCCGACTACGCCAACAGCGACTCCCTGCGTACCATCTCCACCGAACTCAAAGCCTACCCCAAGGTCAGCCAGGTGAAATACCAAAAAGACCTCATCGACAGCGTCAACGCCAACATCGCCAAGATCAGCATCGTGCTTCTCGTGCTGGCCGTACTGCTGACCGCCATCTCCTTCTCGCTCATCAACAACACCGTGCGCCTGGGCATCTACGCCCGCCGGTTCTCCATACACACGATGAAACTGGTCGGAGCCTCATGGGGCTTCATCCGCTGGCCGTTTGTACGCCAGGCCATGTGCATCGGACTGCTGTCTGCCTTTTTGGCCAGCGCCGCCCTTGCCGGAGGCTTTTATCTGCTCTACACCCACGAGCCTGAGATACTCGAAATCCTCACTTGGGATGTCGGCGCCATCACCGCCGCCACCGTCTTTGCCTGCGGCATCATCATCACCGGCATCTGCGCCACCGTCTCCGTCAACAAGTTTTTGCGGATGAAGGCCGGCGACCTCTACAAGATCTGATGCCACAGTTTCAGGATAAGCAACTACAAAAAAAGAAAAAATATATGGAAAAGAAAAACTATGCTTTCGACAAGACCAACTTCGTCTTGCTCGCAGTAGGCATGATCGTTGTCATCATCGGCTTCATCCTGATGAGCGGCGGCAATTCTGACGAACATACCTTCGACGCCGCCATCTTCAGCACACGCCGCATCTGCGTGGCACCTATCGTATGCTTCGTAGGCTTCGTCTCCATGATCTACGCCATCATGCGCAAGCCCAAAGACAACTGATTGCACACGCAACCGACAGACACACTTTCAACAACCCAAAACATCAAGCAAACGTGAGCTGGTTACAAGCACTCATCCTCGGCCTCATACAGGGCCTCACTGAATATCTCCCCGTCAGCAGCAGCGGCCATCTGGCCATCGGCGCACATCTCTTCGGCATCGACGGAGCCGACAACCTGACCTTCACCATCCTCGTACACGTGGCCACCGTGCTCAGCACCCTTGTCATACTGTGGAAGGAAATAGACTGGATACTGAAGGGACTCTTCCGCTTCCAGTTGAACGAGGAGACCAAATATTTCGGCAATATCGTCCTCTCCATGATACCCGTCGGCATCGTGGGCATATTCTTCAAGGACAAAGTGGAGCAAGTCTTCGGCGAAGGCCTCCCCATCGTGGGTGCCATGCTTCTGCTGACCGCCGTCCTCCTCATCTTCTCCTACTACGCCAAGCCCCGCCAGAGCGAGAACATCAGTTGGTGGCAGGCACTCGTCATCGGCATCGCCCAAGCCTGTGCCGTCATGCCCGGACTGTCGCGCTCGGGTTCGACCATCGCCACCGGTCTGCTCTGCGGCTGCAAGAAAGAGAAGCTCGCCCAGTTCTCCTTCCTCATGGTCATCCCGCCCATCCTCGGCGAAGCCCTGCTCGACGTGCTCAAAGGCATCAAGGGCGAGGAAGCCTTCGGCGGCATCGACACGCTCCCGATGGTGGTCGGTTTCGTGGCCGCCTTCCTCTCGGGTTGTCTTGCCTGCAAGTGGATGATCAATATCGTAAAGAAAGGCAAACTCGTGTACTTCGGCATCTACTGTGCCGTAGCCGGCGCAGTCACCCTTCTGTGCTCACTCCTGTAATACGGGTCTCACCATGAGCAGAACGACCATGAATTTTCTGGCAGGAGAAGTCATCGCCATCAACAAGCCCTACCGCATGTCGAGCTTCGGCGCCTTGGCGCGCGTGCGCTACCTCATCTCGAAACGTATCGGTGTCAAACGCGTGAAGACCGGGCACGCCGGCACGCTCGACCCCCTGGCCACAGGCGTGCTTGTGCTCTGCACCGGCCGCAAGACCAAACAGATAGAGAGCCTGCAGGCCCACATCAAGGAATATACGGCCACCCTGCAGCTCGGAGCGACCACCGCCAGCTACGACAAGGAACACGAGGTGAACGCCACCTACCCCACCGCACACATCACCCGCCAGCTCATCCTCGACACACTCACCCAGTTTGTGGGCGACATACAGCAGGTGCCCCCGACCTACAGCGCCTGCAAGGTCAACGGCGACCGCGCCTACGAACTGCGCCGCAAGGGACGCGATGTGGAACTGGCTCCCAAGAACATACACATCGACGAGATAGAACTGACCGCATTCGACGAGGAAAAGATGCAGATGAGCATCCGCGTAGTCTGCGGCAAAGGTACCTACATCCGCGCCTTGGCCCGCGACATCGGCCGTGCGCTTGGCAGCGGAGCCTACCTCACCGCCCTGTGCCGCACACGGTCGGGCGACGTGAGAATAGAAGACTGCATCGAATTCGACAAATTAGAAACCTGGCTCGACCAGATTGAAATAGAAACCAACGTAGAGAACAACAAGCAATGAAGTTATCACAATTCAAATTCAAACTACCTGAAGAGCAAATCGCACTCTACCCCCACAGTATCGTGCGCGAATTCACCAACGCCGACGGCAAGAAGGAGTCCTTCCGCGTCACCCGGCGCGACGAATGCCGGCTGATGGTCCTGCACCGCAAGTCACAGCGGATAGAGATGTTCAAGAAAGACGAACAGGGCAACCCCATTGAAGGCGAATATCTGGACTTCCGCAACATACTCGACTATTTCGACGAGGGCGACACCTTCATCTTCAACGACACCAAGGTGTTCCCCGCACGCCTCTACGGCACCAAGGAGAAGACCGACGCCAAGATAGAGGTGTTCCTCCTGCGCGAGCTCAACGAGGAGATGCGCCTCTGGGACGTACTCGTAGAACCTGCACGCAAGATACGCATCGGCAACAAACTCTTCTTCGACGAGAGCGGCACCATGGTTGCCGAGGTCATCGACAACACCACCAGCCGCGGACGCACCCTGCGCTTCCTCTACGACTGCCCCCACGACGAGTTCAAGCGCGAGCTCTACTCCCTCGGCGAGGCACCGCTGCCCCGCTACATCATCGACCGCCGCGAAGACCATCACGCCACCAAAGACGACTTCACCGACTTCCAGTGCATCTTCGCCCAGAACGAGGGAGCCGTCACCGCACCCGCCACCGGCCTGCACTTCAGCCGCGAACTGATGAAGCGCATGGAGATACGCGGCTTCAACTTCGCCTACATCACCCTGCACTGCGGACTCGGCAACTTCCACGACATCGAGGTGGAAGACCTCACCAAGCACAAGATGGACTCCGAGCAGATGCATATCGGTGCCGACGCCTGCAAGACCGTCAACAACGCCAAGCGCAACGGCCACCACGTGTGCGCCGTAGGCACCAGCGTGGTCAAGGCCACCGAGACCGCCGTAGGCACCGACGGCATGCTCAAGGAGTACGAGGGATGGACCAACAAGTTTATCTTCCCGCCCTACGACTTCGGACTGGCCGACTGCATGGTGGCCAACTTCTACCACCCCTACTCCACCTTGCTGATGGAGACCGCCGCATTCGGCGGATACGACATCGTCATGGAAGCCTACGAGACCGCCGTGAAGCACGGATACATGTTCGGCTGCTACGGCGACTCACTGCTTATCCTCAACGACTGACATGCACAAGGCATACCTTTCCCTTGGAACGAACATAGGCAACCGCAAGCGCAACATCAGCGATGCGGTTGCCCTTTTGTCTTCTATGGCGGGCACCGTGACACGCCTCTCGTCACTCTACGAGACAGAGCCGTGGGGTTTCGACTCCCCCAACCGGTTTATCAACGCCTGCGCCCTTCTCTACACCCCGCTATCCCCCACCGACCTGCTGCACGCCACACAGGAGATAGAAAAGCAGATGGGGCGCACCGAGAAATCCGTCAACGGCCAATACCACGACCGCATCATCGACATCGACATCCTGCTGTACGACGACATCACCGTCGACCTGCCGCAACTGCGCATACCGCACCCCCACATGCACGAACGCGACTTCGTGATGCGCCCCCTCACAGAGATTCTGCAACAATAGCGACCGCCCGACATTTTCTACGCCCTCATCTGTGAAAAATCCTTTCACAGACGCCCATGCCCCGCAAAAGAATCCCTTTGCGGATTTTTTTGTTGAAGCACCACTTTATACAAAGTGGAATGTGGTGTTCACGCACACAACAAGTTACAAATTCATATTTATCCACAATATTACTACAACGCCGATTTTACAAGATTTAGCCAACATTATCATTTTGTCAATACAAGCACAAAGAACCTTATGCAGAAACAATCATTATAAAGCACAACACGCACATTTTAATATATTCGACAACAAAATGCAATATGTAAATTTATAACACAACAAACCAATACAAGGAGCAAAGCGGCGAAAAATTAGTTATTAAATTGCGTTAAAGGAAAGAACAACTTACAGATTAAAAGTGTACATTTGCAATACGAAAAGAAAAACAGACATGTCGCCGACGACATCTTTTCTTATGAATAGAATCTCTCTTATAATAAAATAACACTGTCAAAAAAATTGCTTAAGAAACATATCCGGAAGGCAACCCTCGTGAGAAGGTTGCCTTTCTTTTTTAGACTATTCTCCGACTGTATTTTGAACACATTTGTGTCCTCAAAACCCTTTTTACCGGATATCCTAACGGATACACCCGAACCCGATTCGTACAAAGGCCTTGTAGCGTCAGTACAAGGCCCTTGTAGCGACAGTACAAAGGCCTTGTAGCAACCGTACAAAGGCCTTGTAGCAACCGTACAAAGGCTTTGTACGAAACGCAAAAAGCATTGGGCAAGCGACGGTGAAAAACACAAAAAGCGGACCGAACCCGATCCGCTTCATTATCTTGCGGTGACGGACACATCCGTGCCGCCACTTGACATTCGAAAAAAAATCACTTGCCTCCGCGCTCCAGCAAGTCCGGACGCAGACGGCGGGTACGCTCCATGGCCTGGTCCATCTCCCACTCCTTGATCTTGGCCTCATTGCCGCTCAGCAGGATGTCGGGCACACGCCAACCCTTGTAGTCGGCCGGCCGTGTATAAATGGGAGCAGACAGCAGGTCGTCCTGGAAACAGTCGCTCAGTGCGCTCTGCTCGTCGCCGATCACTCCCGGAACGACACGTACAATGGCATCGGCCATCACCGCCGCCGCCAGTTCGCCGCCCGTGAGCACATAGTCGCCGATGCTGATCTCGCGCGTGACGAGATGGTCGCGCACACGCTGGTCTATACCTTTATAATGTCCGCAAAGGATGATGATATTCTCCTTGAGCGACAGGTCGTTGGCCACATGCTGGTCGAACTGCTCGCCGTCGGGCGAAGTGAAGATGATTTCGTCGTAGTCGCGCTCGGCCTTGAGCGCACTGATGCAGCGGTCAATAGGCTCGCACTGCATCACCATACCGGCAAAGCCGCCGTAGGGATAGTCGTCTACGCGGCGCCACTTGTCGGTGGAGTAGTCGCGGAGATTGTGCAGGTGTATCTCCGCCAAACCTTTCTTTTGGGCCCGGGCAAGGATCGACTCGTTGACAAATCCTTCTATCATCTCGGGCAATACAGTGATGATGTCTATTCTCATATCTTTTGCAAAGATAGTCAAATTCACGAACATAAACAACCTTCCGGCATGCCGAATTGCGCGCAGACCATCCTCCGCCCGCCGTCCCCATACTGTCGTCAGACGTTTCCGGCGGGTCAAGGGGTGCCAAGCATCCGTACTCAGACGCCTGTATTCCGGTGGAGCCGCTTCACATCGCCGTCCCACAGGCCGCGCATGTCATCCATGTCGTCCGGTTCGGCAAAATCGGTGACGTGCAGCACATAGTCTCCGGTGAGGGCACTGCGCTCTATCCGCAGTTCCACATACTCCTGCTCGCCGTCGCCATCCCATCTGAAACGAAACCGCCCGGTCTTTTCGCAAGACAGTATGCGGGCCGACTTTGTCTGGTGGGCTTCCCATTCATTGCCCCAAGTGAAGGTCAGCGTGTCGTCGGTACGGGTCACCTTGTCGGCAATCCACCGCTGCATGCCTTCGGGCGTGCTTACCAATCCCCAAATGGTGGCAAACGAGCGTGAGCGGAGTTCATACTCCAAGGCCATCCTTTGTTTTACCATAGTATTTTGTGTGTTGTACAAAAAGTTATACTGCAAAAATAAGAAAAAACATGCGCACAAAAGAAAAAAGTCCGAAAAAATTTTGGATGTTAACAGAATTGTATTACCTTTGCACCCGCAAAACAACGATGGCGGGATAGCTCAGCTGGTTAGAGCGCATGATTCATAATCATGAGGTCCCCAGTTCAATCCTGGGTCCCGCTACGAGCAAAACAGGCAATCAAGAACAACGTTCTTGGTTGCTTTTTTGTTTTTGTACCAACGTATGCTGCCGCATACACAAAAACCTCCATGACAATACGATTTCATACATGCAGAGGGGCATTTTATACGAGGGACGCCAGAATGTTTGGATGCTACCTGATTTCATCATACTTTTGCAACCGTAAAGACACGGCGGGCGATGGATGCTTGTCGTGAAAAAACACAAGGCATTGATGCCGCCACGAAATAGGAATGTGGAAATGTTTTCCTTCAGCAATGGCGGCATTCAATGCCTTAATATAAAAAATGTCACAAAAAGTATGGAAATATCAAAAATATTGCTTACTTTCGTGGCAGAGTTGGAGCAGACGGAAAAGAACGGCTGCGTTGAAGGCTCGAATGGATGAGCGTATTGAATGTCGTCTTGAAATAGAAATGTGGAAGTTTCGAATTCAACTAAGACAACAGCGATACTGCTCACGCTATGGGATTATTGTATCTTGCCTATGCAGGCAAGAAATGATATACCTTTTGGCGTGGGCTATTGTATGTTGCTAGTTGAAAGGTCCTTCCACAACCTCTATTTCGGCGACGGACAATAGTCCCACGCCAATTCATATTCATAGTTCTACTAACACTAAACGCCGAATCTGGGTACTATAGGCAACAATGAATTATGAACGACAACAAGTTTGTTAAAATTTTCACGGTTGCAGGATTTCTTGTATTTGCCGCTGTAAGTTGTTGGGCAACAGCCGAATCGCTGCATTTGCTGTTGCCAAGTTGGCCTAATGTATTTTGTTGGGCTATCACCATTGGTTTCTTCTTTATTGCCTCTTGGGGAACAAAGATGATTGCTGACAGTTTGAACCAAAACATTTATATGGAGAAGCGCGGTGCTACCTTAATTGGTGGCATTGTCATTGTGTTTGTGTTTTGGTTGCTTTGCAGTATGCCAACCAATACCCACACGTTCTTTTACCGAAATCTGATAGACGAGAAAGTGACAAACGACATTGCTGCAACACAGGGCTATCTTTCGCAAATCAAGGACAACACTGTGACGGATGCTAAAATCCAGGCAAAATGCGCAGAAATTGAGAACCAAATAAACTCCAAGTTGCAGTCTTTGGAGGCAGAAATCAAAAATCCCCTTAATCCCGGCAACGGTCCTGAAACAGAACGCGTACTTGGCGAGATTGCACAGATTTTGGGCGTTGCCAAAATCAACAAATTGTCAGGTACTGGCAGTTCGGTGGATGAGCGAAAGAAGCTTTACGATGCTTATAGACAGACCATACTCATGCAGCTCGATAATAAAAAGATGAATATCATCAAGGCTATGACTCCGTCCAACGACAACTACAGAAAGACGGCTACAAAAGACTGGAAGAACCTTGAGCTGACTAAGAAATATATAGACGCTGGGCAATTGTCATTGACGGATGCCGATGACATCAAAACCGTCTGCAACAATCTGAACCAAGGCTATTCAACCATAAAGACCTATCAGCAATTTGTGGATTTCAAGAATGACGGTGACAAAGAAGCATATACATGCGCCAATCCCCAAACCAGAGTTTCAAGACTGCTCAGCGTATATGATGTTTGGGTAGATTTCATCCAAGGCAAACAAGGTGGCCTGGCATTCTTCTTCTGGATTCTGATTTCCATTTTAGTGGATGTTGCCGCTTTTATATTCTTCGATATCGCATTCAAGAAAAGAGATATGTAAACTCCTAACGAAAAACAAACTACAGAACGATTATGCCTATATCAGTCAATAATGGCACAACGAACAATGTTGAGCCAAAGATAGAAGAAATTGAAGTTCCCGCAACAGACAATGTTGTAGATGCTCCAGTTGTGAACGAGCCGGTGACTACTGCCTCGAGCGGTTCGTCATCTATAGCAGGATTGTCAACCGCAGAACTGAACGACCCCAATAGTATTGCCGTCACTGTGTCAGACCCCAACACCCCAATCGTTGTACTCTATGGCCCACCATCTTGTGGCAAGACGATGACATTGGTAAGAATGACCCGCTATTTGGTATCTCAAGGATACACGGTCGTGCCCGAAAAGACATTCCGACCCACCTATGACGAGAACTACAAGAACCTTTGTGAGAATTTTGATCAGATGATCAATTCAAACAATGCAGCCACCAGTACCTCAAATATCAGTTTTATGCTGGTAAAAGTGCTGAAGGATGGCAAGCCTGTATGTCAGATTTTGGAAGCCCCCGGTGAATACTATTTTACAGGTGATCCCAATCAGCCGTATCCAACGTATGTGCATACGATCATCAACAGTGCGAACCGTAAAGTATGGGCTATCATGCTTGAGCCCGACTGGAGCGACAGCGTGCCACGCGCCAACTACGCAACACGCATCCGCAACCTGAAATCCATGATGACGCCAAAGGATAAGGTAGTCTTTGTATATAACAAGATAGACCTCACCCCATTTGTTTATGGTGTTGGCAATGTAAACACGAATGAGGCCATCAAGAATGTGCAGAACTTGTACCCGAGCATTTTCGTTCCTTTCGAGAACAAGAATCCAATCACCAAGTTCTTTACCAAATACAACTGCGAATTCGTTCCGTTTATGACCGGCAGTTATTCTCAGACCATGTCTGGTGGGCTTGCCTACGTAGAGGGACATGAAGTCTACGCGAGAAATTTATGGCAGGCAATGCTTAATCTTATAAGAGGATAAGTAGGCTTATGGGATTGAATATTAATCTTTTTGTGCATGGCGTGCCCATGGGACAAAAAATATGGGGTCCGAAGGGAGATGACCAACGCTACTTGTCATCTTTCTATGGGCCTAAATGGGACACTCCGGAAGTTATGAAGATAGACATCATGACTTTTGGAGGAGTCTCCTATTGTTACTATTCATTGGTAAAGGGCTTGAATGTCTGCGACTCCCAAGGTCGCACAGGCTCTTACATAGCATTGACCCTTCGTATAAACGCATTCTATGGAGATGTGCAGAACATGTATGCAATTCTTAAGGCTGCGTATGAGAAGATGTGCGTTGGACTCTGTGTGCAAGAGAGTAACAATGTTACAAGATACTTGATTGCGGATTTTCAGAATGTAGATACTCAGCTGAAGAATATAGAGTCGCATATTATCAACTACATCAGTGAATTCTCCGTAAACGAGGACATTGTCAGTCTTTCTGGATTTTCGGTAAATTCTCAGAGTGCATTGCCTCATGTAAATCTGCATGAATGCAACAAGCATGCGGCTTTGGATTCGATGAAGAAATATGGCAAACTTATGGTCTCGCCATATTTCCTGTCAGCCTCTGCCGCCAATACTGTTGCAAAATACAAGTCGGAAATAGAAGCGACGAAACAAAAGGCACAGCAGGAAATACAGATACAGCAAAAGGCTTCTCAAGAGAAGATCGATTCTGTTGTGTCAGAGGCACAAGCAAAGATTTCTTCTGTAACGATGCAGTCTCAGCAAGACTTGAGACAATGCAAAGAGCAGGCACGTCAACAGGTAGAGCAGGCCAGGATTGAGAATGACCGCAGAATGTCCGAACTCAAACAAAGTTATGCTTCTGTAGACGAAAAGATAGGGCGACTGAATCAGATCATTTATGGAAGAGACAAAGAGATTTCTGAATTGAAGAAGCAATATCAACAAACCGAAAAAGAGTTGAGATTGCGCAATTCGAATGTAAGGAAACTGGAAGAGAAAATAAACAAACTCCAAAATGACGTTTTCTCTTTACAGGGAACCGGAATTAAACATCCTATACCAAGAAAGAAACCTACAATTAACAAGAAACCCATCATTATCGTCTTGATTAGTATTCTCGTTGTCTCACTCATTGTTGTACTTGTTTGGTTGCTAATAGGTTTAATCGGCAACTTCGGTGGCAAAAAAGACAAAGAAACGGAACGACAAGAAAAATTTGGAATGTTGGTTGAAAAGAACAACAAACCTCAAGAGTATGCCCATAAAACGTCTGCAAGTACGCCAACCAATTCCAACCAAGGATTTACTATTTCTATAACTCAAGATGGTAAAGAAAAAAATGAAGTTGACGGTGGAGGAGTTTACGTTTTCTCGCTGAAAGGAAATGGGGCCGATATTGTACAGGCAAAAGGTCAATGGATATGTCCTGCATTTAAAGAATGTGCAAAGGACAAATACATGGCAATACGCGATAGTGCCGGCAAAACATACAAAATCGCATTTGTCGTTGATGGGGAGGAACGTGCTTCGAAGAGCATAAAAATAAAAAAGGCTAACGAATGAAACATCAAATATTCTTTTTATTGTTGGCGGGTACTTTGCTGGTATCCTGCCAACAAAAGAAAAAGTCGCTTTCTTTCTATGGAGAAAATGATATAACTGAAGATACTACAACGGTAGCAGAGACTCCTCAGACTGAAACTCAGATTGCTTACAGTACCGACTCGGAGGTGTCTGTGCCTTTTGAGGAACAGGGCGGTGTAAAACTTATCGACGTGACCGTGAACGGACAGTTTACGGTCAAGATGATACTTGACAGCGGATGTTCCGGCACCCTTATCTCTATAGCCGAGGCCAAATACCTTTATGAGAAAGGCTGTTTCACCCAAGATGACATTCTTGGTACGACCCAATCACAAATTGCAGATGGAAGCATCGTAGAGAATATGGTCATCAATCTGCGTGAGTTGGTGATAGGAGGCCAAATAGCCTGCACCAATGTCACGGCAACAGTTTCTGCCAATGCGCAGGCTCCATTATTGTTGGGCAATGAGGTATTGAACAGAGCCCCGTCATATTCTGTAGACAACGAGAACAAACTAATCAAATTCAAACTCCGGTAATGAACATATCAGTATATCTGTTTGGCGATTTCAATGCAGGATATTCACAGTATCCCAATGATTACTCGCAGACAATCTTCAAGTCTTTTGCCAGTAACGCACAAGCAACTACACAAATCACCATTCATAGAGATGGCGACTTGATGTACTACGGATATATACGCAAACTTGAAGGTGACGAATACGTAGGACTATGCGTCGTGATTAACGGAAAGTATATCACCCAACTTGATGGTTTGTTTGCCGTTTATGAACGAGCGATAGAAACAATGACCCGAAATGGTTATCTCATCCATTACGGGGATAGAGGTGAAATCTGTTCAAAGGTTGGTCAGCTTTATGAAAATCGTGAAGAGATAGATTTGATTACTTCAAATCTACAGGCCGCATTTGAGGGTCTTGAACATACATCGCAGAAGTTGCCGGCCGTTAGTTACGGAACGGCCAAGGACTCACTGAAAAGTTATTCCATTCAGAATGACGAACAGGAAATCATCAAGTCCAGTTACACCAATGGCTACACATTTATCTATAAGTCAAAGGGCTACAATACTGCCCAAATGAATAGCTACCGGGGCATTATCAATAGGAAAGACAAAGAAATAGAGGTCCTGCGCGACGAGTGTTCTGAGCTGAAATCAGAAATTTCTTCCTTGAAGAATGAGCAAAGAAACATCAAATGGGTATCAGTCCTTAGCGTTATCGCCATCATACTGTTTGGCGTCATCTATGTAAAGGTTATCAATCCCAGCGAAGTCACCAAGAAAGACATGGGGCCATACGTTTATTATGGCCCCATGAAAAATGGCGAACCCAATGGGACGGGAGTGGCCATCTATCATAGCAATGACAAAGATGGCAGGCTGTATTATTATGGAAACTTCACCGGCGGAAAAAGAATCGACAGCAATGCCATCATGTTCTATAAAGACGGTTCTTATTTCAAAGGGTCGATGAATGAAGACAAATGGTATAAAGGTCTTTTCTTTGACGTGGAGAAAGAACACTTTATTGGAGAATTCAAAAACAATGCCCCATGGAACGGAGATTGGTACAAGCATGTAAAGGAACAAACAATAGTAAACGGACAATGAAGCAAATCATATACATTCTCTTCTTGCTCCTCTTTCTTCCGCAGACTGTATCTGCTCAGTCTAAACCTAAACGTGACACATCGAAAGACAGAAGTGTTATCGTTGCCAAGCAAAAGAAAGAGAAGACACACAAAAGAACTCCGTTAATCGCAGAGCGAAAAAGAAGGCCGGCAAGAAGAAGCACTCACAAGAAGACGACGGTGCCTGCTATACAAACGGCAACTTATTTGAGAGTAAATCCAGTTTCTTCTCTTTCAATGCCGCTAGACTCAAAAGGAGGATGTATAGGATTTGATGTAGTTACAGATGGAAAAAACTGGACAATAAGTAATTTGCCTTATTGGTGTCATGTGAGAAAATATTCGAATAGGTTTGTTGTCGATTATGACGCTAATACGAAACATGAGGACAGACACGATTGGTTTGAAGTGAGTAGTGATAACCAACAGGTTAGGATAAATATCTCACAGCAAGGCGCTCCGATAAATATCCAAGCTAAGTTTAATTATGCAAACTTACATCATAATCAGCCTATTGGCTACATCGGAAAACATTTGGAAATAGCTTCGTCGGTGACGATATCTGGAGCTGCTGGCCAAAAGTGCTTGGTAGTGGCGCTTATTGATGATGAAGATGGCAAATATATCAAAGCTAAGAGCTATTATAATAATTACACAATGCCTAATTCGGATATCTTATATGTTGCAAGCGAAGTAATACCGTCAACAGATAACGAGGAAACTTTTAATGTTATTTCTTATTTACCCAATAACGCAATGGATTTATTGCAAAAGAATAACAATCTTCAATGTAAACTGTTTATATTTTGCGTTAAGACCAATGAATATGTGAGTGGAGCGACTTATACAATGAAATTTAGGGCAAAATCTAAACGTGGGGTTGTGACAACGAAATAACCTAAATAAACTGGCAATCAATAGGCTACTACATACACTAATCCCAGCATCTTGTACAACGCACTTCTGAAACTTTGTTCGCTCTTCCCCAAAGCCTTATC
>CAVFEZ010000002.1:79871-101956 GCA_963621665.1 Akkermansia muciniphila | reverse complement strand
CGCCACGCTCCCAGTGCAGGAGTTTCATCACTTTACGCGTACGTCCGACAAAGATATAGACATCTCCGTTTGTCGGATCCAAACCTACACTTCTCACTTGGCCGCACATGCCATTCACGCCGATTCGCATATCCGTCGGGGTTTGCGACATAACCATCCTATTGTTTTCGTTAATATTGAACATTGCAATTTTTGGCGCAAAGTTCGGAATTGGAAGAGATTGCTACAAGTCGGCTTATTTCGGATGGTTACGATTGACCATGCGCAGGCGTACCCTATGGGCCGCAAGACTGTTTCTCTCTTATTTTTGTACAAAGACTTTGTACTGTTACTAAAAAGCCTTGTACCGACACTACAAAGGCCTTGTATAATTCCAATATCTATGTCAGGAAACAGCACAAGGCCGAATCGGAATATTCCGGTAAAACCACTTTGACTATCGGCTGCCGATGTACAGCAACAGCATACCCAAAAGTACCAGGGCCATGTCAATGGTTTTGCTTTTCAAATTCTTCTCACCAAAAACCATCGCGCCAAAGAAAAAGCTGACAACAACGCTACCTCTACGCACCATTGATACAACAGAAATCAATGCAGAGGGGAGACTAAGTGCGTAGAAATAAACAAAATCTGCCGCACTAAGGAAAACACTGACCAACAAAATGCTCCATCGCCAGTGAAAAGCGTGATGGTGCCGTATTGGCCACCATACGGCAAGCAAAACGCTTCCCATCACAAAGCATTGATACACATTGTACCAACTTTGCACGGCCATACGTTCCAACCCCACACCACCGTCCGATGGGCTCGCCATAAGGTATTTGTCATACAGACCACTTATGGCGCCAAAAACGGCCGCCAACACAAGAAACGCAATCCACCGATTGTGACGAAAATCAACTCCTTCCTTACGGCCGCTCCGACTCAGAAGGGAAAAGGAGATGACGGCCAAAAGCACCCCACCCCATTGCCATAAGTTGAGCCGTTCTCCAAATACAATTACTGCCCCGACCAATACCATTACTGGACGTGTAGCATTGATAGGGCCGACAATCGTTATTGGCAGGTGCTTCATTGCCGCATAGCCAAATGCCCATGAAGTCAAAACAATAAAGCTTTTTACAAATATATATTTGTGGGTTTCCCATCCACATGAAGGCACATAAAACAAACTACCGTCCAAACAGCGGGTGACTGATGACAAAACAATCAGCGGTGCAAAAATCAAAGAACATATCAGTGTATTGAAAAACAATACAGGAAGGACAGCGTTTTCCTTCAATGCCATCTTCTTGAACACATCATAAAAGCCCAGCAGCGCTGCTGAGAGAAATGCCATAAAAAGCCACATAACCAATATTTCGAATTAACACATTTGGACGGTCTTTCTGAAATCCGCCTTACGACCTGCAAAGGTACACAAAAGCGCTTGGCCAAACAAGTCTTATTGAGAATAGCAATAAATCTGTATTCCATAACCAAGAGATTGAACACAGAGAAATGTCCCGTAAACAAACGATAAAAATGATGAACACCCTCACAATATTGTACTTTTTCACTAACTTTGCAAATTAAAATACGCCCCACCGTATCACGGCTTCACCTTGGGTCCATCATTTGCAATGTATTGAAAAAACGCAAAAGGATCCGCAACAAAAGCCACTTACACTACAGACCGGAATAAACAACAAAAAACCAAAACGTCAAAGTATGAACTTGAAAACACGTTTGTCAGTCATGAACTTTTTAGAGTTCGCAGTATGGGGAGCCTATCTGACCTCAATGGGTAATTATCTTGGAAGAGCAGGCATGGGAGCTGAGATTTCCTTTTTTTATGCCATACAAGGCATAGTATCCATCTTCATGCCGACATTGATGGGCATCATTGCCGACAAATACATGCAACCCCAACGTCTACTTGGTATTTGCCATCTGCTTGCCGGTCTTTTCATGATCGGTCTCACCTACATGGGCATGACCAGCGCGACTCCAAACATAGGCCTATTCATGACCCTATATACCTTGAGCGTTGCATTCTACATGCCGACCCTTGCTTTGTCCAATACAACGGCATTCAGTACACTGAAGCTGCAAGGGTTGGACACCGTCAAGGACTTTCCCCCAATCAGAGTATTCGGAACGGTGGGATTTATCGCGACAATGTGGTTCGTAAACTGCGCAACATGGGATGGGCAATCAATTGGTTTTTCCATTGCAGAAAACGCAGGAAAATTCCAATACACCCATCTTCAGTTTCTTGTATCTGGCATCTTGGGTATCTTGCTTTTTTTCTATTGCTCCACATTACCTCAGTGTCCATTGGTAAAGAAAGAAAAGCAATCGGTAGCAGAAGCTCTCGGCATCAATGCATTCAAACTTTTCCGTAAGAAGGAGATGGCGTTGTTCTTAGTATTTTCCGGTCTTCTCGGAATGTCACTACAGGTAACCAACGGTTATGCCACACCCTTTATCACAAGTTTTAAGGGCGATGCAGCATTGGCAAACACGTTTGCCGCAAACAATGCTACTTTGCTGGTATCCATCTCCCAGGTGTCTGAGGCATTGTGCATCCTTATGATACCGTTTTTCCTCCGCCGCTACGGCATTAAGATTGTCATGCTGATTGCAATGTTTGCATGGGTATTGCGCTTTGGCCTGTTTGGCCTTGGCAATCCCGCAATGCCGGGAGTATTGTTGTTTGTTCTCTCCTGTATTGTATATGGCGTGGCTTTCGATTTCTTCAATGTCTCAGGGGGACTGTTCATCGACAAGAACTGCGACCCACAGATACGTGCTTCTGCCCAAGGACTGTTTATGCTGATGACCAACGGACTTGGAGCTACAATAGGTACATTGTTGGCCGGACAAATCATCAATCACTATTGCACATGGAGCAATGGCTATCTTTTGGGTGACTGGCAAACCTGCTGGTTTATCTTTGCAGGTTACGCACTTGTCGTAGGTTTGGTATTTGCCCTTGCCTTCAAAACAAAGCATGACGCAAAGTAGAATGGGTAAATTACGATTGCATTTCAAAAGCATCACCCAAATTGTGGGATCCGACAAACTGGGACTGATTATTCTTGTTGATGACGAGGAACGTCGACAGATATCCATCGTCTGTGACAAGGAGATACAGTCACAGTTTGTCATGAGAATGAACGGCATTCCCATCACTGCAAGATTATGTCCCGAAGCTCTTTTGGACATTATGGGAAAGGAAACCGTCAAATGTATGGAGATATACATAGGAGGCATAATCAATGGACAATACACAACTGTCATCACAAACAAAGAGACATATACGGAAGTTCCGATAAGGGCCAGTGATGCCACACTTGTTGCCTATATCGGCCATCTTCCAATATACATAGACGAGGATTTGATGAAGATGCAGAGCGTACCTTACAATGCCGGTTCATGCGGACTTTCCATTCCCATCAATGCCATCAATAACGAGATGCTGCAGTCTGCAATGGAAAAGGCCGTGAACGATGAGAATTACGAATTGGCATCCCGAATACGCGATGAAATAAATCGAAGAAACAGCGGTATGGGAAGCCATACACAGCAAGACCAATCCAAAGAATAAATAGATGAAAGAAGCGAGATATTTCTTTGTACCGGATGCAATACAAATGACTGAGTTACCCGAAGATGAGGCACAACATGCCATACGGGTTCTGCGTCTAAAAAGCGGTGATGAGATGTGGCTTGTTGACGGAAAAGGGGGACTTCACCACGCAACCGTCACCATGACCAACAATAAACATTGTCTCTACGAAATCGACCACAGTTCATCAGTAAAAAAGACATGGTCAGGGAACATACATCTGGCCATCGCTCCGACAAAGATGGCAGACCGCATAGAATGGATGACAGAAAAAAATACGGAAATAGGGTTTGACGAAATATCTTTTCTTGACTGTAAATTTTCCGAACGTCACAACATCCGCACAGACCGAATCGAAAAGATTGTTTTGTCAGCAATGAAGCAAAGCCACAAGGCTTGGTTGCCGAAAGTGAACACCATCACGACTTTCACCAAGTTCATCAAGCAAGAACGCCCCGGACAGAAATTCATCGCTCACTGTTACAATGAAATAAACAAAACAGATTTTTTTGACACATTACAGAAAATACCATCAGATGAGGATATCACAGTACTAATCGGTCCGGAGGGTGATTTCTCCATCGATGAGGTCAAGATGGCCCTAGAGGCCGGATACCAATCCATTTCCTTGGGCGAAAGTCGACTTCGCACAGAAACTGCCGGTCTAAGTGCGGTAATGATGGCTCAACTCACTAAACGTATATAAAAAAAGGGATATGAACAAGATTTTTCTTTCAGTCCTACTGGTTCTATGCTTTGTATGCTCATTGGTTTCTTGCTCCAATGACGACTACGTGAATGCAGTACCGTCCAACAGTGTTGCCTTATTGTCTTTGAATCCGACCTCGTTCAATGACAAACAAGGCCAGATGATTCTAGAACATCTGTTTGGAAACAAAGATATAAGCAACAGCGGCATTAATTTGAGAAACAAGATATACGCCTTCGAGACGATAGACGGAAACATTGGGTTTTGTCTAAGCCTGAAGAACAGCGACAAATTTGGAGATTTTCTAAAAGGGCTGGAAGGCAAATACAAATGTGGTCCGATAAAGTCAAAATCCGATTACGCCACAACCGACATCAACGGACACTGGGCCATCGCCTTCTCCAGTGATGCCGCTTTGGTCCTGGGGCCAGTTACCCCCGCATCACTGGCTGAAACGCAGCAAAAAATGTCAAGGTTTTTGCGTCAGGATGAGGAACATAGCGTCAAATCGACACCAATATACGAAAGGCTTGATACCATGCAAAGCCCGATTGCAATTGTTGCCAAGGCTAAGGCGCTTCCTGACAAAATTGTCGCCCCATTCACCCTTTGCAAAAAAGCAACAGCGTATGACTATTCAAAGATTTATATTGCAGCCAGTATGGCCATAGAAAGCCATACCCTGATTATCAGCGGGAAAACGTTCTCCTTCGACAAGGAGCTGGACAAGGCCCTTCGCGAAACTTCCGCAACATATCGTAAAATCGAAGGAAAATATATACCCGCATTTTCAAACGCCACAATTGCAGGGATATACACAAATATAGACGGAAAAGAGTTTTTGCCCATATTGCAATCCAACGCTTCCCTGCAAGCACTGTTAGCGGGCATCAATGCAGCCATTGATCTGAACAACATCGTCAAAAGCATAGATGGCGATATGGCACTTCGGATCAGCGGATGGAATACGGAAATGCCAGAGATTTCACTGTGTGCCCAATTGCACGACCATCACTGGTTGTCAGACATTGCTTACTGGAAAGAATCCTGTCCTCAGGGAAGCAAGATAATAGACTGGAAAAAGGATGCATACTGCTATACCAATGGTACTTTCTCCTTTTATTTCGGTGTCTCCCCCGACAAACAATTTTACAGCGGAGCAAACGCCCAAGCGGCAGAACAATGCCTAACATCACAGAAAAGCGCACTACCGCATGAAGTACAAGAGATCATAAAAAATGGGAAAATGGTACTTGTACTGAACTTGAACGCGCTCGCGGAAGCAGATACCAAGGCAAGCAGTCTTTTACGTCCTATGCTTGGCAACTTGTCTACCATCGTCTATAACATGGAGTAAAATGGAAAGAATCACATTAGATACCGTACTGCCAGAAATTTTCTCACATCAAGAAACCATACAATCAGAAATATGGCAGCAGAAAATTTCATTCGAAAAAGAGAAACTGTATCTTGTTGAGGCGGCAAGCGGTAGGGGAAAAAGCACTTTTTGCAGTTACATTGTCGGATACCGAAACGACTACAACGGCCGGTTGACTTTCGATGGAATGGACACAAAACGTTTCAAACCCAAACAGTGGACCGAGACAAGACAACGTCATATCAGCCACTTGTTCCAAGAATTAAGACTTTTCCCCGAACTGACAGCGTATGAAAATGTTGCCATCAAAAACAAGCTCACAAACTATAAAACGGGCAAAGAGATAAAAGACTGGTTTGAAACACTACAAATCGCTGACAAACTTGATGCGAAAATTGCACATATGTCTTTCGGACAGCAACAACGCGTAGCGCTCATCCGTGCACTGGTGCAACCCTTTGACTTCATTCTGTTGGATGAACCGATCAGTCACCTTGATGACAAGAACGCCCAAATCATGGGCGACCTTGTTATGGAAGAAGCCCAACGTCAGGGGGCTGGAGTTATCATAACAAGCATCGGAAAACACATACCACTGAATTACGACATCACATATAAGTTATGAATCTCGTTTGGAAATTACTAAGACAACATATCAGCATACCACAGTTCCTCGGATTTGCATTTGCCAACTTGTTCGGTATGCTCGTCATACTTTTTGGCATACAATTCTACTGTGACGTAAAGCCTGTCTTTACCGGGAATGACAGTTATATGAAGTCAGAAAGCATCATCGTGAGCAAAAAGGTCGGTACGGCCAACAGCATGTCCAGTATAGCCAACACCTTTGATACATCTGAAGTTGAAGAACTGGAAAGCCAAGCATTTGTCAGAACCGTAGGGCAGTTCACTTCATCTGACTACAAGGTATATGCATCTATGGGAATAGACGGGACGACAATACTCAATTCTGAAATTTTCTTTGAAAGCATCCCCGACCAATTTATCGATATTCCGCTCAACGACTGGAAATACACCCCCGGCAGCAAAACAATCCCTATCATATTGCCGAAATCATATATTGCCATGTATAATTTTGGCTTTGCCAAAAGCCACTCTCTTCCTAAGATCAGTGAAGGTTTGGCCAGTATGATCAATCTACGCATCTCCATACAGGGAAACGGTCACCAGGAACAGTACAACGGAAAAGTCATTGGATTCTCCAACAGACTCAATTCCATTCTAGTTCCTCAATCCTTCATGGAATGGAGCAACTCCCAATATTCCGTATCCACGGCTCAAAATCCACCCAACCGTCTGATCGTAGACATCAAGAACCCGACAGAAACGACGGTTTCCCAGTTTATGGACAGCCATGGATACGACATCTCTGACAACAATATGAATGCGGAGCGCATCACATCATTTCTCAGACTGCTTGTCGGCATCGTCATGGCAATTGGTGCCATGATCTCCGCACTGAGTTTCTACATTCTCATACTTAGCATATATCTTCTGGTACAAAAAAATTCCACAAAACTGGAGAATCTCCTACTCATCGGATATAGCATTCAGAAGGTGTCCTCACCCTATCAGCGTCTTACGTTAGGACTCAACCTTGCAGTTCTGCTGACTGCGTTCGGACTGCTGGCAGTCCTACGGCATTACTATATGCTTCAGTTACAACTGCTGTCCCCAGACCTGGAAAGCAGCAGTATGCTGCCTGCCATCGCCCTTGGCGTAGCATTGTTTTTGCTTGTTTCTGTACTCAACCTTGTTATCATAAACCGCAAGATAGTACGTATCTGGCTCCGCAAGGAATAGCCTCAAACCGAAAATTCATGGTTCTGAAACTCCACAAGACAATTATCGCATTCACGGCCATCGTCTCAGTAGCAGTGTCGTGTATACCCGCCCAAAAGCGGGAGATGACAGACCTCACCAACGAGGAGGCCTATCAGTGGAGATACAGAAATCTTGACACCACGCGATACAAGGCCCAACATGCCTACCGGCTGTCTGGAAACTATCCTGACGGACAAGCCGAAGCTCTCAATACACTATCCTTTGTCGACATTGCCAAGATGCAATACGACAAGGCCAAAGAACGACTCGGAGAAGTCTACGGCAAAACTGACAACCAGGTGGAATTGTTGATCGCCGATATCCAAAACATGAGAATCTGCCAACGGCAATCCCAAAACAAAGATTTCTATTTTTTTCTGCAAAAAGCATCAAACCGACTGAACATTATCAGTAACGAAATTTCCGAACTGAATGTACACGAGCAGAAACGGTTTACATACGCCAAGAGCGAATACGGCATCGTCGCATCAGCTTACTTCTACTATATCGGTCTTGACTCCCTATCCAGAAAGATGATTTCCGAGATAGGCCCCAGCGCCGAACTAAGGAATGATACGGCCCAATTGCTAAACTATTTTTACAACATCGGCTCCGGAGGTATCATACAAGACAGAAATGCAACAACTGTCCTTCGCAAAGAATTCGAAAACCTAATACACTGCTACTTTCTCTCCAAGCAATACAAATATCCATATTGGGAAGCCAACTCACTGCAGTCAATCAGTGAGCATCTGCAAAAGGCAGAAAACCGCAATATTCTTCTGCAATACTACCGACAGGAACTCATATACCTCAATTCCGACAATATGCCTGACAGCCTCCTAGCAGGAAACCTGGCCCAACGAGCCCTTGCCTTGTTTGCAAGATATGGCGACACATATCAGACAGCAGGAGCATACCGTACACTGGCTGAATGTTATTGGAGTATAGGTGACTATCCATCCGCACTGATTTGCTTGAACGATGCACTTTCGTCCGACTCCATTGTGGAACGGGCGCCTGACCTTGTGGCATCCATCAGAGAACAAATGTCTTTGACCTACTCGGCCATCGGTGACAAACAAAACAGCGACTACAATAGGAACATCTATTTGGATATCCAGGAAGTGACACGACAGGACAGAGAGCTTGAAGCCCGTGCCGACCAGCTCGACCACTCGTCAAAAATGCTCAATTTGATGTTGTTTTCTGTCGTTACAATGATTGTCCTCGTCATTGCCTTGCTCGTGTTGTTCGACCGAAAAAGAAGAAAAAACAACAACATGCTGTCTAGTGAATCTATGCTGGCACCTCTGAAACAATGGGAAGCCTCATGCCGGGAAAAAGAGGATGAATATATGAGCAGGTATGAGGAAATGCAAGAACAGATTTCCATTGCCCAACAAAAAGTCACCGACGCCAAGAAAAGAAACATCGAGCAACAGGCAAAAGTATCTTTGGCTACCAACGTTATTCCGCTGATAAACAGAATGAGGCATGATGCTATCATGCTGCTCACAAAATCCGAAAATGGGAATACAAGAAGAGCAAGATACGAATACATCACGGAAATTGCAAACACAATCGAGGCCTACAACAATGTCCTGACAAAATGGATACAATTGACCCCCGGCACATTGAGCCTGCACATTGAAAGTTTCAGGTTACAGGACGTATTCGATATTGTCAAAAGAGGAACATCCAACTATACACTGAAAAATATAAACTTCCAAATCAATTCCACTCAAGCTACCGTCAAGGCAGACAAGACGCTGACGCTGTTCATGATAAATACCATGGCGGAAAATGCGAGGAAATTCACGCCGGAGGGCGGAACAATCACTATTGGGGCAAAAGAAGATGATGGGTATATCGAAATTTCAATAGAAGATACTGGTATTGGCATCTCTGCGCCGGAACTGAAAAATCTCTTCAAACACAATATTCAAGCGGTTCCGCAAGCGGCAACGCCATACTCCACCTCACGCCAACAACATGGATTTGGCTTGGTGAACTGCAAGGGCATCATTGAAAAGTACAAAAAGATTAGTTCGATATTCAATGTCTGCACCATCTCGGCAGAAAGTACCGTGGGAAAAGGAAGCCGGTTTTGGTTCCGGCTGCCCAAAGGTATTACAAGAAGTATAGCTTTCATACTATGTATGATTTCATCAGCGACATCAGCATTTTCCATTTCCACATCTTCCACTACACATGAATTGAAGACTGCCAGTGCATTCGCTGACAGTGCCTACTATAGCAATATTGCAGGCACCTATACCCAAACAATAGCGTACACGGACAGTTGCTTGCATTACCTCAACCGACACTACTCCAAACTATGTCCGCACGGAAAACAATTTATGGTAAGAGAAGGTATAAATTCAACCGTTCCGGCAGAGACAGAATGGTTCAGGGACAGTCTGAACACCGATTACGCCGTCATTTTGGACATACGTAACGAGACCGCCGTGGCAGCGTTGGCACTGAATCTATGGACCCTATACTCATACAACAACAGGGCGTACACCCAGCTGTTCAAAGAGTGCAGCACCGACAACAATCTGTTGAAATACGTCAAAGTGATGCAACGTTCCGAGAACAACAAGAATATTGCCATTGTCATTCTCGCGATATTGCTTGCCTCTATCTTTCCCGCTTATTATTTCCTTTATTACCGCTACCGAATAGCCTATAGACAATGTATTGACAAGTTTATGGCTATCAACAATATTGTTGCAGCCCCGACTACTCCCCAAGAGAAACTGCGGAGGATAAAGCAAATATGGAAAACCCATGAAGACATGAAATCCTCAAACAGCAATATTGAGGAGATCAATAAAGTCGTTATACAAATACAGAGTGCCATAGAAAAACACATCGCACACAATGAACAAATGTTTGCCGAGATAGAATACGGGAAAGACAATCGCGACAGAATTCTGATGGAATATGGTAAATTCCACATCAGCAACAGTATTCTTGACAATTGTCTCTCTACTATCAAACACGAGACGATGTACTATCCATCCCGCGTAAAGCAGATGATAGAAAACAGAAACGACGATGTGAAATCCATACATGAGCTTCTGAATTACTACCACGAGTTGTACGTACTGCTATGTACACAGGCGACAAGACAAATTGACCATGAAGGAAAACTCGATAAGGATTTGTTCCTGTATCTTTTCGAAATGCTGTTCCATATCGGAGGATCCAACAAAAGCCATATTATAGAAAAAAACACGACGGACGATTATGTAGAACTGGAAGTTCCTATGCCCAACCTTTCCCTGTCGTCAGCCGAACAGGCGTCCGCCTTGTTTACTCCGGAAACTATAGATGTGCGTTTTCTTGTCTGCAAACAGATAATGCGGAACATTGGTGAAAAAACGGGAGCGCGTGCATGCGGCATCAGAGCTTTATGCAATAATGCAGAAGAAAGTATCGTTATAATAACTATAAGCCTAACAATATGGAAAAAATTAAAATCATCATTGTAGAGGATGTACCACTCGAACTGAAAGGGACAGAAGGAATCATACGTAGCGAGATACCAGAAGCGGAAATTATAGGAACAGCTCAAGACGAGATCCAGTTTTGGCATTTGATGAAAGATGCAAAGCCAGACCTTATATTACTCGATTTGGGATTGGGCGGCTCCACAACCATTGGCGTGGAGATTTGCCGTCGAGTGAAAGAAGCCTATCCACAACTGAAAATTCTCATTTTCACAGGAGAAATCCTCAATGAGAAGCTTTGGGTGGATGCTCTTGATGCCGGCTGTGACGGTATCATTCTCAAGAGCGGTGAGATGCTGACCCGCAGCGATGTTCTTAATGTCATGCAAGGCAAACGTCTGGTGTTCAACCAACCGATACTCGAATGCATCGTCAACAGATTCAGAAAATCGGTGATGAAGCAGATTTCCAGACAAGAGTCGTTCGTAAAATACGAAATTGACGAATATGACGAACGCTTTCTGCGCCATTTGGCTCTTGGCTATACAAAAGAGCAGATAGCTGCACTGCGCGCCATGCCTTTCGGGGTGAAGAGTTTGGAGAAACGACAGAACGAGTTGGTACATAAATTATTCCCCGAAGGAAACGGCAATATGGGAATCAATGCGACCCGGCTTGCCGTTCGGGCCATTGAACTTCAAATACTTGACATAGACAATCTTGTTGCCGATGAAGAATAACAGGCGGTTTTCCATCATTGCTTTTCTATTGCTTGCGTGTCAGACAATCCTTATTCTCTGCTCGTGGATAATGGGAGCAGCAAAACCTGAATGGAGCGTACGCTCGCTATTGAGTACAGGAGGAATACGCTGGATTTTCGGATCCTTTACCGACAACACGCTGACCCCCTTACTTCTATGGATTGTATTGTCAGGTATGGCTTGGAATATATTCCGCTCAAGCGGATTGAGCCAAGCCATGCATCACCCGCACAAAATAGATTACCGATGCCGAACAGCATTAGGGATTGCCATAGGGCAGACTGTGGTAGCAATTGCAATACTGGCCTTCCTTGCCCTTCCGCCACACGCTATACTGTCGGGTGTAACGGGGCATCTGTATCCAAGCCGGTTTTTCTCCAATGCCATCCCTACCCTTTTGCTTATTTGGGTCATTATCTCTTCGACTTACGGTTTGGCAAGCGGCACATACAAGTCCATACACGAGATATTTCCATCGTTGTCAAGAGGTTTGTCTACAACAGCTCCACTGGTCATTGTCTACATCCTTCTGATACAATTTATCAAAACAGTAGAATTTGTATTTACAACCGATTAAAAGTTTACTATGATTCCCAAAACGATACACCTTTGCTGGTTCAGCAACGAACCTTACCCTGTAGAAATAAAAGCCTGCATCAATAGTTGGAAACGTATTCTTCCTGACTTTACCATCAAAAGATGGGGTTATGAAGACGCAAAGGCCATAGGGTGTGACTTCATCAACGAAGCGCTGGAAAAGAAGAAATGGGCTTTTGCTGCGGACGTTGTTAGATTCTATGCCGTCTACAAAGAAGGAGGAATATATATGGATAGTGACATACTTGTAAAACGTAGGTTTGATGAATTGCTCAACAAATCTTCCTTCTTTACTTTTCATGAGAATGACGGAAAACCAACCTTTGGACTTCAAGCCGCATTTTTTGGCGGTACAGCAGGAAACGCCTTTTGTCGAGACGTATACGGGTACTATGCAAGTCATCACTTCACAAACGCTGACGGAACACTAAACGAGACCATATCACCTTACGTCATGCAACATATCGCAGAAAGTTATGGTTATAAGATGGAGGATTCCCTACAGGAACTTGATGGTATCATCATCTACCCCACGCACTTTCTCGCCCCAAACAATCACTATAGTATAGACAAGGAAACCATTGGTATTCACAGAATATACGGTAGTTGGCGAAAGCGAAAGTTCGGCAGAAAACTGGAATTGAGAATCAAGCATATATGCAACATCATTAAGTACACCTTCACACATACATGCTGAAGAACCACCCTTAACTCATTTCCGACAAAGCCTTCCGAACCGCCTTCACCAGAAACTCCCCATTCCCGATTCTACAAGAAACGTCGCAAACATTTTTCTGAATTTCCGCATATACGAGTGGAGTGATTTGATCAAGAACCGTTCCAAGTTCCTTTAGGGAATCGACCACAACACCTATCTGTAACTGGCGGACAATCGGTGCTATAGCCGACTGGCTCCATACGATAAGCGGAAGTCCGGCTTTCAAATAGAACGAAGCCTTATGAGGCGTATTGTATCGAAGATATGCGCCGAAATCTCCATCACAACAATCCAGCGAATTTCCGTCCCAGACTAAACCAAAATCGCCCTTTACCCCTGCTATAAAATCTTCAGACGGCATATAGCCATGCCATACAATCTGACTACAGTCCGATATAGAACTGAAATCCGTAGAATTCCCGTACAAATGGAATAGCACATGCTGACCTATGTCCGGCAAGTGATAGATGAACGCATTTTTTCTCAAATTGAGCGATCCGGCATACACAACATTCCAATCCCTTCTTTGCCGTTCAAAAATATGGGGGACTGCACATGAAGACGAAAGATAGTCATGTAATCCCAAACTCCCGACTGGTATCTTCAAACCTTGTTGGCGCAGCCATTCTGCCATCACTTCATTCGTTGCAATAACATAATCGGCATGCGCCAACCGCTGAAGTTCGTGTACAACAGTAAGTTTCTTGCGCCGGAATGCCCCCAAGTCATGAATCAGTACAAGTACGCGAGTGCGTCTTGCATGAGCTATCCTGCAGAGAAGAGAAAAGTATTTCTTCAGTGGATATTGTATTACGATCACATCGCCACGCTTCATTCGAATTCCAGAAATAGCGACACTGGCAAGATTGTAAAAAAAAGCCCCTACCTTGCTTGAAGACACTTTTCTCGGCAGTCCGATACTTCGGGCCCCGTGACGGGAAAGGATTTCCTCATAATCGGTTTTCGCCTTATTTCCGGCACTTGTCATATCGTAATAGTTACGACTCACATAGCACAATCTTTGTGTCATCGCCTTCTTCTCTATTTTCATCGTATTTCTCTAAGGATAGTATGGTATAATATACAAATAACGTTATCGCACCACATCAATCATACGGAATAACATCACAATCTCCCAAGCAATCGTTTTATACTGAAATAAAGTTCTTCCTGCCATCGGAACAACATCCACCACGCAGAAAACGGGATGTACCCAAACTTATACTTCAGTTTTACGGGCAGTCTATTGTTTTCAATATTACCCCAAACACGACGGATTTCTTTCAGGCAATAAGATTTTTCCGTCGGAGAGAAATGTTTGCGATTTACAAAGTAGAACATATAGGTATCTACCAGTACCAGCCACCGTACTTTCTCATAGATATCCAAAGCCTGCTCTTTTCCGTCAAATTCAAGTTGCATAATTTGCTGTTTCATACTCTCGTTTGCCCGCAGATAATCCATGCGCCGAATACTTATCTCATGACTAATCGAATGTTCGTTCTGCCAATAAAAGTACTGCGCATCACTTGTTCTGACTTCTCGGGCCGACAAGTAATGAAGCCGTGTCGTATTGTCATCACTGAACCAACGGCATGTTTCGTCATAAGGAAAATGTTTGTGTATTTCTGCACGCACTGCATAAATGCCATGAATATACCAGGAAAGACTGTCAACAAAGGCCTGATGCCCGTCTTTTACGGTAAATTCAGGCATTTTGTACGGAGTCTGTGTTCCATCGGTCCAGCAATACAAAAGACGGAACAAGACAACATCTGTCTTGGGATAATGCTCAAACACGTCTACAATATGCTCTACCGCATCGTCGGCCACCCAGTCGTCACTGTCAACAAAGGTTACTACATTTCCTGTAGCTTGCTGTAACGCGACATTGCGTGCATGGGCTGGCCCGCAATTCCGGGAGCAAGAGATTGCATGGAAACGGGCATCGCGCGCTGCATAACCATTCATTACACGCCAACTTTGGTCTGCCGAACCGTCGTCGACCATCAAAACTTCGATATCACGATGGCTCTGGCGCACCAAGGAATCAAGACAACGCGGCAGTACTTTTTCTGCATTGTAGACCGCAACGAGTATGGATACTTTCATCTGTGCAACATTACTTTTTTGCACTACGAAGGTACAACTATTTTTTTATTTTTTCGAAAATATGGATAATTTACAGTATCTTTGCAGAAACATAGACGGAGTTGCAACCGTCAATTGCATCTTCCAAAACTCCACGACTGCCATCAAAGATAGCGAGCATTACACTCGTTCACAGTTGTACCCAAACAATCAAACAGACAGTAGAGAAAGAATGGAAAGAATAAGAAATTTCTGCATCATCGCACATATCGACCACGGAAAATCAACATTGGCAGACCGCCTGCTGGAACACACCAAAACCATAAAAATAACCGAAGGCCAAATGCTGGACGATATGGATCTTGAGCGTGAACGCGGCATCACGATCAAAAGTCACGCCATACAGATGGAATATGTGTATGAAGACACAAAATATATTCTCAATCTGATAGACACTCCGGGACACGTCGATTTCTCGTATGAAGTATCACGAAGCATTGCGGCCTGCGAAGGGGCATTATTGATAGTTGACGCCACACAAGGTGTTCAGGCGCAAACCATCTCCAATTTGTATATGGCCATTGACCACAACTTGGAGATTATCCCAGTAATCAACAAAATAGACATGCCAAGTGCAATGCCCGATGAGGTAGAAGATGAAATCATCGACCTTATTGGATGCGACCGCGCTGACATCATTCGCGCTTCGGGAAAAACCGGCGAGGGTGTTGACGAGATACTGAAAGCGGTAGTGACCCGCATTCCCCATCCCACAGGAGACAAAAGCATGCCTCTACAGGCCTTGATTTTCGACTCAGTATTCAATTCCTTCAGAGGTATTATCGCATATTTCAAGATAGAAAACGGCATCATCAAGAAAGGTGACAAAGTAAAATTCTTCAATACAGGAATGGAATATGTAGCCGATGAGGTCGGTGTCCTCAAAATGGATATGATTCCCCGTGACACACTGGAAACTGGAGAGGTAGGCTACATTATCAGCGGCATAAAAGATGCAAAGGAAGTAAAGGTGGGTGACACCATCACGCATGTAAATAACCCATGCGAAAAAGCCATTGAAGGATTTCAAGAAGTCAAGCCCATGGTCTTTGCCGGCGTATATCCGATTGACCCAAGCGACTACGAGAACCTAAGATCATCTTTGGAAAAGCTCCAACTCAACGATGCCTCATTGACCTTCACCCCTGAGTCCTCCGTTGCCCTCGGATTCGGATTCCGTTGTGGTTTCTTAGGTCTTCTACACATGGAAATCGTACAGGAACGACTTGACCGCGAATTCAACATGGACGTCATAACCACTGTGCCCAACGTATCCTACATGGTCTACGACAAACATGGCAACGTTACGGAAGTGCACAATCCATCCGGGCTGCCCGACCTGACTCTGATAGATCACATAGAAGAACCATACATCAGGTCAAGCATCATAACAACGACCAATTTCATAGGGCCTATCATGACATTGTGTCTGGACAAACGCGGAGAACTTATCAATCAGGAATATATCAGCGGCAACCGGGTCGAACTGCACTTCATGTTGCCATTGGGAGAAATCGTGATTGACTTCTATGACAAATTGAAATCCATCAGCAAAGGATATGCATCCTTTGACTACCACATCGACGGGTTCCGGCCATCCAAACTCGCAAAACTGGACATCCTGCTCAATGGAGAACCGGTAGATGCATTGTCGGCCTTGACCCACCAGGACAATGCTGTCGTACTTGGTCGTAGAATGTGCGAAAAACTGAAAGACCTCATACCACGCCAACAGTTTGACATCGCCATCCAAGCAGCTATCGGCTCTAAGATAGTTGCACGGGAAACCATAAAATGCGTGAGAAAAGACGTGACTGCCAAATGCTACGGCGGTGACGTAAGCCGAAAGAGAAAACTGTTGGAAAAACAGAAAAAAGGAAAGAAGAGGATGAAGCAAATCGGTAACGTTGAAGTTCCACAAAAGGCATTCCTCGCAGTCTTGAAATTGGACTAACCCAAAGATAATTTTCTCTACCCCATGAAGGATAATATCAACACAACGCGTGACATTGCCAGAGAATTGGCAAGGCAGTACAGCACGATGACCCATGATGAACTTGACATCCTGGAAAGTATTATAGTGCCAAGAAAATTCGCAAAGGGCGAGATTATCTTAAGAGAAGGTGAGATATGCCGTGACATCAACTATATCGACCGCGGTCTTGTCAGACAATATTACCACAAGCATGGCAAGGAAGTCACGGAACATCTTGGGGAAGACCATACAGTTTTCATGTGCATAGAAAGTCTCTTCAAAGAAGAGCCGAGCCATATTGAGGTGGAGGCCCTTGAAGCCACCACCATTTACTCGTTGCCTAAGGTAGAATTGGAAAGGGTGGCGCTTCACAACGTGAATATACAGCTGCTTTACAGAAAAATTTTGGAAGAAAGCCTTATTCTCTCCCAAATACATGCAGACTTGGTCCGATTTGAAACTGCACAGGACAGATACAAGCGCATGTGTAAACTTATGCCTCAAGTCATATTGAGAGCGCCTTTGGTATATATTGCAAGTTACTTGCAGATGACCCCTGAAACATTATCGCGCGTTCGGTCAAACACATTACTTGAATAGTTATAGCAACGTTTCCGATAAATAAAAGTATGAGGTACGGACAGTGCCCAAATAATGGAAATTCCATATCAGAATGGCAAAAGAAAAAACTGCATATGTCTGTGGCAATTGTGGACAGGAGTCAGCAAAATGGATAGGGAAATGCCCTAATTGCGGCCAATGGAACACATTCAAGGAAATTAGAGTCGGAACTAGCACAATATCACACAATCCTTTCTCACGCAACAACCATCCTGCAATGCTGGAGGAAAGGAACAAGCCCGTCAAACTAAAGGATATTCCTACACAAGATGACCCACGTATAGACACTGGTGACACTGAGCTGAACAGAGTTCTCGGCGGTGGTCTTGTAGCCGGAAGCTTGGTGTTGTTGGGCGGAGAACCCGGCATAGGAAAAAGCACCCTGACTCTCCAAACTGTTCTCAACATACCTTCACACAAGATACTGTATGTGAGCGGCGAGGAAAGTACCCACCAATTGAAGATGAGGGCTGAAAGGTTGTGTAAAGGCCACATGCTACAGGAACAAGACAACATAACCATCTTGTGCGAAACTTCGCTGAACCAAATATTTGAACATATCAGAGAAGCCCAACCGGAAATCGTCATTATTGATTCCATTCAAACCATTTCATCCGACGATATAGAAAGTAGTCCTGGAAGCATAACACAAGTTAGGGAATGCGCGGCTATGCTCCTGAGATTTGCCAAGACCACAGGCACTCCTGTTATTCTGATAGGCCACATCAATAAAGAAGGCACATTGGCAGGGCCAAAAATTCTAGAGCATATTGTGGATACGGTCATACAGTTTGAAGGCGACCAACACTATATGTATAGAATTCTACGATCCATTAAAAACAGATTCGGCAGTACATCTGAGTTAGGCATATATGAAATGCTACAGACCGGACTCAGACAAGTCAGCAATCCCTCAGAATTACTTTTAACTCAAGAGCATGAAGGGTTGTCCGGCATCGCCATCAGCTCAGCGATTGAAGGCGTGCGTCCGTTCTTGGTAGAGACTCAAGCTCTGGTTTCATCGGCAGCGTATGGCACACCTCAACGCTCGGCAACCGCTTTTGACCAGCGAAGACTCAATATGCTACTGGCCGTCCTAGAAAAACGCGTCGGATTCAAACTTCTACAAAAAGACGTATTTGTAAATATCGCAGGAGGCCTACGTATCACGGATCTCGCTATGGATCTTAGCGTCATTGCTGCAGTACTTTCCAGCAATGTCGACACTGCAATAGAAAATGGATGGTGCATGGCTGGAGAGGTCGGTCTTAGCGGTGAGGTACGCCCAATAAACCGGATTGAGCAACGGATTGCAGAAGCAGAAAAATTAGGTTTCACGCACATGATTATACCCAAGCACAACCTTCAGGGCATCGACAGAAACAGATACCAAATAGAACTCCATCCTGTAAGAAAAGTCGAAGAAGCCCTGAGGGCACTATTCGGTTAAAGCAAGAAGAAAACAATACGATTCTCTATGGAAATTATCAAGAAAAAAGACGCTGCAATTATCGTAAGCGGAGGTATGGATAGCATCACCCTACTCTACGACAAAAAAGAAGAGATTGCCCTTGGAATATCATTCGACTACGGAAGCAACCACAATGCAAAAGAAATACCGTTTGCAAAGATGCATTGCGAACGTTTGGGAATCAAGCACATTACAATTCCGCTTGACTTTATGCACAAATACTTCAGAAGTAGCTTGCTGGAGGGTGCGGAAACCATACACGAAGGTCACTATGCGGACGAAAACATGCAATCAACTGTCGTCCCATTCAGAAACGGCATCATGTTGTCTATAGCTATAGGAATAGCCGAAAGCAACGGCCTCAAAAAAGTTTTCATAGCCAATCATGGAGGTGACCATACGATATATCCCGATTGTCGGCCCGAATTCATCAACGCTATAGAAACGGCTTCATGTGCAGGCACCTACATACATGTACATGTCTGCGCCCCGTATACCAATATCACAAAAAGCGAGATTGCAAAAATCGGGAAACGACTAGGAATTGACTACTCTGAGACATGGAGTTGCTACAAGGGTTTGGAACATCACTGCGGAAAATGCGGAACGTGCGTAGAGCGCAAAGAGGCACTGAAAGAGGCAGGAATAGAAGATACAACTCAATACGAGGACTGAAAGCTTTTTGACATCAAAACCAGACACAGGAAATCAGTACTGATTCTTGTGTCTGGTACATGCTAAAAGAGGGTGTGACATAAGCGTCACACCCTCTTTTAGTTATGGATTGAATTTATTTACTTAACCTTGTCTACAATTGCCTTGAATGCTTCAGGATTGTTGACAGCAAGGTCTGCAAGCACCTTACGATTGATTTCAATACCAGCCTTGTGGAGAGCACCCATCAATGTTGAATAGCTCATGTTCTCAAGACGTGCAGCGGCATTGATACGCTGAATCCACAATGAGCGGAAATTGCGTTTTTTGTTACGACGATCGCGGTATGCGTATGTGAGACCCTTCTCCCATGTATTCTTGGCTACAGTCCAAACGTTCTTTCTTGCACCATAGTAACCTTTGGTAAGTTTCAGAATACGCGTTCTCTTGGCTTTGGAAGCGACGTGATTTACTGATCTTGGCATAGTTTCTTTTTCCTTTTGATTGTTTGACTAATAAAATTAACGGAGACAGAGCAAATCGCGTACCTGCTTCAGGTTGCTTGAGTCAACGATAGTCTGGTGAACCAGATTTCTCTTCTGCTTCTTGGTTTTCTTAGTCAGGATGTGACTGTGGTAAGCATGGTGTCTTTTGATCTTACCAGTACCGGTGAAACGGAATCTCTTCTTTGCACCGGAGTTTGTCTTCATTTTTGGCATTTTTTTTATTTTTAGTTTGTTGTTATTTTGAGTGGCAACGCATATACCAGGCGTTACGCACTAAGTTCTCTTGAATGCTTAAGAGTTTTTACCCTTCAACTTTTCCAAAGCTTCTTTGCTGATTTTTGCATTGGCCAACAAACCTCCGCTTGCAGGTGTCTCAGCATCTACATTTACTGTTGTAGCCTCTGCACCTTTCTTCGTATTGACAGCTTCTGCCTCTCTTTTTTCACGGTCCATCTTCTGCTGGCTCTTCTTTACGACGCCTGCTTTTTTAGGACTAAGATAGAGAAACATCTTCTTTCCATCAAGTTTCGGAAGTTGTTCTACCTTTGCATATTCCTCCAAGTCATTAGCGAAGCGCAGGAGCAGGACTTCACCTTGCTCTTTGAAGAGAATTGAACGGCCGCGGAAGAAAACATAGGCACGAACCTTATTTCCCTCGTTGAGGAACTCCATAGCATGTTTCAATTTGAAATTATAGTCATGCTCGTCGGTCTGCGGTCCGAATCTAATTTCTTTTACTTCTACCTTGGCTTGCTTCGCCTTCATTTCCTTTGCGTGCTTCTTCTGCTGATAAAGGAATTTGCTGTAGTCAATAAGACGGCAAACTGGAGGTTGCGCATTAGGAGAAATCTCAACGAGATCCACTCCTTTGGTGCGGGCCAATTCCAAGGCTTGTCTTGTAGGCATTATGGACGACCCGTCCTCGCTGGCAATACGTACTTCCCGAACGCGAATTTGCTCATTCACGCGGTACTGGTTCTTCATTTTGTCGTTCTTCATTCAACTTTTATGATAAGCGGGTGCAAAGTTACTCTTTTTTAGATTATTGGCAAAATGTTTTTATACATTTTCTTATCTTCTACTCGTTTTTACGCATTACTGAGCCAGCCAACTGCCATTATCCCACATGGGATTTTCTTTCGAAGCTGCACTATCCCACGGATCTACAGGCTCTTTATTGATATTGTCCGTTTCAACTTCCGTCACGTCGTCAACCGATCCCGCCAACAAGAATTCATTTTGCAACCCCACTACCAGTATCTGTGGACAGATATACTTTTTCATTTAGTAAAATTATTTGATTAAGATTTTTTTATTCCCTTTGATATAGACTCCTTTGGGAAGATTCTGGCCGTCACTGACATTCAAACGTTCCCCTTTGAGATTATATATATATCCATTAACTACAGGCGAATCGCCTGCAACCTCCGGAGTATTTATTGCAGTAGACAATCCGTCTATCAGAAGGTTGACAGAATTGGGCTCCACCTCATCAGTTTGATCAACGCCGAAATAAGCCCTCATTCCTTTCATCCGCCCATTTGCCGTTGGAATCTTCAGCTGGCCGTCAGTAGCCAAGAACAAGAGTGAGCCGTCATCTACAGCAAAAGTGTACGGATCAAATG
>CAVFEZ010000002.1:21786-79861 GCA_963621665.1 Akkermansia muciniphila | reverse complement strand
ACGAGTAGCTCTTGTCACCCTTGGTCTTTTTGACAACCACAGGAGTTTCGGTTTCGATAAGAACATTCTTTAGTGTCATTTCATCCTTCGTTTCCGTTGCTTTCACGATATACGGAACACCCGCCTCCATCATCTTGACTGAATAAAATATGAGTTTACCATCGCTCATTCCCTCATAGCAAGAAACGGTACTACCACTTCCGAAAGTTTCAGCGATAAGATCTTCATCCATAGCGAATGGCAGACAAATAGTATTAAGATAATCTTTTGATATACTACGCTTCAGTAGCACATTCACCTGTTCCCCATTGTATTGCGCTATTTGATCAGAAATATCCGTTACCTCATCAAATGTTATTAGAATTTTATCGTCAGATACAACTTTCAGCGTATACGACGATGCACTTGCTTCATATACATCATCACCTGGGTAATTTGCCGATATTTTCACCTCATCACCTTCCTTAATATCCCCAACCAGCGTTAGTTTTCCCGTACTTGAATCGATTGCAACGAGGCTATTGTCCGCAATGGAGTAAACGATTTCTACTTCTGTATCAACGCAATCTCCATCCTTTGTGGTAAGTTTTGCTTGGGGGGCATCAAATGTTCCAATATTAGAAACCGTCACACTATATACATCATTTGGGAAAGACAACATCGTTTCAACTTTTCCAATAGCGTGTGGGGTAATAGTTATGTTACTGATGGTGGCAGCATTTCCAGGTAAGATTTTAAATGATTCATCCACAGAGACACTTAATGTCGCAGAGACACCTGTTCCATTGGTTTCATCAACAATTCCCAAAGGTCCGCCCGCTACCATTCCTGAACTTTCTGAAGACAAATACAACACTGTATCAGGTGATGTTGCCCCTGGATTGGACTGCCAATAAGTAACCGTAACATCATAACCATTTTGTAATCCAAATAACGGAGAATACACATAACCGCTTTTTCTTGAAGCACAATCAAGACATCCATTCTTCTTCTTTGTCCGCCTCGCATTCTTCAATTGAAATTTATAAGACTTACCATCTTTACTAGTAAAACCGACATTTGTTATCTTCGAGTCTTTCTTATCAGGTGCATTTGCGAATGAATTCGCAGAAGAAGAAAAAACGATTTGCGTAAGTGTTTGAGGTTCAGTGTATTTTATAGTATATGAAGCACGCGAAGCGGTCACCTCATCCGTACCTGGATAGAAAGCAGTAACCATGGCTTCGCCTAAACCGACGAAAGATACTCCGCCTTGCGCATTTACTGCCACAACATTGTCATCACTTGTCCGATAACTGATAGTTCCATCAATGTCAGAATTTGACAAAGTAGCCTTTTGAGACGAGAAACTATCCTCTTGTCCCTTATAAACTATAAACGTATGATTATCTATCCTTTCCCCGAAAGACAAAGTTGAAACTTGTTTCGACATTCCGTTGTAAACAAGCGACAAATCATCAATTCTCGCATTACCACCGTATGCAGTGAATACGAGCACAAGCTTTTCTGTCCCCTCGTCAACATGCACAGTACCTTTGTGGCTTTTCCCCTCAGAAACGATATCAATGGCGGTACCGTTGGCCGTCACTTCCATTCTTGGAGAATCCTCTGTACTCCGGTTCGACTTGTAGGTCAATTCCAAATCTCCATAACATCCTTTCAAATCTGTCAATGTCACAGAAAAATAATCTCCCTGAACAAGCATAAGTTCTGGAAGTTTCGCACCAGCATATGTAGCACCGTTCGCTTTCACGCAAGATGTGTATTTGCCGGCATAATACATCTTGTTGACCGTTTCAGGATAAACTCCATTTTTTGCAGTGCTCCAGTCTTCTGACCAGACAGTTGTTTGGGCCATGACCAAGATTGGCAACACGACGATCACAAAAAGCATTATTACACGATTGACAATGTAATTTTTCATTGGTGTAGATATTTTCAAAAAGAAATAGCGCCAACCTAGAGGAATTACGACACTAACAAGCGCAAAGTTATAAAATTATAGCAACACTGCAACAAAAGTCGAAGAAACATCGTTCGAATTTTCAAAAATAATAGAACATTCCTCATCCAAACAAACGTTCTACTACTTTTCACATAATTATATACGCAAAAATACCCATGCCTACTGTCTCTTTTGAAAGAAATGTGTAACTTTGCAAATATACCCCACTGGTAGCGATGGAATTTGTGAAATCCATCGGTTTTCATCCCGATAAAGTTCACGACTGGTACATATTCGTGAATCGTATAAATACACTTGAGAAAATGATTATAGATTACCAAAAGACAAACATATACCAAGGCAACGACATTGTACTGAACGATGTTGACCTGCAGGTCAGCGAGTCCCAATTTATATATATTGTAGGAAAAGTAGGATCAGGCAAAAGTTCCCTGCTAAAAACCCTATATTGCGAACTTGACATACAAAAGGAGGATGCCGAAAAAGCGGAAGTTTTGGGCCGGAATCTGCAAACCATCAAGCGACGCGAGATTCCTGCCTTACGCCGTGAGATGGGAATAATATTCCAAGACTTCCAGCTTCTACACGACCGCACCGTACGCAAAAATCTCGAATTCGTTTTACGCTCCACCGGATGGAAATCCACCAAAGATATCACGGAACGCATCACCCAAGTTCTTGAAGAGGTCGGCATGACAGAAAAGATAGACAAACAGCCCCATGAGTTGTCCGGAGGAGAGCAGCAACGTATCGCTATCGCAAGGGCACTGCTCAACAATCCGAAAATTATTATAGCTGACGAGCCGACGGGGAACCTCGATCCCGATACTGCAGACAAAATAGTAGGTCTGTTGCACGATGTTGCTTCCACCGGAGAGACTACAGTCATTATGTCCACACACAACATTCCCCTGATAGACAAATACCATGGGATAGTGTACAAGTGTGAGAACGGAAAATTCTCAAACGCTACAGACGAATATAGCAAATAGAAACAGGCGGGACCGATTTATCGTCTCGCGCTTTACTACCATACAAATACGATTCAGAGAAAGATAGCATCATGAAAGTAATGAAATTCGGAGGGACATCCGTTGGAACTCCCGCACGCATGAAGTCCGTTGCATCAATGGCCACCAACATGGAAGGACAAGTATTTGTCGTATTGTCCGCAATGTCCGGAACCACAAATTCACTCATCGAAATCTCAAATTATCTTTACAAAAAAAATCCTGACGGTGCCAACGAAGTAATCAATACCCTCGAAAACAAATACATGAACCATGTCGAGGATCTCTACGAAACTGAAAACTTCCGCAAAAAGACAAGAGAGTTCCTGCATGGCGTTTTCGACTACCTACGCAGCTTCACGAAAGACCTGTTCACAAGTTTTGAAGAGAAAAATATCGTAGCGCAGGGCGAAATCATGAGTACCAACATGGTTACGAATTATCTGCTCGAAAAAGGGGTGGACGTTGTTCTTCTGTCAGCCTTTGATTTTATGCGTACCGACAAAAATGGTGAACCCGACTCCCTTCATATCAAAAACAAACTCAATGCTATCATGCAGGAGAACGAAGGACATCAGGTTTATATCACCCAAGGATTCATCTGCCGCAATGCATACGGAGAAGTGGACAACCTCAAGCGTGGAGGAAGCGACTTTACTGCATCACTGATCGGAGCTGCCTTGCAAGTAGACGAAATACAGATTTGGACGGATATTGACGGCATGCACAATAATGACCCACGCATTGTAGACAAGACCGATGCCATTCACCAGCTCAATTTCGAAGAAGCCGCAGAGTTGGCATATTTCGGAGCAAAGATTCTCCATCCCACCTGCGTACAACCTGCCAAATATGCCGGCATACCGGTTCGTCTGAAAAACACCCTTGACCCAGAAGCAGAAGGCACCATCATTGACAATGTCCTTATTCGCGGTAAGATCAAGGCAGTTGCAGCGAAAGACAACATCACTGCTATCAAGATCAAGTCAAGCAGAATGCTTTTTGCGACAGGATTCCTTCGCAAAATATTCGAGATATTCGAAAGTTACCAGACACCGATTGACATGATTACCACAAGTGAGGTAGGTGTGTCTATGAGTATCGACAACTGCACCCATCTGAACGACATCGTTGACGAACTGAAAAAGTACGGTACCGTAACCGTCGATTCTGACATGTGCATCGTATGCGTCGTTGGAGATCTGGACTGGAGCAATTTAGGATTTGAAACAATTGTCCTTGATGCGATGAAGAACATTCCGGTACGCATGATTTCCTACGGAGGTTCCAATTACAACATCTCGTTCCTAATCAAGGAATCGGACAAAAAGCAAGCACTGCAGAACTTGAGCCATACTTTGTTCGATAAAGGAAATTAACGCAAACCCATCCTCATCCTGTCTTCATCCGTGATATGCAGATGAAGACAGGATGACCTATCAACCGAATTTACTTCATTATGTTCCCCATAAAAAAGTTTGAAGAAACAAACACCCCTTTCTACTATTACGATACACAATTGTTGCGCGATACCATCACAGCACTTAAGGCTGCCATCGGAGCGAAAGACAACTATTGCGTGCACTATGCAATCAAAGCCAATGCCAACCCGAAAATCCTAAACATCATCAGCCAGGCCGGACTTGGAGCCGATTGTGTAAGCGGCGGTGAAATTGAGGCTGCCATCCAGGCAGGATTTCCACCGTCGAAAATTGTGTATGCAGGGGTTGGAAAGAGCGACTGGGAGATTTGCCTGGGACTTGACAAGAATATTTTCTGCTTCAATGTAGAAAGTGAAGCGGAATTGGAAATCATCAACGAGTGGGCTGAAAAGAAAAACAAAAAGGCCCGAGTCGCATTCCGCATCAACCCGAATGTCGGTGCACACACACACGCAAACATCACAACCGGTCTGGCAGAAAACAAATTTGGTATTGCCATGGAAGAGATGGAAAGCATCTTCGAGAAAGCCGCAACGATGAACAATGTGCAGGTTATCGGACTGCACTTCCATATCGGATCCCAAATACTTGACATGGGTGACTTTGAAGCCCTATGCAATCGTATCAACGATATTCAGAACCAGCTTGATGTTCACAACATACGGGTAGAAAACATAAATGTCGGTGGGGGACTGGGTATCAGTTACGACCATCCGGACCGGGAACCTATCCCCAATTTTGAAGACTATTTCCGTACCTATTCAAAACATCTCAAGTTGCGCGAAGGCCAAACCCTGCACTTTGAACTTGGGCGCGCCATTGTAGGCCAATGCGGAAATCTTATCACCAAGGTGCTTTACGTCAAGCAGGGCGTACACAAGCAGTTTGCCATAGTTGATGCCGGAATGACAGATCTCATACGTCCGGCATTATACCAAGCCTCACACAAGATAGAAAACATCACAAGTGGTGCGCCTGAGGAGACCTATGATGTTGTGGGGCCGATATGCGAGTCAAGTGATGTTTTTGCAAAGGCCATTGACTTGAACAGATGCCGCCGGGGCGATTTGCTTGCAATACGGTCTGCAGGCGCATATGGAGAAATAATGGCAAGCCAGTACAACTGTAGATCGCTTCCGAAAGGACTTATTGCAGAAGAATTATGACTGTTGACACCGTCACCTTGATATATGGGATTTCCATCATCGTTCTTGCGATTCTGACATCCTTGTGCAATCCCTTTTTCTGGTACCCCAAAGAGAGAGAGGAAGAGCAGGAAGACGATGATCGGCAGAACAACGGAGACCCCAATGTTTCAGTCGTTGTAGTTGCACACAACGGAGCAGAAAATTTGGAACAAAACATTTCTCTCCTGTTGTCACAACAATACGAGGGAAAATACGAAGTTGTTGTCGTTGCCGAACAAGGAGATTTGCAAACGGAGAATGTACTGAAGAAATTCATTTCCAACAATATCTTCCATTTTACATTCACACCTTCGCATCCTTTGTTCATGAGCCGGCAGAAACTGGCTGTAACCCTTGGAGTAAAAGCATCCCAATACGACTGGATACTTCTCATCGATGCAGACTCTGCTCCCGCAACCGAAACATGGATAAGTCTGATGGCCCAGCACTTCAAGCCAGAGACAGACCTTGTCATCGGAACCTGCAACTACAACCAGAAAACAAAAGGATATTACCGTTTCCTCCAACTTCGCGATGCCGGATACTTTCTTCGTCAAGCCCAGTCACACACGGCTTTCGCCGCCGCAGGCAAGAACATTGCTTTTCGAAAAAGTATGTTTATTGAGAACGATGGCTACCGCGGAAATTTACAATACGTAAATGGAGAATACGATTTCATTGTCAACAAGTATGCCCAAAAGGGAAATACAGACATTGTCCTGTCTTCTAAAGCCACTATACGCCAGAATACTCCTACACGGAAATCATGGATAGACGCCCATCTTTGCCAAATCAACATCCAAAGCGCATTGAAACGAAGCATGCCATATAAAATTTGGCATGGCATTGATTTTTGGGCTATATACATCAACTATATCGCAATCATTGCACTCGGTGTATATTCAGGACTTGTGAACAACTGGGTTCTATTAGGGATGACCCTATCAGCTCTGCTAATAACCATTTGTCTACGAATACTATTCGCCCAACGGGTGATACGCCAGCAGCAGGAAGATATACCGGCATGGAAGGCATTCTTTTATGAGTCGGCACTCATATTTCATGCCGCCTCCTGCAAATTGCGATATGTCTTTGCAGACAAAAGCGGGTTTACAAGTCATAAACTATGAGAATAAGGCTCATTGCCATAACTAACCACAGTTCCAATTGCTACAACCTTGCAATGATGAAGCAAATAGAGGACGGCGCCAGCAAAAACCCGGAGATGGAAATTGCAGACACCGCCCCCGACATTGTACATATATTCGGACCATGGGGAATGAAAAGTGAGCAAAAAGTAAGAGAATGGTACAAACTGAAAGTGCCCGTCATCTTCACCTCAACCGATGGCTTGTTGTCCCTACTCCACTCACAGACACTTTGCCTCAATCCGATCGGAAAAATTGTTGCAATGGCTACAGGCATCTGTGCATCCGGGCCTAAAGAAAAATCCATATTGCGCTCACAATATGGGGCAACCCGCATACAAATCATAGCAAACCCTTTGGTGACATCGACTATAACAGAAAAGGAATTTGCAGACAAAATATGCGAAACCTACCAAAAACTCATTGATGAGTTCGACCTAGGTATACGCAAAGACATACAGAAACAGGTGGGCAAACTAAAGGAGAAAGACAGCAATATTGTCAAGATTTGCCATCTTCTCCTATACGCGCAATACCAAGTCCACCGTAAGGATCTTAGGAGTCAAACCATTGTCGAACTCGTACAGACACTGACAACAAAACAGTACGACGAGGACAGAGTCTGCGAGAACCTTAAAACACTTGGTATTTATCGCTTCGCGCAAAGAGTGATGAGCGCAGCACAGCAGCATGCCGCATTGTCGGAAGGATTCATGCCTGTTCCTGCATTGGACGATGACAAGACTTCACAAATAGTTGATATTATAAGCAACGGCAGGCGCGCAACAATACAATAACCTCCAAACACGACAAAACATTATGAATATGCAAAAGAGACCCAGGCTTTGTGACATCAAGTACCTACAATTGCTGTCACAATCCTTTCCAAATATATCTGAAGCAAGCACTGAGATTGTAAATCTTCAGGCAATTCTGAATCTTCCTAAAGGTACCGAACATTTCCTTGCAGACATTCACGGTGAACATGAAGCATTCCAGCATATACTGAAAAATGCTTCCGGAAACATCCAGCGGAAAGTGAATGAATTGTTTGGCAATACCCTTCGTGAGGCCGACAAAAGAGAACTGTGCACACTGATTTACTACCCGGGGCAAAAACTCGAACTCATTAAGGCTTCTGAAGAGAATCTTGATGACTGGTATCATATCACCATCCATCAACTTGTGGCAATATGCCGACTTGTTTCAAGCAAGTACACCAGATCAAAAGTGCGGAAATCGTTGCCCAAAGACTTCAGCTATATCATTCAGGAATTGTTGCATGAGCGGACCGAAGATGCCAACAAAACGGCATATATCAATGTCATCATTGATACAATCATTTCGACAGGATGCGCTGATGACTTCATCATCGCTATCTCCAATGTGATACAACGCCTCTCCATAGACCAGCTCCACATTCTCGGTGACATATATGACCGTGGACCTGGAGCACACATCATCATGGATACATTGTCATCATACCACAGTTGGGACATACAGTGGGGAAACCATGACATATTGTGGATGGGCGCATTTGCAGGAAACCGCGCATGTATCGCAAACGTCATCCGATTGTCGCTAAGATACGCCAACCTGACGACACTCGAAGAGGGCTATGGCATCAACCTGGTTCCATTGGCTACATTTGCCATGGAGATCTATAAGGATGACCCCTGCGACGAATTCATCCCCAAGACCAGTCAGGAAACCGCACTGCTCGATGAAAAAACCCGACGGCTCACGGCACTCATGCACAAAGCCATCACCGTCATCCAGTTTAAAGAAGAAGCAGCCATATACGACAGGCATCCTCAATGGGGTATGCAAAACAGAGAATTGTTCAACGCCATTGATTATAAGACAGGGACAATATGCATTGAAGGAAAACAATACCCGTTGAAAAGCAACCACTTCCCCACCATTGACCCTAAGCATCCCAATCGGCTCACTGCAGAAGAAAGCGTACTGATGGACAAACTCAGACATTCTTTCCAAGTCAGCGAGAAACTACATACCCACATACGGCTCCTGCTTCAGCATGGATGCATGTATTCCATTTTCAATGACAACCTTTTGTTCCACGCATCGATCCCCCTCAACGACGACGGAAGCCTGAAAGACGTAGAAATAGCCCCAAGACAAGTGTTTAGCGGAAGACAATTGCTGCACAACATAGGTATGAGCATCCGTACCGCATTTCAAAGCGACTCTTCCGACGAGGAACGCGACTATGCCATTGACTATTTCCTTTATCTTTGGTGTGGCCCGAACAGTCCGCTGTTTGACAAATCCAAGATGGCAACATTTGAAAGATACTTTATAGAAGATACAAATACCCATCAAGAAGAAAAGGGCAACTATTTCAAATTGCGCGACAACGAGGTCATTGTAGACAATATACTTGACGCCTTTGGCGTTACTGGGCCAAACCGCCATATCATCAACGGACACGTTCCCGTGCATGTAAGAAACGGTGAAAACCCAATAAAGGCGAACGGGAAACTTATGGTTATTGACGGTGGATTCTCGCAAGCCTATCACAAAGAAACCGGCATCGCCGGATATACCCTCGTCTACCACAGCCGTGGCTTCGTCCTCGTACAGCATGAGCCGTTTACATCCACCAATGATGCCATCGAGAGGTGCACCGACATTAAAAGCACGACGCAGATCGTCGAGATGTCATCCCGTCGCATGCTTGTGGCAAATACGGATATAGGCCGGGAACTTGCCCGGCAAATCGGCGATTTGCAACAATTGCTATACGCTTACCGACATGGATTGATCAAGGAAATAATACCCAACAAATGACGATATTATTGTAGCGGTCCATACAAGACACCGCAAAAGAGATATCAGAATCCACATAGAATTTGGGCTATCGATACATTGACAAACCATGTATTCGATAGCCCAAACTTAAAATTACTTCAGGTAATCCTCAAAATATTGTGTGATACGCTCATGCAGATGAACGCTCTTGTGTCCCATCATATTATGCCCCTGTCCTGGATACACAAAGAAGTCCGGTTGCGTACCAGCCTCTGCACAAGCATTCAAGAACTGTAATGCATGCTGGGGTACCACTGTCGGGTCATTCATGCCAATGATAATCTGAAGTTTCCCTTTCAAATTCTTTGCCTTACCGATAAGACTCGTTTCTGCATAGCCGTCCGGATTGGATTGGGGAGTATCCATATATCGCTCGCCATACATAACCTCATACCATTTCCAATCGATAACGGGGCCTCCGGCCACACCTACCTTGAATACATCAGGATAGGTTGTCATAAGTGAGGTTGTCATAAATCCGCCAAAACTCCATCCGTGTACACCCAAACGGTCGGCATCGACATATGGCAATGATTTCAAGAAATCCACTCCTTTCATCTGGTCTTTCATCTCTTCTACACCAAGATGTCTAAATGTGACCTGCTCAAATTCCTTTCCACGGTTCTCGCTTCCGCGACTATCCAATACGAACAGGATATAGCCCTTTTGCGCCATATAGGTCTCCCATCCTCGACTTCCATAATGCCAACTGTTTTCTACAAGATGAGCATGAGGTCCGCCGTAGACATAAACCACTGTCGGATATTTTTTGTTCGGATCAAAATCGGCTGGCTTTACCATTCGGTAATACAAGTCTGTTGTTCCGTCCGCAGCCTTAATCGTTCCACACTCATATGTCGGTACGGCATAACCAGCCCATGGATCTGCTGCCTCAAAATATTTTACCGATTTTGCCTTTTCTATATTGACGACAGAACAATATCTGGAAACTGTCGGTGTCTGATATGTATCCCATAGATACCGCCCGTCTTCACTCAATGAAGCATAGTGCCAGCCCTTTCCATTCGGATCTGCCAAGGTGCGTTTGCCCGTAGCGATGTTTACCGAATAGACATTCTGTTGAAGGGGCGAACATTCGTTGGATACGAAAACAACGTTTTTGCTCTTGATGTCGAATCCCAGAATATCCTTTACCACCCAATCACCCTTTGTGATTTGCTTGATACATTTCCCGTCCACGCTATATAAATAGATGTGGTTGAAACCGTCCTTCTGGCTTTGCAGAAGAAACTTTGTATTGTCCCAAGGCAGGAAAACAATGGGATGTAAGGGTTCAACATACTTTTCGTCTGTTTCCCGATAGATTTCCGCGATTTTTTCGCCAGTCGAAGAATCGTAAGCAACCAGTCGGCAGTCATTTTGGTCGCGGTTGAGTTCAAACATATATACACGGCTACCGTCAGGGCTCCACGATATATTTGTAAAATATCGGTCTGTAGGATCACCACACTTCAAGTATATTGTATTTTTACTCTGCACGTCATATACGCCTACCGTCACTTTGTGACTAGTCTGCCCAGCCATAGGATACTTGTCCGGCTCATAGGTGGCCTCCCGAGCAAAAGTGTTGACCTGAGGGTAATCTGCCACCATACTCTGATCCATACGATAGAACGCTATTTTTCCCCCGGCCGGGCTCCAAAACAATCCGTCATTTATGCCGAACTCGTTACGATGGACGGCCTGTCCATACACAATTTCACGCGAGCCGTCATTTGTCAAACGGGAAACTTCACCGTCGGGAGTAGCGACAAAAAGATCATTGTCCTTCACATATGCCAAGACCTTGGATTCCTTGCTCCACGACTGTACTACTACCCCTTCGATGTCGTACTCCAGCACAGTCTTGTGTTTTTTCCAGTCTACGACCGAAAACTTTTCCCCATGTACAAGGACGACCTGTGGTTGGGACGCATAGGGGAAATAGGCTCTCTTCAGGGAACAGTCCTTGTAAGCGTTCCCCAAATCACTTTTAGTAAAGAGCACTTTTTCCTGGCCGGAAGACTTGTCAATTTCTGAGCAGCAATCAGTTTCTGTACGAATGAGCCGGTTGCCCCACCAAACTGCAGTGCGACTTGCCGGTCGCATATTTGAATAATTGTTTCCCCCGAAATTCAGGTCTTCGAGCGTAAACTGTTTCAACTGGGCATTCATGGTCATAGGGAAAAACAGTGACAAGCACAACGATATTCCCACAAGCAGATTAATCCTCTTCATATTTGTCCTTTCCTTTGCGGCGGTCGCCTTTGTTTACGAAACGCTTGCCCTTAGTTTCAGCAGACCGTCCTCCTTTGTCCCGGCGATATTCACCTGTTCCTCTCTTTGCAGACCGTCCTTGCTCAAAACCGCGTTCATCGGTAGCTGTTCTCCGGCGCTCCATAGAGTGGAACTTGAAAGTGCGGATATCGGCCTCCTCGTTTTCTGCGTCTTCGGAAACACGCTTTTTGAACTCGCGGTTCTTCTTGAAACGGTGCTTTTCTGCCATTTGGCGTTTCTCTTCTTCAGACTTGACAATGCCTCCCTCTGAGCGGAAGGTGTTCATCTTGCCGTCAAAAATGGAATATTTGCGGAATTCACATTCCAGGGAACCGTTGAACACGGGAATTTTGATGGAAGGTTTCAGTCCTATCTGTTCAAAACATTCCTCACGATAACTCAACACCCAAGCCTCATTTCCGACAAACGCATGCTTCAGGCGTTCGCCTATCATCTTGTACGTACCAAGAAGGTTGGGCGTGGAAATGCGTTCTCCATAAGGAGGATTGGTGACAATGATACTTTTCTCTGACGGCTGTTTGAAATCCTTAAAATCCGCATTTTCTATCGTTATGTCCTTTGTCAGACCTGCAGCACGTACATTGAGACGGGCTGTATTGACAGCTTTCATATCTACATCGTATCCGTAAATATGGTGAACAAATTCCTTCTCACGAGAATCGTCGTTATAGATACTGTCGAACAAATCCGCATCATAATCTTCCCACTTTTCGAAGGCGAATTCCTTACGGAATATACCCGGACTCATATTGTGGGCAATAAGAGCAGCCTCAATGGGCAATGTACCGGAACCGCACATTGGATCAATAAAATCAGTCTCTCCGTGCCACCCGGTCATCAATATCATACCGGCGGCAAGTACCTCGTTGAGAGGTGCCTCGACAGACTCTTGGCGATAGCCGCGGCGGTGAAGGGATTCGCCACTCGAATCGAGCGACAACGTTGCCCGGTCTTCGGCAATATGAATATTGAGCCGAATATCCGGGTTGCTGACAGATATATTAGGACGGTCTCCCGTTTTCTCGCGGAAGTAGTCGACAATGGCATCCTTTACCTTATAAGTAACGAAACGCGAATTGCGGAATTCTTCTGAGTACACAACAGAGTCGACGGAAAATGTTTTTCCTGCGGCAATGATTTTCTCCCATTGCAAGTTTTTCACCGCATTGTATACGTCCTCTGCTGACCCCGCCTTAAAATGCTTGATGGGTTTCAGTATTCGTATGGCTGTATGCAGTTGGAAATTGGCGCGGTACATCATCTCTTTGTCTCCAGAGAAAGACACCATACGACGGCCAATTTGCACGTTGTTCGCACCGAGCTCGGTTAATTCTTTTGCCAAAATGGGTTCCAATCCCATGAATGTTTTGGCAATAAGTTCAAATTCGTTCATTTTTTATTGAATGTATGCTATATTAATTTGTCAAATTATTATGGCATATATACAAGAGCCTTGAAACGTGTTGTGAAACCATGGGATTTAGATGAGCAATGTTCACACAATCTCCTTTCCGACAATAAACACGTTACAAAGCCTAACGGGAATAGTAACCGCATTCGGCTTCGCAACTTGCACATATCGGAGTTCGTTCATTTTTTAAGTATATGCCAATGAATAATGCGGAATAGACAAGCACGAGAGAAACGCCCTACCCTATTCTTTAACGCGAGTACAAAATTACGAAGAAATATCAAAACAGACAACCGAAACATCTATAAATCGCAGAATTCAGCCAATGCGGACACACGATTACGGATTCTCCGCTATACCCATCTGCAGTTTTACCGACTCTTCATGTATTTCCTCAAAAATGCGTTTTACAAAATCAGGCGCAAGACCGCAGATTTTTGCATTCAGTCCCCGTTTGTACAACACCTCATCATACCTTGTCGGTTGCAGCACAGGCATATTGTGACTTTTCTTATACTCGCCTATTTCCCTGCACACGTGCAATCTTTTAGACAGCAATTCCAGAATCTGATTGTCTATATCATCTATCTGTAAACGCATCTCCTTGATTTCCGCAGATTCGCTTTTGTTTCTGCGCATGACAAGTCGTCCAAGTATTTCAGAAAGAGATGCCGGAGTAATTTGTTGCTGAGCGTCGCTCCAAGCCTGATCAGGCGAAACATGGCTTTCTATCATCAGACCTTCACATCCCAAGTCCAATGCCTGCTGACACAACGGCTCTATCAACTCTCTTCGTCCGCCAATATGACTGGGGTCACAGAATACAGGCAATTCCGGTAAGCGCCTGCGAAGTTCGATAGGTATCTGCCACATCGGAACATTGCGGTACATTTTTTTTCCGTAATAGGAAAAGCCCCGATGTACAGCCGCCAGTCTCGTTATCCCCGCCCTATTCAGCCGTTCCAATGCACCTATCCACAAATCGAGGTCCGGATTGACGGGATTTTTCACCAAGACGGGCACATCCACACCTTGAAGGCAATCGGCAAGAGCTTGCACGGCAAAAGGATTGGTTGTTGTACGGGCTCCAATCCACAGATAATCAACGCCATACTGTAAGGCAAGATCCACATGTTCTGGCGTAGCAACCTCCGTAATAACAGCCATGTCTGTTTCCGCTTTGACTTTCTTCAGCCACGGCAAGGCTTCCACACCTTTTCCTTCAAAACAACCAGGTTTGGTGCGCGGTTTCCAAATGCCAGCTCTGAAAATGCGGACGCCCATAGCCGCCAACTGACGTGCAGTTTCCATTACTTGGCCTTCTGATTCAGCGGAGCAAGGACCAGCAATGACAATTGGTGTATCCTGCTCATGTTCATTGCTAAGAAAATTCGATGTCAATTCCATAATCTATGCAAAATTAGTGGATTTTAATGTATCCGACAAACAATAAGGCAAAAGAGCAGTATTTTATCCGATTGCCCTGGCAAGACATCCACAAACACACCCGCCTACACGCATTTCTTTCTCAGCCGAAGGCTATTGAGCACAACGCTTACACTTGAGAAGGCCATCAGTCCACTGGCCAGCTTCGGAGAGATACTAAAGGAATATCCAAAAGCAAAGGGAACCCCAGCCGCCAAAGGAATACAAATAACATTATAAACGAAAGCCCAACATAGATTTTGACGTACCATCCGCATTGTATTGCGCGATAAATTGATAGCCGTTACAATGTACCTAAGATCACTTCTCATCAATGTCACTTGTGCCACATCCATTGCCACATCGGTTCCTTCCCCCATAGCAATACTTGCATCAGCGACCGCAAGTGCCTGACTGTCATTGATTCCGTCTCCAATCATAGCCACATGTTTTCCGCGATTTTTTAGGGCGTTCACCAAATTTTCCTTGTCTTGTGGAAGTGCTCTGCTCTGCCAATGATTTATACCTACGCGCTTCGCCCAATAGGACACATAGCGTTCACTGTCCCCACTCATCATATAGACATCTATGCCCCTTCTCTTCAGCGCACTGACAACCGTTTCGGCATGCGGCTTCAGACTTTCGCGCTGCTCGGGATCTTCCCCGGACGAAGTATAGGAATCAAAATCGGCACGAGGAACTGTTATGGTCCCCGTTTTATCCATTACTACAGCATCTATATGACACAATGTTTCAAGGGCCGTCGCATCCTTTACAAGAATACCTTTTTGGGCAGCAGCCCCGATTCCAACCATCAATGCAGTTGGAGTCGCCAAGCCTAATGCACAAGGACACGCTATCACCAATACGGAAACAGCAGAAAGAATGGCTTGCGACAAAGCCTGAGCCCCACCACAAGCAGACCAAACCAAAAATGTTACCAGCGAGATACCCACAACACAGGGTACAAAAAACAAGGCCACCCTATCTACGATATGTTGCACAGGAGCCTTCGAGGCTTGTGATTCCTGCACAGTGCGTATCATCGCTGAGAGAACTGTGTCTTTACCCACGTGGCTGGCAGAAAGCCGTATCGAACCACGTTTTATCACAGTTCCTGCATAAACTGCCATGCCTTGTTTCTTTTCCACGGCAGCCGCTTCACCCGTCAACATAGCCTCGTCTACGTAGGCGATACTGTCTTTCACCTGTCCGTCTACGGGTATTTTTTCGCCGGCACGCACCTCTACAAGGTCTCCCTTGGCCAAGGTTTCTATCGGTACATCCGTAATACGACCGTCTTCCACCAGATGGGCAGTTTTTGGAATCATGCCAATCAATGAGCGTATGGCGGACGATGTCTTGTTTTTTGCCTTTTCTTCAAGCAAACGTCCCAACAACACAAACGAGATGATCATCACTGAAGCATCATAGTAAGTATGGCAATCCAGTCCACGCCTCCCCCAATATTCTACGCCCCAAAACGTGTTGAACACACTAAATGCGAAAGAGACAAATGTACTCATAGCCACCAACGTATCCATATTTGCCGACCCATGCAACAACTGCCGGACAGCGCTGACATAAAAGTTACGCCCGCAATACACAAAATTGACCATTGCCAAAATGAGCATGGTCTGATTGGCCATTTTTCCATCTCCCAAATCTATCCACTGCATGGAAATGGCCATGACAAAAAGTGCGATGGACCATGACAATATGGTCTTCCGTTTCAGCGTGTGATAGCGTTGTTCCTCTATCATATCTACCCGGGACGTATCGTCTATTATCAATTCATAGCCTGCATCCATGAGTGATTTTCGCATTTCAGCCAACGTGACAAGCGAAGGGTCATATTCCACCATCGCTGTTCTACCCGGTAATGATACTGAGACAGAGAGAACTCCATTTATGGAAGACAATCTGCGTTCCACATGTGCAGAACAACTGGCACACATCATACCTACTACAGGAAGTAATTTTTTGTTTATCATTATTTTACAATTTTCCGTTATACTTTTTATTTTTTCGAATATGACATTTCTGGCAGCAAGACAGACCGGAAAAGCTACAACACGGCCTTTACCAGCCTTCGCCGATTTTGCACAAATAGTACAAAGGCTTTGTAGTGTCAGTACAAGGGCCTTGTAGCGTTCGTACAAAGGCCTTGTAGCATCAGTACAAAGGCTTTGTAGTATCAGTACAAGACCTATGTACAAATCACATTGATTTTTCCTGATTTGAGCAAACGCCTTGCCTGGAACGACAGATGCCAGTCACCCTTACTGCTTTTGACCATGCAAAAGTAGTAAAGCCAAAAGAATGCTGTGTTACAATTTGGTGGAAAACAATTATAAGATTTTGTCAAGGGGGTGTCTTGCACAATTTGATCCCTTGAAAGAAGTCGGGGTTTCCCCTGTAATTTTCTTAAACTGCGAACTCAAGTATGCAGCGCTTGAATACCCGAGTTTCCAAGCGATTTCGGTCAATGAAAGTTCTCCATACGAAAGCATTTCTTTCGCCATTTCTACGCGTTGCGCGATATAAAAATACTCTATCGTCACACCTTCAGAAGATGAAAACGTTTTGCTCAGTGTACTATAGTCTGTATGAAGGCGGGAGGCAAGAACATCTGACAGTTTCTTTCCCGAATATTTGCAATTGCTTCTGACATAAGCCAACACCTCGATTTTGATATGCTCCACCAATTGCTCTTTTTTGTCATTCAGCAATTCAAACCCTGCAGATTCAAGAACATGGCACAGTTGTTGTTTTTGCCCCGCATCAAGATTTTCCTCCGTCACTGCATAGCCCAATTTCAAAGATAGAGGATGCAATCCCGCCGACCGCAAAATGGCCTCTACCGATTTCAGACATCGCCCACACACCATATTCTTTATATACAATTCACATGCCATAATCGCTCAAACCAGCCCATCCAGATGACGTTTTATTTCTTTAAGTTCGTCCCGCAACGACATCAGAGTTGTCAGCACTTCAGAATTTTTGTCCACACCCGCCCTGTTGTGATTCAATATCTTACGCGCTGCTGCAATCTTAAAGCCACGTACCTTCACCAAATTGTATATTACCCTGATTTGTTCTATGTCTTTTTCCGTATATTGTCTGATATTTGCTCCGGCTGTCTTGGGTTTCAGATGTGGAAATTCTGTTTCCCAAAAACGCAAAGTGCTTTCAGGAATATCAAATTGTTTGGCAACTTCCTTTATGGAATAATACAATTTAAGGTTCTTGTCCGTCTTCAATGTCATATTCCACCGCTTTTTATTAAACAATGATTAATTTATTTGCAAAAATAAGCAAAACGGAGTATCTTTGCAAGGATTTTTGGAAAGAATTAGGACAACAAAGATATTATTACAATAATGATGACTGCAAATGAAATCCGCGACTCCTACAAGAAATTCTTCGAGTCGAAAGGACACACCATCGTTTCTTCAGCGCCGATGGTTATCAAGGACGACCCTACATTGATGTTTACCAATGCAGGCATGAATCAATGGAAAGATATCATCTTGGGTACTCGTGACCCCGAGCCCCGCCGCCGCACAGACTCCCAAAAATGTCTGCGTGTCAGCGGCAAGCACAACGACCTTGAAGAAGTAGGACACGACACCTACCACCATACGATGTTCGAAATGCTGGGAAACTGGAGTTTCGGTGATTATTTCAAGGAAGGAGCCATTGACTACGCATGGGAGTACTTGGTAGACGTGCTCCATCTCAACCCTGCCGATCTCTATGTTACAGTATTCGAGGGATCTGAAGAGGAGGGCCTCACACGCGATGACGAGGCGGCTTCGTATTGGGCCAAACACGTTCCTGCAGACCACATCATCAACGGAAACAAGCACGACAATTTCTGGGAGATGGGAGACACTGGTCCATGCGGTCCATGTTCAGAGATACACCTCGATTCCCGTACACCGGAAGAAAAAGCAGCAGTGCCGGGCTATGAATTGGTCAACAAAGACGACCCGCAGGTTATAGAAATCTGGAACATCGTATTCATGCAATTCAACCGCAAGGCTGACGGTTCCCTTGAGCCACTTCCTATGCATGTCATTGATACCGGTATGGGATTTGAGCGCCTTGTCCGCGCCTTGCAGGACAAGCACTCCAATTACGACACCGACATTTTCCAACCGATAATAAAAGAAGAGGAAAACATCACTGGAAAGAAATACGGAGAAAAAGAAGATACTAATGTTGCCATGCGCGTCTGCGCCGACCACTTGCGCGCAGTTGCTTTCTCCATTGCCGACGGCCAATTGCCCAGCAACGCCAAGGCCGGTTACGTCATCCGCCGAATTCTGCGCCGTGCCGTCCGCTACGCCTACACCTTCTTGAACCAGCGTGAGGCGTTCCTTTATAAGCTTGTCCCCGTACTCGTACAAGAGATGGGAGAAGCATATCCAGAACTGAAAGCCCAGCGTGAACTTATCACCCGCGTGATGAAGGAAGAAGAAGATTCTTTCTTGCGTACACTGGAAAAAGGCATCAATATGCTCAACGATGCAATGCAGGAGATGAAGCAGAATGGGAAAACACTGATAGACGGAGTACAGGCTTTCCGTCTGTTTGACACGTACGGTTTCCCCCTCGATCTCACAGAACTTATCTGCCGCGAAAACGGGTTCACCGTCGATGAAAAACAATTCGACGAGGAAATGAAAAAGCAGAAAGAACGTGCACGCAACGCAGCCGCAGTAGAAAACAGCGATTGGGTCATACTGAAAGACGGAGAGCAAAAATTTGTAGGATACGACTATACCGAATATGAATGCCATATTCTCCGTTACCGCAAAGTGACGCAAAAGAAAAACACGTTCTACGAACTCGTACTTGATACGACTCCTTTCTATGGTGAAATGGGTGGACAGGTCGGCGACCAGGGTGTCCTCGTCAGCGAAAACGAAACAATAGCCGTTGTTGACACAAAGCGCGAGAACGGACAGTCCATACACATTGTCAAGCAATTGCCCACAGACACAGGAGCTGATTTCATGGCCTGCGTCGATACAGACAAACGTGCTGCCAGTGCTGCCAACCACACGGCCACCCATTTGCTGGACTATGCGCTCAAACAAGTACTTGGCGACCACGTAGAACAAAAGGGATCGTATGTATCTCCCACTACCTTACGCTTTGACTTCTCCCACTTTGAGAAAGTAAGCGAAGAAGACTTGCGCAAAGTAGAACGCATCGTAAATGCATTGGTACGTCAGAACCTCCCGCTCGACGAACATCGCGATACGCCATTTGAAGAAGCAAAGAAACTTGGTGCCATTGCGCTTTTCGGTGAGAAATACGGAGACAAGGTACGAGTAGTACGCTTCGGGCCAAGTTGCGAATTCTGCGGTGGTATACACGTACAGTCAACCGGACACATTGGTATGTTCAAGATCATCAGCGAAAGCAGTGTTGCAGCAGGCATACGCCGAATAGAGGCCAAGACAGGAAGCGAATGCGAAGAACTGATGTACAGCATTGAGGATGCGATGAAGGCCATCCGCTCACTCTTCAACAACGCAAAAGACCTTCAATGCGTCATCGGGAAATACATTGAGGAGCATGAGACCATGAAAAAAGACATAGAGCGTTTTCAGGCGCAAGCCGTAGAGCGCACCAAAGATAGTCTCATAGAAAAGAGCCGGGAAATAAATGGCGTAAAAGTAATCACGGCAATTCTTCCTCTCGAGCCCAACGCAGCAAAAGACTTGGTATTCAAAATACGTCAGGAAATACCGGAAAAATGTCTCTGCGTCGTCGGCACCGTAAGCCACGAAAAGCCCCTGCTCAGCGTGATGATGAGCGAAGACCTTGTAAAAGACCATCAGCTCAATGCAGGCCAAATGGTAAGAGAAGCTGCCAAACTCATCCAAGGTGGCGGCGGCGGCCAACCGCACTACGCTACTGCCGGAGGCAAAAACACTGACGGGCTGTCTGCCGCAGTAGACAAGGTGGTAGAATTGGCCAGTCTTTAAGGATTCATATATTGCACCAATACAAACAGAAGGCAGTCACCGACATCAGAACAATGAGTTGGTGACTGCGTTTTTGTTTTCATCTCCTATAACAGCAATCCATAACAACACGACATGAACAAAACAAAAGTATATACGATTATGGCGACGCTATTTGCTTCATTGCCAGTCTTTTCACAAATACAATACCCGAAGACACCAAAAGACGATACAGTAGACCTGTATTTCGGAGAAAAGGTCGCAGACCCCTATCGCTGGCTGGAAAACGATACAAGTGCACAGACAACAAAATGGGTAGAAGAGGAGAACGATGTCACCCGGAAATACCTGGACAAGATACCCATGCGCAACAGCATTCTGAAAAGACTCAAGGAAATCGCCAACTACGAAAAAATCGGACTTCCATTTGAGAAGAAAGGGAAATGGTATGTTTACCGTAATGACGGCCTCCAAAACCAGTATGTACTGTATCAGATGGACCGTCTCGACGGAGAGCAACGCGTTTGGCTCGACCCAAACAAACTGAGCGACGACGGAACAGTTGCCCTGAAATCCATCTCGTTTTCAAACGACGGAAAATACATGGCATATGTCATATCCCGCAACGGGTCGGATTGGGAAGAAATATATGTGAAAGACTGCGCAACGGGAAACATTATGGAGGACCATATCGAATGGGCAAAATTCACGGGAGCGACATGGCTTGGCGACGGATTTTACTATAGCGCCTACGATGCCCCCGAAAAAGGAAAAGAAACATCTTCCATGAACTCGGTCCAGAAAATATACTACCACAAGATGGGTACGCCCCAATCAGCCGACGAATTGTTCTACCAGAACCCCACACAACCACTACGGTTCTACAATGTAGGGACCAACGAAGAACAGACCGTCATGTTCCTCACCGAATCAGGAATGGACAATGGCAACAATCTTTTTGTACGCGACCTGGGGAAAAACAACTCACAATTCATACAGATGTGTTCCGCACCCCAATACATATATTCCGTTGTACAAACCATCGGTCGGAAAATCTATATTCTGACCAATGCCAATGCCCCCAAATACAGACTAATGGTTGCAGATCTTGACCACCCGGGGTACGGTGACTGGAAAGAGCTGGTCGGTGAAAAGGAAAGTGTGCTTGAGGATGTATCCTTCGTCGGCGACCGCATGATTCTGCAATACTCACAAGACAACTGCAATCATCTCTATACCTACACGCTCGACGGACAGCAACTCCACGAAATATCATTGCCCACATGGGGCACTACGTCCGTCAGCGGAAAGCGCGGTCAAAAAGAAGTGTTCTACTCCTTTACCTCATACATATTTCCCAATACGATATACCGTTACAACCTTGACTCAGACAAAAGCAACGTTTGGGCAAAGCCTAACGTAAAATTTGCATCCAAAGACTACAAGACGGAAATGGTGTTCTACACCAGTAAAGACGGAACACGTGCGCCGCTATTTATCACATACAAAAAGAACGTCAAACTGAATGGAAAGAACCCACTGCTCCTCTACGGATATGGAGGATTCAACGTATCATACAATCCGACATTCCTTTCCAGTATGGTTCCATTCATGGAACGCGGCGGCATCTACGTACACGCTGTTCTTCGCGGCGGCGGCGAATATGGGGAAGAATGGCATCTCGCCGGAACAAAAATGCAAAAGCAAAATGTATTTGATGACTTCATTGCGGCAGCAGAATACCTCATCGAACACAAATACACATCAAAAGACTATCTTGCCATAATGGGAGGAAGCAACGGCGGCCTGCTTGTAGGTGCCTGCGAGACCCAGCGCCCAGACCTATATAAGGTCTGTATACCTGAAGTGGGCGTGATGGACATGCTTCGTTACCACAAGTTCACTATAGGATGGAACTGGGCACCGGACTACGGTACGTCTGAAGACTCCAAAGAGATGTTCGAATATCTGAAAGCCTATTCCCCACTCCACACCTTAAAGCCTGGCACATCATATCCCGCGACACTGGTGACCACAGCCGATCACGACGACAGAGTCGTACCCGCCCACTCCTTCAAGTTCGCTGCACGGCTCCAAGAATGCCAGAAAGGAAATGCCCCCGTACTCATCAGAATTGACAGCAATGCAGGACATGGCGGAGGAAAGCCCATGGCGAAATATCTGGAGGAGAAGGCCGATATCATCAGTTTCGTACTCTACAATATGGGAAAATAACAATCACTTGGAATTTTATTGCGGACAACAATATAGTGTTCTCATTTTTTATGATTACCTTTGCCCGCATACATAATTGCCTTGTCAGCGTTTACGCAGCAACGGGAAGGACAGGACAAAATCAAGTATTTGAAATATCCCAAAATCAAACAATCAGGGACATAACAACAAAGTCTGCAACTAAAATTGAAATTATGAAAAAAGTATTTATGATGGCAACTGCAGTCGCAACCATGCTCGTTGTGATAAGTTGCGGGAACAAACAAACGCCGAGCGCAAACGCAGAAGCAGATTCTACAAGTACCGAACTTACAGACTCCACCGTATCGGCGACAGCCGCTGATGCCGAGAGTACTGCCAATCTGGATGAACTCATCGCCAGCAAAGACGCGAAAGGACTGCAAAATTCAATCACGGCCATTCAAGAGCACTATGCACAACTCGTGAAAGAAGGAAAATTGGAAGAAGCCAAGGCCTATGCAGAAAAGATGAAAGAATATCTGAATAGCCATGCCGATGAAATCAAAAACATTGCGTCCGGAAATACAACAATTACAGATCTGGTAAACTATGTCAGCAAATTGCCTACTGACGCCGAAACCACTGCAGAAGAAGCAAAGAAATATATTGAGAACATTCCCGCAAGCGTAGCAAGTGCTGCTACATCTGCAGCAAAAAGCGCAGCCAACAAAGCAGTTGACGATGCCAAGAACACCGCTAACAAAGCCGTAACAGAGGCCAAGAAGAACGCAGAGGAGAAAGCGACAAAAGCCGTAACCGATGCAAAGAGCAAAGCCAACCAGGCTGTTGAAAACGCGAACAAGAAAGCAACAGACGCCGTAAACAAGGCTGCAGAAAAACTATTGCTCAAATAATAGGAAAAATACAAATTCCAACATACATTTTAGGGGGTGTGCGAAAAGTACGCCCCCTAAATGTATCAAAGAAGAACGGCACACAAACACCATATTTCAAGTCATACGGAAATCATTGCGGACAACATAGGTCATGTTTTGTTAATATGATATAAAAGTATGGATAAGAAGAAAAAAATGCGTACTTTTGCAATGATAAGAATACACATATATATTATAAAGTTTTGGCAATATGCTTACACTTAAACTCATCACAGAGGAAACAGAACGTGTTATCAAAGGCTTACAAAAAAAGCACTTTGCTAATGCAGAGGAAGCAATACATCAAGTGCTCACCATAAATACCCACAGAAGAGAGACCCAACAACAACTTGACAACAATCTTGCCGAAGCAAAAAAACTCTCTGCCCAAATCGGTGCATTGATGAAAAACGGCCAAAAGGAAGAGGCTGAAAAGATAAAGCAAAGTGTTGCTACTCTGAAAGAGGCCAACAAAGGCCTCGAAGCAGAAAAAGCAAAAGCAGAAAAAGACCTCACCACATTGCTTTGCTCCATACCCAACATACCAAATGATGAAGTTCCCGAAGGAAAGGATGCAAGCAACAACGTTGTCGTCAAAGAAGGCGGAGTGATACCCGATTTGCCTGAAGACGCTTTGTGCCATTGGGATCTTTGCAAAAAATACAACCTTATAGATTTTGACCTTGGCGTAAAGATTACAGGTGCCGGATTCCCTCTTTACATCGGAAAGATGGCACGGCTTCAACGTGCATTGGAAGCATTCTTTTTGGAAGAAGCCCGCAAAAGCGGTTACTTGGAAGTACAGCCTCCCTATGTAGTCAACGAGGCATCCGGATACGGAACAGGACAGTTGCCGGACAAAGAAGCACAGATGTACCAATGCCAACTCGACAATCTGTACCTTATTCCTACTGCAGAGGTTCCCGTGACCAACATCTTCCGCGACGAGATTTTGGACGAAAAGGATTTACCTATCAAGCGTTGCGCATACTCGGCTTGCTTCCGTCGTGAGGCAGGATCATACGGAAAGGATGTACGCGGTCTCAACCGTCTGCACCAGTTCGACAAAGTAGAGATTGTACGCATCGACACACCAGAGCACTCCTACAAGTCTCTCGACGAGATGCTCACCCATGTTGAAGGCTTGTGTCAGAAGTTGGAGTTGCCCTACCACATACTCAGACTGTGCGGTGGAGACATGAGTTTCACATCCGCTATATGCTACGACTTTGAGGTATGGAGTGCAGCCCAAAAACGTTGGCTGGAAGTATCATCAGTTTCCAACTTCGAGAGTTATCAAGCCAACAGACTACATTGTAGATACCGCAACGCAGAGACAAAGAAAATCGAACTTTGCCATACACTGAACGGATCAGCACTGGCATTGCCACGCATAGTTGCTGCAATCATTGAAAACAACCAAACTCCAGAGGGTATCCGAGTGCCGAAGGTGCTTGTACCTTATTGTGGGTTTGAAATGCTCGACGACAAGAATTTCTAAAATTCTTACCATATCACACAAATGGTGGATGCTAACATTGCATCCACCATTTCGTTTTTAGATATATTGCTTAGACAAAAAAAGCAAATATTAGTCAAAATATACAATAACACTAATCTATGAACAAAATCATCAAGAAAAAACAATTCTCGGAGAACGTATTTCTCTTCGAAATCGAAGAGCCACTTATTGCGAAAAGCAGAAAGGCAGGAAACTTTGTTATTATAAGATGCGACAAGAACGGTGAACGCATTCCATTGACAATCGCTGATGCTGATATACAAAAAGGCACCATTACACTTGTCGTACAACGAGTAGGACTTTCGACCACAAAAATGTGTGCTCTGCAAGAGGGTGACTGCCTTGCTGATGTTGTAGGGCCATTAGGCAATGCAACCCACATCGAAAAATTCGGAACTGTACTTTGCGCCGGAGGCGGCGTAGGTGTGGCACCTCTGCTTCCTATTGTCAAATCGCTGAAAGCCGCCGGGAACAAGGTTCTCACGGTCATAGGTGGACGCACCAAAGATCTTGTAATACTCGAAGACGAAATACGGTCGTATAGCGACCAACTCGTCATCATGACCGATGACGGATCATACGGAGAGAAAGGCGTCATAACCTTAGGGATGGAGCGACTCATACAAGAAGAACATATCGACAAAGCATTTTGTATCGGTCCGGCCATCATGATGAAATTCTGCTGCCAACTGACCCGAAAACACTCCATCCCGACAGATGTGTCTCTGAACACCATCATGGTTGACGGCACAGGAATGTGTGGTGCGTGCCGACTCACCATTGGCGGAAAAACAAAGTTCGTATGTATTGACGGTCCTGAATTCGATGGAGAGCAGGTAGATTGGGACGAGATGCTCAAACGTATGAACACATTTAAGGGTGCCGAACGGGATGAAATGCAACATTACGAGGACCACACCACTACGACTGCGGAAGAAAACACAGACAACAATTGTTGTACAACAAATACAGAAAGTCCCAATGGAGAAAGCATAGAACAATTGACCAATCGGGATGCTACATGGAGAAAACAACTTCGGGATACGATAAAACCCAAAGAGAGAAGAGCAATACCGAGGGTTGAAATGCCTGAACAACCTGCAGAAATCCGCATCAAATCACGTACCCTTGAAGTAAATAGAGGACTGACAAAAGAGATGGCCCTAACCGAGGCTAAACGTTGTCTCGATTGTGCAAAACCCACATGCGTAGAAGGTTGCCCAGTCGGTATCAACATTCCGTCTTTCATCAAGAACATAGAAAGAGGAGAGTTTTTGTCTGCGGCCCGCGTACTAAAAGACACATCAGCCTTGCCTGCTGTCTGCGGACGCGTATGCCCGCAAGAAAGGCAGTGCGAAAGCAAGTGCATTCACCTGAAAATGAATGAACCGGCTGTTGCCATCGGATATTTGGAACGCTTCGCAGCCGATTACGAATCCGAACATGACAATAATCTGCGACCCGCAGCAAACGCAAGCAATGGTACAAAAATCGCCGTAGTAGGATCCGGTCCGTCCGGACTGAGTTTCGCTGGAGATATGATAAAAAGAGGATACGAGGTACATGTGTTCGAAGCATTACATGAAATCGGCGGAGTACTGAAATATGGAATCCCCGAATTTCGTTTGCCCAATCGTATTGTCGACAAAGAAATCGAAAAGCTTCGGAGAAACGGCGTTCAATTCCATACGGATTGCGTCATAGGCAAAACCATAACCATAGAGCAGCTGGAAGAAAACAGCTTCGCCGGAATATTTGTCGGTTCCGGTGCAGGCCTCCCCAATTTCATGAATATCCCTGGCGAAAATGCCATCAATATCATGTCCTCCAACGAATACCTCACAAGAATAAATCTTATGGACGCCGCCAATCCACATACAGACACACCGATAAACACCGGACACCATGTACTTGTTGTCGGAGGCGGCAACACTGCAATGGACTCATGCCGTACAGCAAGAAGACTGGGTGGGGATGTGACCTTGGTCTATAGACGTTCCGACAAGGAGATGCCTGCGAGAGCTGAAGAGATAAGACACGCCAAAGAGGAAGGCATACATTTTCTCACACTTCACAATCCTGTCGAATACCGAACCGACGAGAACGGGGCTGTAAAACAAGTTGTACTGCAAGAAATGAAGTTGGGTGAGCCGGATGAAAGCGGAAGACAACGTCCGGAACCGATACCCGGAGCCATCAAGATTCTTGATGTAGACCAGGTGATCGTCGCCATCGGAGTATCTCCCAATCCATTAGTACCCCAATCCGTTTCAGGACTGGAATTGGGACGAAAAAACACCATTGTAGTCAATGAACATATGCAAAGTTCCAAATCCAATATATTTGCAGGAGGCGACATCGTCCGCGGTGGAGCCACCGTAATTCTGGCTATGGGAGATGGAAGAAAAGCAGCTTTGTATATGGACAAGAAACTGCAAGGTTCTGTATAGCATTTATTGGGAAAATCCATATTTACGGAACGGGCATAAGTCACAGAACTTAAAGCGAACATAAATGAGACATAATAAACATCGTTTTTTTTCACGAATCTGCATTATAGGAAACATTCTGATTGGCTGTACGTTGCAGTCTATAGCACAGGACACAGAAAACATCAGAGACAGTCTGAGCCAAGCATCAAATGAACTGGCATCAAATCCGTCTTCTGTAAGTTTGCGTCTGAAGAAAGCTGGTTGGAATCTACAACTGCACCAATGGCAATACGCCTTGGAAGAATACAACGAGATACTGAAACGAAATCCTCAGAATGTCGCCGCCCTTTTCTATCGTGCCTACACAAACGAGATGCTGCACCGCTACAACTTTGCACGCCTCGACTACGAGAACGTTCTCGTTCAGATACCAGGACATTTTGAGGCACTGCTGGGACTTGCCCTGCTCAATCAAAAGGACAATCATCTGACAGAAGCATACGACCAAATCAATATGCTTGTAGCCCAAAATCCGGATAGCGCAATCGCATATGCAGCACGCGGCGGTATAGAAACCGAAAGACAGCAATACGAACTTGCCGAATTCGACTACAGCAAAGCAGTGGAACTTGACCCTCAAAATCCCGACCACAGATTGTGCAGAGTGGAGACAAGACTAAAAATGGGACATAAAGAAAAAGCAAAAGAGGACCTTGATACACTTGTCGGTATGGGAATTGCGAGAGTGAGGCTCAAAACATATTATGAGCGGTGTAAATGAATGTCTTTACATCTGAATATAAGAAGGAGGTCATTTCAGAAACCATAAAGGTTACGAAATGACCTCCTTTTATTGTACTTTCTGTAGAGGTATTATACTGCGTACAAATAAGTACGTATAAACCAATAGCTTACAATTCCGGCGATATAGCCGATAAAAGCAATCCATGATATATGCTTCATATACCATCCGAAAGTTATCTTTTCCAGTCCCATCACCACAACACCTGCCGCACTACCGACAATAAGCATCGAACCGCCCACACCGGCACAGTATGCCAGCAACTGCCAAAAAACGCCATCCACGGCCATGTCACCAGCTGCTTCCAAAGGATACATACCCATACATCCTGCGACCAAGGGTACATTGTCTACAATACTTGAAAGGACTCCGATAACTCCCGTTACGAGATAATGATTACCATTGAATGCCACATTCAAACCTTTTCCCAAGGATACCAAGACACCAATTTCCTCAAGACAGGCAACAGCCATCAAGATACCGAGGAAGAACAGTATGGTGCTCATGTCTACGCGGGAAAGCAAATTGACAACGCGCTTTTTCGTACCTTCACTATCATGACCATGACGAAGATTTCGATAAAAAATCTCAGTTGCCGTCCATAATACGCCAAGTACCAGCAAGATGCCTACAAACGGGGGAAGATGCGTTATACTTTTGAAAATGGGAACAAATATCAGTCCGCCTACTCCCAGACAGAAAACGGCCTTTCTTTGACCTTCAGTAAAATCGCTTACCGAAGCATTCTGTCCATCATTCGAATTAGCGACAGAGACAGACAATTCGCCTTTGAGCATTGACTGCATGATAAAAGCGGGAATGACCATAGACAACACCGAGGGAACAAATATCTCAGCGATGACTCCTGCTGCGGTTATCAGACCTTTGTTCCACAACATGATGGTGGTGACATCACCTATCGGCGAAAATGCGCCACCGGAATTTGCCGCAATGATGACCAATGACGCATAGACCAATCTGTCTTTGTGATCGCTCACCAACTTGCGAAGTATCATGATCATCACGATACTGGTAGTCAAATTGTCAAGAATTGCAGACAGGAAAAATGTCATAAACGCTATACGCCACAACAAGGCCCGTTTAGACTTGGTCAGCATCACTTTTCTTACCCAATTGAAACCACCGTTTTGGTCTACGATTTCAACAATTGTCATAGCACCCATCAAGAAGAACAGCGTGGTAGACGTATCTCCGAGATGTTCCTGAATTATGGATGTCACCTTCTCTATCACGCTTCCTCCACAATAGTCGGGATGCATCAGGCCGACATACGATGTGGGGTCAAACATATAAAGCGTCCAACACGCCACCAACATCAATAATGCTATTGCTGCTTTGTTCACCTTCGTCAAACTCTCCATAGCTATCAGAGCATAACCAAGAACAAAAACAACAACAATAGAAATTGTCAAAGTTGTCATACGGATTTCTTTTAGTAATTAAATGTGTTCGAAAATATTTTTGTCTCTTCACGATATGACGGTATCAACGCCACACGCAAAAATCCGATGCAAACTTACTAAAAATAATCTATACTACTCTTTAACACATAGACAAAAAGAACGCATCCTTATAAATTCATATTTTTGAAATATCAGATGAAGTTCCATACCTCTCTACCATTAGCCAATCTCGATATACCCAAAACCGTACATTCGGTACATTTATCCAGCATCGATTTGTTTAATTTCCCCAGAAGAGTATTTCCTCAAAGAAAATTACTAAATTTGCAATATAAAGAAGAATAAAGGATGAAAAGGTTATTGATTTTCGCAATGTCGCTTGTTCCGCTCATCACCACCGCACAAAGTGAGTGGGAGCGTCCCATATCAGCAGAAGAAAGATTGGAACAAGCTCGCAAGGACCAGGAATCAGCAAAAAAGGCATTGCAAGCAGCCAAACGTGCCGAGAAAATCGCCAAAAAGGCGAAGAAAAAAGAAAAGAACGGCACTTCCAACGAAACAATAACAAGCAAGAATGACGCGATTCGCCCCGCAGCGAACACACCACTGCCCGGAAAAGACGCAAAATATCTTGCAGAAGGCGCAGTACCCGAGGAAAATGGCAAAGTCGTCTTTTCCAAGGACATTGTCGCGAACGGCGTATCTGCCCAAGAAATCTACGAAAAGGTATACACCTTCCTTGACAGCATATCCAAAACAAAGGATCAAATAGAAAGTGGCATCGTTCTTTTCAACAAGAAAGAACATATCATTGCAGCAAAATTTGACGAATGGCTGACATTCATGGCAAGTGCCTTGTCCTTAGACCGTTCAGAATTCAAGTACACGGCAATTGCGAAATGCTCAGACGAACTATTGCATATCAGCATTGAGAGAATATCGTATGCTTACGAATCCGGGCAAAACAACTCACTCCATGTAACAGCGGAAGAGTGGATCACCGATAAAATGGCAGTAAACAAGAAACGAACAAAACTGTACCCTGTGTCTGCAAAATTCAGAAGAAAGACCATTGACAGAGTACAGTCACTGTTTCACGAATTAAGCCAAGCCTTGAAAAGATAATTTCCCAAAAATCTTCATTAAGATGACAAACATGCCAAATATTCCCGTTCACCCACGCGGTGAAGAGACCCAAAATACAGACAAGTGGTTTAAGTTGCGAAATACACTCAACATCATATTTATATTGGGCGTAATTGTTGGTGTCTGCCTCTACTTTGCATGGAGCGAAACCATAGGCACTTGTATACTGTTGACAATGATTGTCGTGAAAATCATAGAATGTAGCCTACGCCTTATAAAAAAATGAACTACATACGCCATTTTGCCATTGTCGCCATCTTCTGCATGGGGACTGTAATGACGTGGGGGCAAACCATTGACGGTACATTGGACAACTCCACCACCCGTACACAAACCAACAAAAAAGACTCGTTGGGAAGCGACAAAGTCATCCCAACGGGTATAAAAGTGTGGACTGTAGACTCAAAATTCGGAGATCGGCGTGCGGCAGAAGTCGACACTGCAATGCACATGTTCCAAAATTCAATTTTCACAACGGGCACCCGAGGAGAATACAATACAACGGGGAATTTAGGAGCACCCCGTATCAACAGAATATTCATTGACCGTGTACATGGAGGGCAATTTATATTCACGCAACCATACGATTTCGTGATAACACCTGTTGAGGACTTTCATTTCACGAACACTCTGTCGCCCTTCACCAATCTTACCTATAATACAGCCGGTGACAGAACAAATGGAGAAGACCACCTGACCGCAAAGTTTGGCGTCAATGCCGGTAAGCGTATTGGCGTTGGCTTTAAGTTTGACTATCTTTACGGACGCGGCTACTATACGGCGCAAAGCACGTCGCACTTCAATTATTCCATGTATGGATCATATCTTGGCGACCAATATCAAGCCCATTTGCTGTTATCACTCTATCATCAGAAGGTGACAGAAAACGGCGGTATCGAGAACGACAATTACATTACACATCCAGAGACGGTCACAGACAACTACTCAGCAAGCGAGATACCGACCGTTTTGGAACGCAACTGGAATAGAAACAACAGTCTGCACTTGTTCTTCACTCATCGTTATAGCCTTGGTTTCCATAAAAAAATCAAGATGACCGACGAGGAAATCAAGGCAAGAAAATTCGCAATGGAGTCTCAAAAGGAGAAAGAGAACGATTTGCATTCCCGCCAAGACAAAGACGCTCAGAACAAGCGACCTACCCCCGAAGCCAAAGGAAGGCCTCGCGATGCCCGCATTGTCAGCGGAGAAGCGCCCACTGACACTACCGACATATCACACCGCATACCCGTTTCCGGAAAATCCATGGCGGACAGTCTATTGGCAGAACACGCCACACCGGAGGGCAAAGATACGGCATGGATGAAAACGGTTTATGTACCCGTAACAAGTTTTATCCATACGCTCAACTTTGATAAGTACGACCGCATATACCAAGCCTACGAAACCCCCGAGAACTTCTACGCGCATACTTACAACAACGTGGGACCATACACTGGAGACTCCATTTATGACAAGACAAGACATTACCGTCTCCAAAATACACTTGCACTTTCATTACTCGAAGGTTTCAACAAGTGGGCAAAATCTGGTCTAAAGGCTTTTATCACCTCTGACCTTCGGCATTTTGAATTGCCAGACTCTGCCTATGGGAACACCTCCTACAACGAGCACAACTTAAGCGTTGGAGGCCAACTCTATAAATTTCAAGGAAACACTTTCCATTATTGTGTAACTGCCGAGACGTGGTTTCTTGGAAAAGATGCCGGCCAGTTGAAGGTCGACGCAACGGCCGACCTGAACTTCAAACTATTTGGAGATACGGTTACTCTGAAGGCCAACGGATTTTTTCACCGTCTGAATCCGTCCTTCTATTTCAGACACTACCATTCCAAACATTTTTGGTGGGACAACGATAACGCTTTGGACAAAATCATCCAAACGAGAGTAGAAGGATCTTTTTCTTTCAGAAAAACGAATACAACCTTACGGGTAGCGTATGACAATATTTCCAACTACACCTATTTCGGCATGAGCTACAACATAGCTGATGACTATAAAAGAAATTCCAACAACGTGTACGTACGACAAGCAAGCAACAACATCAGCCTTCTCACACTCTCATTGGCGCAAGACTTCAAACTTGGACCGCTACGGTGGGAAAATGTCATCACCTATCAGAAATCTTCCAGCCAAGACGTACTGGCCATACCCGAATTGAACGTATATACAAACCTGTATTTCAAATTCCGCATAGCCCATGTATTGAAATGCGACTTTGGTGCTGATGCCAGATTCTTCACAAAATATTATGCCCACGACTATTCTGCCGCACTGGGACAATATGCAGTACAAGAAGGTACACAGCGTGTGGAAGTCGGCAACTATCCCATTGTCAACGTATATGCCAATTTTCATCTCAAACGCACAAGATTCTTCATTATGATGAGTCACGTCAACGCCAACAGTGGGAACAAGGAATATTTCCTTACTCCCCACTACCCTATCAACCAACGTATACTAAGATTCGGTCTTAGTTGGAATTTCTTCAATTGAGTTATACGTTCCTCTAAACTGCAACATTTCATAAAAACGACACGAAATGGATACTGTCCAAGAAACAATATATAGCATAGCATTGACAAGATTATGCTACTGTAGTCTTGTCGACATTCTCTATCTGTATAAACAGATGGGATCGGCAACGGCCATCATAGAACATAAGGACAACATCCGTAGCGTACTGCCGGAGGCTTCCCCACGCCTGGTACAAGCATTGTCCAGTTTACCAGAAGCAATCCGGCGCGCTGAAGCAGAACTGCTATACAACCAGCAACATGGCATCATAACGTTGACCTACAATGACGCACGTTACCCTGCACGTCTCCGCGAATGTGATGATGCGCCAATAGTGTTGTTTTATCGAGGCAATGCCGACCTCAACCAAAAACACATCGTCAGTATAGTAGGAACGCGTCACTGCACTTCATATGGACTGGACATTACAAGCCGATTTATTCGAGAACTGAAACAATTATGTCCTCATGTTCTTGTAGTCAGTGGTCTGGCGTACGGTATAGATATCCAAGCCCACCGTGAATCATTGGCCAATGGCTTTGAAACCGTTGGGGTATTGGCACACGGCATTGATTATCTCTACCCACGAGCACATTGTGCTACGGCAGAACAAATGACCTCACAAGGAGGGCTAATCACCGAATTCCTGACTAACACCAATGCTGAGAAAATGAATTTCGTCAGAAGAAACAGAATTGTAGCAGGGTTGGCCGATGCCTGTGTCCTTGTAGAAAGTGCAGCAAAAGGCGGCGGACTTATCACTACTGGTATTGCTATGGGATACCACCGCGATGTTTTCGCATTCCCAGGAAACATCGGTCAACAGAGCAGTGATGGTTGCAACCATCTGATAAGGGACAACAAAGCGGCACTTATCACAAGCGCCGCCGATTTTGCAAATGCAATGGGATGGGTTATCAGCGGTTCCACAAAGGTGCCATCTTCCAAGTCTGAAGACAAATACAAGAATCTTACCGACGTGGAACTTAGTATCGTACAACTTCTGCAGAAGAGCAACGACATGCAAGTCAATATATTGGCCACAAGGCTATCCCTACCCATAGCAACAGTTCTGTCGAGCCTATTCACACTGGAAATGAAAAGCATTGTCAGAACAATGGCAGGTGGAGTATACCACTTGATAGGTTAGATTCAGCCCTACTAGCTGCATCTGCCATATACCCCCTATAGCGTCTGCCTGCAACTCACAAATCGAAGAAAAGCCCAACAAATAATGGGATTTCTCAGATTTTATACTTACCTTTGCTCTTCCCCACAACCATCCGAACCATGCTACGTTGACGGATTGTTATCCGTAAGGGACGGAAGAACGGCAAATAGATATAACACTTATACAAAATAGATATAAAGAAAAATTAAGGAAACAGGAAAATGAGTTTAGTAACATCGAATTGGTTTGAAGTGGCTGTTCGCTACGAACGTCAGGACAGTAGTGATGGTGGTCAGAAAATGGTCAACGAGCTGTACGTCGTTGATGCCGTTTCTTTCGCAGAGGCAGAGGAAACTATTGCAGAAGAGATGCAGCCATACATCAGCGGAGAATTCAATATAAAGAATATTACACCTGCAAGTTACGGAGAAATCTTTTTCAGCGATAATGAGAATGACGACAAATGGTACAAGACCAAATTGAGCTACATCACCATCGATGAAAAAACAGCAAAGGAAAAGCGCACCAGCGCAACCAAACTCGTACAGGCATCGTCACTCAATGATGCAGTCAAGCACATTGAAAAAGTAATGGCATCCTCAATGGAAGACTATATCATCGCAAATATTGCGGAAACAAAGATAATGGACGTCTATAGACATAACTCCATAAAGAAAGAAGAGCGCAACGACAAGCCTGAATACGAAACCGAAGAGGGAAAAGAGGAGAACAAGTAATGGAACCGGAAATTGACATTGCCCAAAATCTAAAATCGGTTCAGGAGAACATCCCTTCTGACGTAAGACTTGTGGCAATCAGCAAATTCCATCCAGCAAGTTACATACAGGAGGCTTACAGGTGTGGTCAACGCGTGTTTGGCGAAAGCCGGGAACAAGAACTTGCGCAAAAAGCGGAAATACTCCCGAACGATGTACATTGGCATTTCATCGGTCACCTGCAAACCAACAAGGTAAAATATATAGCGCCTTACATCGATATGATAGAAAGCGCCGATTCTCTGAAACTCCTAAAGGAAATCGACAAACAGGCAAAAGCCAACAACAGAAAGATAAAAGTGTTGTTGGAACTACACATCGCCCAAGAAGAAGCAAAATACGGTTTTTCCATAGAAGCTTGCCGTAAGATGCTGGATGAGGGAGAATGGAAGAGCCTAAGCCATATTGAAATTTGCGGAATAATGACTATGGCTACAAATACTGAAGACGAAAAACAGATATATTCCGAATTCACCACTGCCTACGAATTTTTCAAAGAAGCGAAAGAGAAATACTTCTTCGACAATGCGAACTTTTGCGAGCGCAGTTGGGGAATGAGCCATGACTATAAGATAGCAATTGCCTGCCATTCTACAATGGTACGTATCGGGACTTCCATATTTGGGCCACGCATCTATTAAGACGCAATATTCAACATCAAAACGGGAGGAAAACGCAAATATTTTCCTCCCGTTTTGGTTTCTTTATACATTAGAACGCTGAAATCAGTTTGCCGATTCAAATTCGTTCAAGAACCGAATATCATTTTCCGAGAACATTCTCAGGTCTGCCACTTGATATTTCAAGTTTGTAATACGCTCAACACCCATTCCGAAGGCGTAACCAGTATACACGTTACTGTCTATACCACATGCTTCCAAGACATTAGGATCAACCATACCACACCCTAGAATTTCCACCCATCCGGTATGCTTACAAAATCCACAACCAGTACCGCCACAAATATGGCATGATATATCCATCTCGGCACTTGGTTCGGTGAACGGGAAATAACTTGGACGCAAGCGAATCTTTGTTTCAGGACCAAATAGTTCACGCGCAAATGTCAGCAGCACTTGCTTCAAGTCTGTAAAAGAAACATTTTTGTCCACATAAAGTCCCTCTATCTGATGGAAGAAACAGTGTGCACGAGCAGAAATCGCCTCGTTACGATATACCCGACCAGGACAAATCACACGTATAGGCGGTTGCTGACATTCCATTATACGACTTTGGTCATTGGAGGTATGTGAACGCAAGAGAATATTCTTCGTGACATCATTGGGATGAGTATCCACAAAGAAAGTGTCTTGCATATCTCTGGCAGGATGATCTGCTGCAAAGTTCAGTTTTGTAAAAACGTGCAAGTCGTCGTCTATCTCCGGTCCTTCAGCCAATGTAAATCCCATCCGTTGGAATATATCGACGATTTGGTTTTTCACAACCGTAAGAGGATGACGTGTACCCAATTTTATCGGATACGCAGAACGCGTCAAATCTACAAACTGGTCAGCCTCGTCCTTTTGGTCAGAAACCTGCTCTTTGAGTTCTTCTATTTTGAGGATTGTCCGTTGCTTCAGTTCATTGATCTTCATGCCGACGGCTTTCTTCTGTTCTGCTGCCACATTACGAAAATCTGCCATTAATGCGGTGATCTCACCCTTCTTGCTCAAATACTTCAATCGCAGATTTTCAATCTCGTCTGCATTTTTCGCAGACAAGTTATTTACCTCTTCAAGCAATTGCTCAATTTTGTCTAATATCATAATTGCGAATTAAATACAATTTTTACCTGCCTACCGGAGTATAATGTTCCGACAGTAATTCTGACACATAGCAAGCTATGCCAATGTATCTCCTGTAAATCATTGCAAAGGTAATGTTTTTTTGTGATAAATTCGGGAGCATATCGAAATAAAGTCGTAAATTTGCCAAAAATTTGGGAGACAACAAGTCTGTCTCAAAGATGGTCTTATGAGAAAAGGTTTTCTTTTTATTGTGTCGGCGTTGGCCACTACCATTCTTATGGGTCTATCCGTGCTTGGCTGTACCGACAAGAAATCAGTCGCCAACGAGAACGATAGCACAGACAGCACAACACGCACTGCGGTTGTGGATACCATGGAGCAAATCATCTCTGAAACGCCGATGCCAAAAGCTGCGGATGAATTGTTCGACGATTTTTTCTTCAACTTCGCTGCGAACAAGAAACTGCAACGAAAAAGAATTAAATTTCCATTGAAAGTCATACGGAGAAATAGCGTATCTACCATTACTGCAAAGCAATGGACCATTGACCATTTTTTCATGAAACAAGATTTCTATACGCTTATCTTTGACAACCCGCGACAGATGAACATTGTCAAAGACACAACCGTCAGCCATGTGGTTGTTGAGAAAATCTACTTGAAAAAACATTCAATAAAGCAATACATTTTTGACAGAGAAGACGGACAATGGCAAATGACCTCCATCAACTATGATGACATATCAAAAAGTGAAAATGCCTCTTTTCTGAATTTCTATAGCCATTTTGTAACCGACTCCGCCTATCAAGTACATAGCGTCAATGACCCATTGCAATTCTCCGGACCAGACCCTGACAATGATTTCGGTACAATGAATGGCATATTAGCTCCGGAACAATGGCCATCTTTCGCACCAGAATTGCCGCAAGATATCATCTACAATATCCTTTACGGACAAAAATACGGTAAAAGTCAACAAAAGATATTTATCATCCGAGGCATTGCAAACGGCCTCGAAACAGAACTGACATTCAGGAAGAAAGATGGCCAGTGGAAACTAACAAAACTGATAATGTAATGAAAGAATATCAAAATTACAGTCTGCTGAACCACAATACATTTGGCATAGATGTCAAATGCAAGAACTTTGTTGATTTTCAAAATGCAGAAGAGGTCGGGGCGTTTTTCCAAACGCACAATCTGCAGAATATGCCTCTCCTCATCATCGGAAAAGGGAGCAACCTATTGTTGACAAAAGATTTTTCGGGTTGGGTATTGCATTCTTCCATCAAAGGGAAACAGCTGGTTGCAGAGAACGACGCAACGCAAGACATTTATATCCGTTGCGGATCAGGAGAGACTTGGGACGATGTTATCAGATACTGTATTGAGAACAATTGGCATGGCGCTGAAAACCTGTCGCTTATTCCTGGTGATGTAGGCGCAAGCGCCGTTCAGAACATTGGCGCTTATGGTGTAGAAATCAAAGATTTTATTTCCATAGTGGAGGCCATTGAGATTGCGACAGGAGAACCGGTCAAATTCTCCCAAAACGATTGCTGCTATGGATACCGTGATAGTCGGTTCAAGCACGAATGGAAAGACCGGTATTTCATCACTCACGTTACCTATAGATTTTCCAGATTCTACACGCCAAACACGGGTTACGGCAACATCAAGGCTTCACTTTTGGAACAGGGAATTAGCACACCAACACCTCTACAATTACGCAACACGATTATTGATATCAGACAAAAGAAGTTGCCAGACCCCGCAATAGAAGGAAACGCCGGGAGTTTTTTCATGAACCCGATAGTTGATAAAGAGATTTACCAAAATCTTTTGGCCGCCTATCCTCAAATGCCACATTACACAATCGATGAACATCATATCAAAATTCCAGCAGGTTGGCTAATCGAACAATGTGGGTGGAAAGGAAAGTCCTTGGGACGTGCGGGCGTCCATGACAAACAGGCACTAGTTTTGGTTAATAAGGGAGGCGCAAATGGCCAGGAAGTCGTGACCCTCTACAAAACCATTATAACTGACGTCAAAGAGAAATTTGGCATCGAAATACATCCCGAGGTCAACGTAAAATGAAACATCGGAAAAAATGCAAGACAAATCGGCCAAAGTTACATTACTAGGAACAGGAACATCAGGAGGTGTGCCGTCTCTTGGATGCCATTGTCCCGTTTGCGAAAGCAAAGACCCCAAAGACAAGAGACTACGGAGCGTTTGCTTGCTTGAAACAAACACCACCCGTATTCTAATAGATTGTGGTCCCGACATCCGGCAACAAATGATGCCGATACCTTTTCACCGACTCGACGGCATACTTTTGACACATGTACATTACGACCATGTTGGCGGTCTGGATGACCTTCGGCCTTTTTGTACATTTGGCGACATCAATGTTTTCGCAGACCACCATACGACAAGCACATTACGCCAAACCATGCCGTACTGCTTTGAGAAAAATCTCTATCCGGGAGTTCCTCTTATCAGATTGCATGATATACGGGCACACGAACAATTCAGAATTGGGGACATTCCCGTTCTGCCTATTACGGTCATGCACGACAAACTCCCCATCCTCGGTTATAGATTTGGGAAATTTGCCTATATCACAGATATGAAAAGCATCAGTGATGCGGAACTGGAATACTTGTCTGATTTAGACATTCTTGTTGTCAATGCCCTTAGATTTCAAAAAGAGCACCACTCGCATCTTTTAGTTAAAGATGCTATTGCATTTGCAGAGAAAATTGGAGCTCGCCATACATACCTGACACATTGCAGCCATGGAATCGGACTTTACAAGGACTCACAAAAGAAATTGCCCAAGAATATAGAACTAGCCCATGACAGTATGACATTCAATGTTTCCGTTTCTTTCTGAACAAAGGGAAACAATCTGAAATACCTTGGTATTTGCGATAGAGTTTCCATCCCAACAACAATCCGTCAACCAAACCTGTCCCAACATTCATCATATTAAAGATACGTTGTGTAGGCGACTGCGGATTGACATTGTCTACATGAACCATACTATCCCATAAAGATGTGATTTTTTCCTCATCATTTTGCATTTCACGGCGGATAACCTCTTTCATGTTAGCGATATCCGACAGCGTTTTCACTTCATGACAAACGATATTATTAGGCTTATTCGTCATCTCTTTTTACTGCATTAAAATGCTGACAAGCAACTTGACCAAAGGACGTTCAAGCAACCGTTTTCTGAATAGTATACACAACACAAAAACAAGTGCATAAACACCAGCGATTACACAAAAAGCACTACCCTCGCCCATATACTGTTTCAAACCATAAGCTGCAGCAAATGACAAGTAAATGAGCGTCAGCAACAATAACAGAGACAATATCACAACCATAACAACAGCTGTAAGCAACCGTACAACTTTATCAATTACATCGAGCTTCACATATTTTGTCTGAAGCCCGATGTAATGTTTCAAAACTTCTACAAGTTGCCCTATCGTCTCTATGTTTCTATCCGTTGAGAACATAAGAAACTTCCTTATTCTACACTTTGGGCCTCTTTGATATCATCGACAAGATCGTCAACTTCCTTACGGCTCAACTTGATATTGTGTTTCTTGCAAAAATCGTCCACGGCATCACCGATTTTTGTACGTGTCTCGCTACCCTTCTCCGGGGCCATCAGTAAACCAAGTGCTGCACCTGCGATAGCACCTCCGAAGAAAGCGCCAATGTAACCTAATGCTTTCATATTCTTAATCATTAAAAGTGGAACATTATTTTATGAGCATCTGCTCAACGGCAAATGTAGCAAAAGAATAGCGAATGCAGATGTTTTGTCCTGCGATTTTTTGTTAAAAAATAAGGTAAAAAGCGAATTAACATACTTTATGCGGACAAAACGGCCGATATGTATAGGATATTTTGTAATTTCGCAATACTTACGTACTATTACATAACGAATAACCACGAATTAAAAGATTCCGAATATGAAAAAAAACATCGTTCTTTGTGCAGGATTGTGCATTGCACTGGCATTTAGCAGTTGCAAATCGAAAGAGAGTGCCTACAAGAAAATGTACGACAAAGCACAGGCTCGACAAGAAAGCCAAATCACAGAACCTGCAGTCACAGAGACACCCGTAGTGGCTCCTATTGTTGAGAAGCCCGCCACTGAAACAACAACCATTGACAACGGCGACAACGTTGCTGTACGTTCCGAGAACGTTACACTTATCAGCGGATCCGGCCTGAAGAATTTTAGCGTAGTTGTAGGTTCCTTCTCCGTACGCGCCAACGCAGATGGACTTCAACAGAAATTGAAGAATGCCGGATACGACGCCCAAATCGTCTACAATTCAGAGAAAGGAACATACCGCGTCATTTCGTCCACATTTGACACAAAAGGTGACGCTGTACGCTCTCGCGACCAGTTCCGCAACACCTATAACGGAGCATGGCTTCTCTATAAAAAATAAGTCCGACAAACACCCATTCTGCAACAATACACCAAAGCAAACGATAGCATTGTGACCCGAATACTTTCGATAGATTATGGAAAGAAACGCACGGGTATAGCAGTCACCGATCCGTTGCAAATCATTGCTAACGGATTGGCGACTGTTCCAACGTGTAACCTTATGACATACTTGCAGGACTATACGTCAAAGGAGCAAGTGGAGAGGATTGTCATCGGAGAACCCAAAAAGATGGACGGAACTCCCAGTGAAAATCTTGCACGGGTCAAGCAGTTTGTAGCAAAATGGAAAAAGTGCTCAACCATCCCCATCGAATATTTCGACGAAAGATTTACATCTGTGTTAGCGCATCAAACCATGATAGACAGTGGTATTGGGAAAAAGGCACGACAGGACAAGGCCCTCGTCGATGAAATCAGTGCGACCATCATACTACAAGACTATCTGCGGCATAGGACGATTGTACACAGGTGAATACAAAGAAGTTCATTGACACCCCATAAACAAAACTACGCAACATTTCTGGGAAGAACTTTTATCTGTATAAAATTTTCAAAATGATATTACCAATCTATATTTATGGCAACCCTGTATTACGGGCTATAGCCAAAGACATCACCCCAGACTACCCTGATTTGTCTACACTTATAGACAATATGTATGAAACGCTGACCGAAAGCGACGGCATAGGACTTGCAGCACCACAAATAGGAAAAGATATAAGACTTGTTGTCATAGACCTTGACGTTCTCAGCGATGACCTTCCCGAATACAAGGGATTCCGCAAAGCCTTCATCAACCCCTATATTCTTGACTATGATGAGGAAGCCCCCAAAAAATCGATGGAAGAAGGTTGTCTCTCTCTTCCCGGTATACATGAAAGCGTAAACCGACCAACTCGTATACATGTGAAATACATGGACACGGACTTTCAAGAGCATGACGAATGGGTAGACGGATACCTTGCCCGTGTCATGCAGCACGAATTCGACCACCTTGACGGAAAAATGTTTATAGACCGTATTTCACCCATGCGCAAACAGATGATACGCAGCAAACTGAAATCATTATTATTGGGACGTTTCCGTTGTTCATACCGAACAAAGACTGCAAAGAAATGAAAAAATACATAGTCCTCTTGTTATCCTTGTTGTCCATACAACAGGCCATTGCGCAATACAATACTGACCGTCTGATGATTACAGGGCGCAGCGCATTGTACTATGAGGACTATGTTCTTTCCATACAATATTTCAATCAAGTACTCAACGCCAAGCCTTATTTGTATGAGCCTTGGTACTTTCGCGGTGTTGCAAAATTCTATCTTGACGATTTCGTCGGAGCCGAAAAAGATGTTACCAAAGCCATCGAACTCAATCCCTACATATACAATATGTATGAATTGCGCGGGCTTTGCCGTATCCATCAGAAGAATTTCGATGAGGCCATTGCAGACTACACAAAATCATTGTCAATAGAACCATTCAACCAAAGTGCATGGTACAACCGCACATTATGCCGTATAGAAAAAAAAGATTACGACACAGCGCAAAAAGATCTGGACACTATCATCGCCAAGTGGGACAAATTTTCTGAAGCATATTCTGTAAGGGCAGAGGTATATCTGCTACAGAAAGACACCGCATCCGCAGACAAATGGCTGGACAAGAGCCTTGCCATCGACCCATACAATGCCAACGCTTGGCAAGCAAGAGCTATGATAGCCATATCAAAAAACGACTGGAAGAATGCAGACACCTATCTCGGCAAGGCAATACATCTAAAGCCAAAAGATGTCAATAGCTATATCAACCGTGCCTTGGCACGCTACAACCTCAACAATCTCAGAGGAACAATGTCTGATTACGACACTGCCCTCGACATTGACCCCAACAATTTTCTGGCACATTACAATCGCGGACTGCTCCGTATGCAACTTGGTGACGACAATAGGGCCATAACCGACTTCAACTATGTCATCAAGATGGAACCAGATAACGTTATGGCAACATTCAACCGTGCCATACTTCTCGACAAGACTGGAAACCTTCATGCGGCAATCCGGGACTATAGCAAAGTCATCAGTCAATTTCCCAATTTTTGGACAGGTCTTTCCCGACGTGCTAACTGTTACCGCCGATTGGGTATGACAGGAAAGGCTGAATTGGACGAATTCCGTATTCTAAAAGCGCAAATGAACAAGCATCTGGGGGTACAACCAAGGTGGAGCAACTCTACACGAAAGAAAATACGACGTCGCAGCGAAACCGATCCTGAAAAATACAATCAGATGGTCGTTGACGACAACACGGGGGTGGAACATGAGTACAAGAGCGAATATCGAGGCAAAATTCAGAACCGCAGTGTTGAAATGCAATTCTTGCCGATGTACGTATTGTCCCTGTCCCCATACAACAGCGATATCAGTCAATACCAACCCTACTCGCAAAATGTAGAACAATTCAACCACGCCCAGAAATCACGACATACGATATACGTAAATTGCTATAACCAACAATTGAACGAACAACAATCACAGAATTATCTTGCATACATTGATACACTGACTACGGCGATAGAAAGTAGTTCGAGCAAAGGCATAGGCAACGACCTGCTAAACCGTTCCATTTCTTATGCGACTGTACAGGACTACGAGTCTGCCCAAACCGACATCACAATATTTCTGACATCAGATAGTACAACCTCACTCGCCTACTGGCAACGTGCCATTTGTCAATGGCGTATCAATGAATTCAACACATCACAGGGTATAGATACAAAACTGAAAAATGCAAGCATCATTGGTGACCTGACCACAGCCATCAATCTTGACACATCCAACCAATACCTATACTATGACCGAGCCAATGTTTACGCCAGCAATGGCAATTACAAGCAAGCCATTGCGGACTACACCATGGCCATTTCGCTTGATCCAAATTTGGCCGAAGCCTATTACAACCGCGGTCTTGCCCATATGAACACCAAAGACAAGATTGCTGGCATATCAGACCTTAGCAAGGCTGGTGAACTCGGTTTGTACGATGCCTATAGTCTAATCAAACGCATCGGAAAAGAAACAAAATAAATCTATTCCTTGTCCACACAAAAAGCGGGTAGTATTGAAGATTCCTAGTATTCGGGCCAAACAACAGCAATATTCGGGCCAAACAACAGCAGTATTCGGGCTCTAATACTATGGTATTCGGTAGGAAATACTGCAGTATTCCCTACCGAATACTGTCTATCATGGATTATAGCCGACACAGAAGCCTTCTACAGCATACAAATTCTCCAATATACAAACAACCCTCACCTATTGATTCCCAAATCGGCGAGGGTTGTAGAAAAAATCTTTATACTTCTATTCGCTCATCATCATGAATATTCGCTCATTCTGCCGATTTTTCTTTCGGCATTTTTTCACGCAAATAATTCAAAAATAGCTGCAGGGCTTTGCTCGTAGCAATGGCAAGATTGATATCACGGCCAAAGTCTTCACTCAACTTTTGAGTCACTATTTCATGTGCATTTCCGCACGCCAACCATATGGTTCCAACGGGGATCTCTGCAGTTCCACCACCAGGTCCGGCAACACCAGTAGACGCAATGGCAAAATCCACATGAAGCGTATTCAGCGCGCCCTGCACCATTGCCTTGGCAACATCTTCACAGACCGCAGTCTTCTCTTCCAAAAGATGAGCGTCCACACCCAGAAGGTTTTCTTTCACCTCATTTGTATAGGAAATGATGCCACCTTTGAAATAGGTAGAGGCTCCAGGAACGGCAATGATAGACTCTGCTATGCGCCCCCCGGTACAGCTTTCAGCCGTTCCGACGGTAAGTCCAGACTCATAAAGGTACTGCTGTATCTCACGGCTCAATATTTTCTTTTCAAATTCCATCTTTTATAATTTTCGTTTGTCGTTAGTTCTCCTTATTTGAATGTCACCTTGCTGAATGCGGGTGCATCAATCTGACAAAAATCGTGATCCAAATACTTGTAATAGCCTGTCACACCTATCATTGCAGCATTGTCCGTAGTATACCCGAATTTAGGTATATATACGGTCCAGCCATATCGACGGGCATGATCATGGAATGCAGCCCGCAGCCCGTTGTTGGCCGAAACGCCTCCTGCCACTGCAACATGTTTGATACCAGTAGTCTTGACGGCGAGCCGCAACTTCTTCATTAGTATATCAACAATGGTATACTCAAGACTGGCTGCCAAATCATTTTTGTGGTGTTCCACGAAATCCGGATCGTCTGCTACCCATTTGCGCAAACTATAAAGGAAAGATGTTTTCAGACCACTGAAACTGTAATCCATTCCAGGTATATGCGGTTCTGCAAACTTATATGCTTTCGGATTGCCCTGACGCGCAAGTTTGTCTATTATCGGCCCACCGGGATATCCCAGTCCCATTACCTTGGAACATTTGTCGATGGCCTCGCCGGCAGCATCGTCAATTGTTTGTCCCAATACCTCCATGTCATTGTAGGCATTGACCTTCACAATCTGCGAATTTCCGCCGCTTACCAACAGGCACAGGAAAGGGAATGGAGGTGAGACATAGTCGTTTGCGGCATCTTTTATGAAATGAGCCATAATATGTCCTTGAAGATGGTTGACATCTATAAGGGGAATCCCTAAACTCAGCGCCAACCCTTTAGTGAAACTCACACCAACAAGCAGAGACCCCATAAGACCCGGACCGCGAGTAAATGCGATTGCGGAAAGTTGCTCCTTTACTATACCGGCACGTTTGATTGCCTCACTTACAACCGGAACGATATTTTGTTGATGGGCACGCGAAGCCAATTCCGGTACGACGCCGCCATATGCCCGATGGACATCCTGCGAAGCCGTCACATTGCTCAGCAAGACATCACCGTGAAGGACGGCCGCAGAAGTATCGTCACAACTGCTTTCTATTCCTAATATATAAATATCCTTATCCATTATTGACAATATAAGGTAGGTTTGAATTGTTATGATCCTATTCTCAATATGTGAGGATCTCCACGCCATGCTCTGTCATCAGGAAAGTATGTTCCCATTGTGCACTTGGTTTTTCATCACCTGTGATGACTTCCCACCCGTACTCGTCATCGGCATCTATGAATACCTTCCATGTACCCATATTGATCATAGGCTCAATGGTGAACACCATACCTGGAACAATCAGCATGCCTTGTCCCTTGTGTCCGACGTGCATCACATCCGGCTTTTCGTGGAATTTCAGCCCTACTCCATGTCCGCAGAGGTCTCTTACAACACCGTAATGGTATTTTTCCGCATGCTTCTGTATAGCATGACCTATATCACCGACAAAGCAATATGGTTTTGCTGCTTCTGCGCCGATCTCCAGACATTCCTTGGCTACGCGGACCAACTGCTCTTTCTCCGGAGTAGTTTTGCCGATGATAAACATTCGGGATGCGTCTGCATAATAACCGTCAAGAATGGTTGTGAAGTCAACATTAACGATATCACCTTCCTGCAGGATATCCTCCTCTTTGGGGATTCCATGACAGACCACCTCGTTGATACTGGTACATACACTTTTGGGAAACCCTTCATATCCGAGGCACGCTGGCGTTGCGCCATGTCCCACACAATAGTCGTAACAGATTTTATCTATCTCGAGAGTATTCATTCCTGCATGTATTTGTTTGGCAACCTCGTCAAGTACACCCGTATTGACAACACCACTTTTACGTATTCCTTCAATCTGTTCAGGACTCTTGATAAGACTGCGCGAAGGGACCTCCTTACCCTTATTTTCCCAATACATCACTTGCTTGTCAAGTTCAGTCACAGGCTGTCCAGGCAGACAATGCCATACCTTTTTCTTTCTAAATACCATTGTGAATATTCTCCTATTCTTGTTTCTTTATTTCTATTATTCAGTCACCTCGGATTTTACAAGGCAAACAGATTCAATTTATTGTTTCTTGCATCCTCGATGGAAGAGAGATTATTTTGAGCTTCTAAATATTCCTTACGGAGCTTATCGTACCGCGCACTCAGTTCTTTCTCTACTACAGTCCTTTCCTGCTTGTCAAGTAGACGTGCTGCCATCAACGGATTTTGGGAAGCGTCTTTCATCCATGCAACAATACCGTCATAGACAGGGGCAATCTTGAGCGCGACATGCAGTTCGCTTGTTGTCGCTCCACCAATCATAATGGGGACATCCAGTCCTGCTCTACGCATTTCTGTTGCCACGTGTACCATTTCATCCAGACTCGGCGTAATCAGACCACTCAGACAGACAATGTCTATATCCTCCTCCTTGGTTTTTCTTACTATCTGCTCGGCAGGCACCATCACTCCCAAGTCGATGACCTCATAATTATTGCAGGCCATTACTACTGATACAATGTTTTTTCCGATATCGTGCACATCACCTTTAACTGTAGCCAATAGTATACGGCCATTGGATGTAGAGCAGTCAGTCTGATCCTTCTCTATAAACGGCTGAAGGATAGACACTGCTTTCTTCATCGTTCTTGCAGTTTTGACGACCTGAGGAAGAAACATTTTTCCACAGCCGAAGAGTTCTCCTACGGTATTCATTCCATCCATCAAGGGGCCTTCTATGATATTGACGGCCTTAGGGAATTTCATAAGAGCCTCGTGTATATCCGCTTCGAGAAAATCAGGTATACCCTTGACCAACGCATAGCTCAAACGCTTTTCCACGGCGTCCTTTCTCCAAAGCGACGCATCATCATCTTTAGTAATTTTACAAGCAACGCCCTCTTGCGATTTTTTTTCTGCATCGGCCATCGCCTTCAGGTCATCGGCCAGTTCAATCAGCCGCTCCGCCGCTTTGGGGTCTCGATTGAGAACTACATCCTCTATTATTCGCAAACGCTTTGGAGGAATATCATCGTACGCAACCTTGGTTGCCGGGTTTACAATACCAAAGTCCATACCCTGCCGTATAGCATGATACAGAAAAACGGCATGCATTGCTTCACGTATATAGTTGTTTCCTCTAAACGAGAACGAAAGATTGCTCACGCCTCCACTCACATGTGCGCCACGCAGATGCGTGCGTATCCACCCGGTAGCCCGAATGAAATCCACGGCATAATTGGCATGTTCCTCCATACCGGTAGCAATGGCCAGCACATTGGGATCAAAGATAATGTCAAGGGGATTCATCCCCACATCTTCCGTCAGAAGCCGGTATGCCCTTGATGCAATTTCTATACGGCGTTCATAACTCGTTGCCTGTCCTTGCTCGTCAAAACACATGACGACAACGGCCGCGCCGAATCTTTTTACATCACGCGCATGGCTCAGAAAAACATCCTCACCTTCCTTAAGTGAAATGGAATTGACAATACACTTTCCTTGTACACATTTCAATCCGGCAACGATAACATCCCATTTTGAAGAATCTATCATCACGGGCACACGGGCAATGTCTGGTTCTGCAGCAATAGAATTGAGAAAGTTTACCATCTCTGCACGGGCATCAAGCAAACCATCATCCATATTGATGTCGATCACCTGGGCACCTGCTGCCACCTGATTTCGGGCAATAGCCAATGCCTCCTCGTACTTTTTTTCGTTAATAAGTCGAAGAAATTTTCTGGAGCCGGCAACATTGCACCTTTCTCCTACATTTACAAAACGGATATCGGAAGTCACATTCAGCAGTTCCAGGCCGCTAAGCAACATTGTGTTAGAAGAAGGTGATGGTACGCGCGGTTGTTTGCCCTCTACGAGCGGTACGTATTGGACAATAAACTTTTCTGTGGTTCCACAACATCCACCGACAATATTGACCAATTCCTCATCTACCAGCTCCCCAATTTGCGATGCCATCGATTCCGGTGTTTCATCATATTGCCCCAAACTATTAGGAAGGCCGGCATTGGGATAGGCGCTGACATAATAAGGAGAACGGCGGGACAAGTCCTGCAGAAAAGGCTTCATCTGCTTCGCTCCGAATGAGCAATTCAGCCCGACAGAAAAAATGGGATAACCGCTTACGCTCGCAAGAAAAGCATCCAGTGTCTGACCGCTAAGCGTTCGCCCAGCCAAATCGCTGACAGTAACACTCAACATGACTGGAAGATCCTTTTTCCTACGTTGCATGGTTTGGACAGCAGCATCTATGGCTGCCTTTGCATTGAGTGTATCAAAAATCGTCTCAATGAGCACAATATCAATTCCGCCTTCCATTAAGGCGTCTATTTGCTCACTGTATGCACTGAACAATGTATCGTAATTCAGATCGCGCGCCGCCGGATTGCTTACATCCGGACTCATAGAGCAAGTCTTGTTGGTTGGGCCTACCGACCCGGCAACAAACCGAGGTTTGTCCGGAGTGGAATATATATCAGCAATATGACGGGCAATTCTTGCACCCTCCAAAGCCATCTCGCGAGCATATAGCTCAAGATGGTAGTCAGCTTCAGAAATACGCTGACTACTGAATGTATTGGTAGAGATAATGTCCGCACCAGCCTCAAGATATTTGCGATGGATGTCTGCAATAACATCGGGACGCGTGATATTGAGCATATCATTGTTACCGAGCATTATGCCCTTTGCCTGCGCAAAACGGGTTCCGCGGAAATCACTTTCCGACAAAGCATACTGCTGTATCATCGTACCCATTGCACCATCAAGAATGAGTATCCTCTTTCTTACAATATCCTCGAGTAATGCCATCATCAATAGTGCTTCATCGCGCGATCCATCTCGCGACGGTCTTCTTTTTCCTTGAGTGTCTGTCGCTTGTCATACTCTTTCTTTCCCTTGCATAGGGCGATGTCCATTTTCGCACGTCCATGTTCATCAATAAACACGAGCAACGGCACTATCGTATAACCAGTCTGCTGGGTAGCGCTTTGCAACTTCGCAATTTCGCGTTTGGTCAACAGAAGTTTACGTTCACGCTTGCTTTCGTGATTACTATAAGAGCCATAGAAATAGGGAGAGATATTCATACCTTTCACCCAAATTTCTCCATTACTGATGTAGCAGAAAGTGTCCACCAGACTGGCCTTTCCAAGTCGTATCGACTTGATTTCCGTACCAGTCAGGACAATTCCTGCTGTATAGGTCTCTATAAAGAAATATTCAAACGAGGCCTTTTTGTTTTTTATGTTTACAGGACTTTTTTTCCTGATTTTCTCTTCTTCCTTGTTCATGGTCTATCAATTATCAGTAGGGACAGAAGGCAATACAGTCACAAAGTCGTCCAAATGGTTGTCCACATATATGGCAATACTTTCTGACCACTGTTCCTCATTCTCCACAAATGTATCATCCAGTTCGTCAAAGTCGGGGAATTGTTCGAACAAGGCCATAAATTCATCGTCCGAACAATCCTTTTCAATCTCCTCATGATGGACGAAATATAATTTCCGTCCACTATACAATAATTTTGACAAGTCAGCCAATCCCCATGACTTTATGATCTTGGCAAGGGGATTAAGGAAGATAAAGCCTCCGTTTCCGTTGTGGATAAGTTGGACAAAGCCCCCATCCATCACTTCTTCTCGCAATATGCCGTAAGCCAGCAACGTAATTTGGGACGTATTCAGACATTCCATATTGTCGGCCGACAACTCGCCACCGATAGCACTTTTGACTGCATCGGTGACCGTTCTCAAAAATTCATCTATACCTTTCTCAGCTGCTTGAGCCAACATATCATCATGTACAGTAACTTGCACCTTTCTCTTATCCATATTTATCTATAAAATGCAAAAGTAGAGAAAAAAAACGAATTATCCTGTTTGTTTGAAGACGAAATCGGATTTTTCAAAGTTGTCTTCTTGTCTATAGCAGAGAAAACGAACAAGTCTGATTATTATCAAACACGCTCTTCTATAAAATAACGCGGTCTACGCTTTACCTCCGTATAGATTTTTCCTATATAGAGGCCGGTAATTCCAACACCCGTTGTGACAATTCCGCCGATAAACCAAAGCGAGACAAGCATGGAGGTCCACCCTTGTATAGTGGCCCCCTTGAAATACTCTATCAAGCCATAGAAGATGATAGCAATTGCCACAATAGTCATGGCAAGACCGACAAAAGTGATAAACTTCAGTGGCGCGACAGAAAAGGAAGTAATGCCGTCAATACTGAAAGACAACATTTTTTTCAACGGATATTTGGACTCGCCAGCCTCACGGGCCTTACGATCGTAATACACAAATCCTTCCTGAAAACCAAGTTCACGAACAATGGCGCGAAGGAAAAGATTTCTTTCTGAATATTGCATCAGAGCCTTCAAAGCGCGATTACTCATCAGACGGAAATCCGCATGGTTGTAGATGACATCCTTGTCGGCCATCTGCATGACTTTATAAAAAGCCTGAGCTGTAAACCTTTTGAAGAACGTATCAGTCTTTCTTTCCTTGCGTACGCCATAGACAATATCCTTTCCAGCTTGCAACTGACGCACCATATCCACAATGACATTCTCATCATCCTGCAAATCTGCATCTATACTGACCATAGCATCACAATGATCAACAGAAGCTTCCATACCAGCCCACAACGCATTTTGATGTCCCCGATTGTGGGAGAGCTTCAACCCGCTGACAAAAATCGAATTGCGGGCAGCTTCCTTGATCATTGACCATGTAGAGTCGGAACTACCATCATCAACAAGAAGAAGTTGCGTATCTACTCCAGTTTCATGCTTTATTTTTTCAGCCAAAGATTCCAACACTGCAATGGTCTTCGACAACACTTCCTGCTCATTATAACAAGGAATGACAATATTGATTTTCATAAAGGATATTTTTCGATAGGCAAAGGTACGTTTTTCTCAACAAAAAACAAAATGTATTGGCAATACATACATTATGCCGTTTGCTCTTCCCGTATTTCGAGAAAAAGCAAACGGCAATAAACCTATGGCAACAAAGTCCATAGTACCAAACCTGATCAAATAGCTTCGATAAATGCAACTACCGCATCCCGGTCAGCCTTTTCCAATTTGTAGAAATTCTGAACAGACCAATGGGCATCACTCTTTGGACTGTAACCGTGCCACATAATGGCTTCAATCACATTGCGCGCACGGCAATCGTGCAGACGGTCGTCCGATCCTGTATTGCGCATTGAAAGTCCACGTCCCCAAAGCGGTGTAGTACGGCACCAGCCATAAATGATATCGTTTTCCATATATAGACGATGCTGCACCAAATCAGTATAAGGAAATATCTTTTGGTGAGGGTATGTAGGAAGTTTTCCCATACTGTTCACATAGTCAGATGCCCAATAGTTGTCTTCACCTGTCGTCCAGGAAGGTCTGTGGCACGAGGCGCACCCCATCTGCATAAACAGTTCTTTTCCGCGCTGCACAGTCTTGTTGTTTAGATTGCGGGCACGGGGAACGGAAAGTCCGCGTTGCCATACCATAAAGTCATAGTACTGTTTGTCAGACATTTCTTCTCCAAATGCCTTGATAAAGTTTTCCTCATATTCAGGAGCATCGGCTTCCGAATTCAGCCCCAGCAGATGTTCGACCTTTCTGGCCACTTCCTCTTTTGTATCTGCATAATAAGGATTCAGCAACGACTTGGAGTCCTTGCCATTCTCCATAATGTACTTGATGACATTTTCATTTTCGCTATTGGCCTTGGCCCACTCTTTGGTAGAGTATAGATAGTGAAGATCCTTACGTGTCACATTACAAACCTCCCAAATGGCGTAATCCTGTTGAAGGGAGGCGCGAGTAAGTTGATAATTGAATCGCTTGATACCCTTCTTACCATGACTCAACTCCATATACGCCGTTGAAGCCCATGTATTGTTGGCCTTATCCCACATCATAGGATTGAGTTCTGCATGAGCGGCCTCACTCTGATATTGTTTTTTGATAGAATCTTCAGGTATAGCATCAAGAAGAGCCGCGCCACCGATACCAATTGTAGATTCCAGACGTACGGTAAATCCAGCTGCAGGCATTGGACTAGCATGTATGGCACTCATAGCCACAGTTACTTCGGGATAGCTGAGATCGTAACTCTCCCCATCGGGAAACTTATTGCCATGTTCGTCTGTAGCATGTTTCCACTCTATATTGATACCATCCTCATCGATTTCAGGAAGAAAAGGTGTCACGGACATCGTTTGGGGTACTCCTGTTATCTGACTCACGTAAGTATCCTTGTCATATGATTTTCCATTGGCATCTGTGCTTCCGGCTGGATAAAAGAGTGCAAGGAGATAACCGTTACCCATTTGATCGGCCGTATATTTGGTTTGGCGCTTGCCATGGCCATAATTTGGATGACAATAGATACAAGAACGCCGAGAGAAAATCGGTCCCAATCCTTTATATGGATTGGTATTCAACGTGTATTTGTGCTCAAAAACAGTTTCACCATTGGTAAAGGCATCCGACATACCCGACTGGGTAACGGCTGGCGTTTCATCCTCATAACAATGTACGGTCGTATTATCCGTTGTTCCAAGTACGCCACCCGGATACCATTCCTCAGCCGTGAAATTGCCGACATTCTTGCCCACATAGTCATTGTCAGTAATTTGGATTTCAGACTCACTGACATCATCATGACAAGCAGTTAAGGCAAAAAGGCATCCTGTCAAGAGAATTAAATTTCTGTATGTATTTTTCATCAATTTTCTATGGTTGTAAAAGACAAGAAAAAGGCATGATGCTCCAAAAGAGAACACCATGTCTTTTATTGATATATATCTAAACGAATTAGATGGAGCGCAGGAACTTCACCACTGCATCACGGTCGGCTTTTGAAGCCTTGTAGAAATTGAGTGCAGAAGAGTATGCATGGCTCTTTTTGCTATAGCAATGCCACATAATGGCCTCGACCTCATTGCGGGCACGACAGTCGTGAAGCCGATCCTCGGCACCAGTATTGACAAGCGAGAGACCACGCCCCCAAAGAGGTGTTGTACGACACCATGAACCATGAATATCATTCTTCATATAAAGTTTGTGCTGTACGAAATCAGAATAGGGATAAATGGTCTGGTTCTTGTAACGCGGCAAAGGTTTGTCTCCAATGAGGTAAGATGTGATATAGTTGTCATCTGTTGTTTGCCATTTTGCACGATGGCAGCTAGCGCATCCCCACTTCATGAAGAGTTCTTTTCCGTGCTGCACATCAGCGTCATTCAGATTACGTGCGCGCGGAATAGCAAGGCCACGATGCCATACCATGAAAGCATAGAAATCGTCCATGCTCTGCTCAGCGGGAAAGCCATTTTCTATTTGATTGGTTGAGGGATTGAGCAACGTAGCAACTGCATTCTTGATACCGGCATCAGTACCATCTGCATAATAGGGAGAACTGGGATTGTTCTTGATAGCTTCTATTACAGATGAGGTATTTGCCATACAATCTGCCCATGCTTTAGTAGTATAAAGATAAGGACGATCCTCTCGGGTAACATTGGTAATGTTCCACATAGCATTTGCACCAGGACCATCCTGCAAAGATCCACGGGTCAGAGCGTATGTATAGCGCTTGATAAGGCCCTTGCCGTCAAACGTTCCGCCATCCGCATAGGTACCACCGGTAACAGTCTTGCTGTCTCGGCCAAACGTCGTGTAATAGGCACCTGATGCCATCTGCATGGTAGAAGCATCAAAGAATGACTTATTGATATATTCAGTTACATCAAGACCAGCATTTTTGAAGTATGCTGCTTCTTTTGCGTATTGAGCAGCAATGGAATCACTGGGAATAGCATCAATCAATCCGACACCGATAACTCCTATGGTTGACTCAAGGCGTACCGCATAGTTTTCAGGTTTGGGAAGTGTATTAAATGCCGATTGCGGTATGCTTATTTCCGGATATATCAAATCAAAAGTTTCACCATCAGAAAATTTCATAGATGGGATATCTTCGGTTTCCATCTTTGCGACATGCTTCCAACTGAGATTGATTTGTGTCTCATCTATAGGAGGAAGGAAAGGCGAGTTGGCACGTGTTTGTGGCATACCGGTAACCTCGCTGATATAGCTACCGTCATTGGAACCTTCAGCATCGGGATGATAAACTACGAGAAGATATCCATTACCGTTACCATAGCGGGTTGCATATTGTTCCATACGTTTGCCGTGGCCATACTCAGGATGGCAGTCAAAACACGAGGAACGTACATATGCGGGACCAAGTCCGCTGAAAGCACCTGTATTGAGCGTGTATTGACGTTCGAACATCTGTTCGCCTCTGAAGAAAAGGCTCTTCAAGTTTGCATCTGCATCTACAACAGGAGCTTGATCGGAATAACAACTTGACCCCGTATTCTCTGTCGTACCAAGTTTACCACCAGGATACCATTCGTCAGCGGAGAAATTTCCAACAGTCTGGCCGACATAATTTGCGTCTGTTTCCTGCACATCGATCTTGTCATCATCCGAACAACTTGCCACAGACATGGCAAAGCCCATCGCCAAGGTCAAAAAGGCATAGTTCTTAAGTTTTCCATTCATAATGTATAAGTTAAGTTTTCAAACATACTTATTTATACCAACATACGCAGTTTTGCTTTCCATAACCCGAAAGCAAAACCGCGTTTGCGGATTCTTCTGAAATTCAGTATATTACTTTGTGGTCTTCAACTTGCGGAACCAGTTGCCTGCGTTGTTGAGTTCGTCATCAAGTGTATTGATTTTCTCAATAGCATCTCTTACCTGTATATGAGCAGGATTGTCGACAAAGGCTATACCGCTGTTCTTAGCAGTTTCGAGAGCTGCGATAGCCTCATTGAGGGCAGTATTGAGGGCACTATATCCACTGTAGTTATACTTCTGCATGATGGTCATCAAAGAGGTAGAAGTAGGAGTAGTTGCAGAAATGTCACGAGTACCGTAAAGCGTATTCTTGATAGAATACAGATTGTCTTGATAGTCTATGAATGAACGCTTGCTGTTCGGGGACTCAATATAGTCAATAGACTCCTTCTCGCCTTCGTCTGTTGTGCCACCTTGACCTATAGCCACACGGTATGCCTGTCCAAGTTTTTGGGTGTATACTTCCTGACAAATATTGGAGCATCCGGCAACAAGGATATTTTCAATTGTTTCCTGCCATGTTGGGAAGAAAGCCTTCTCGCCTGTAGCATTCAGGAGGAACTGACCATAACCGATTTTTTCAGAACAGAGACCTGCATACTTGGTATTGTCAAGAACCCACTTGCAGTTGTCTGAAAGCCAAGTGCCAAGTGTAGTTTCTGCAGTCCAACCATAATAAAGCAGTGAGGTCATATTGCGAAGGTCACCAGATACAGCGGCAACAAATGCAAGCTCGTCAATACCCTTCACAGAAGTCATGCCTTCCTCTGTTTCGTTGGCCTGGAAATCTGCGACAGTGCGGTTTTTACCATTACGGAAAAGAACGAACTCGAGACCATGGAAACCAAGTACGGACTCAAATGACCCATTGTTGTCATAAACGTACTTTGCGGCATTTGCACCGTGAATACCTGCAATCACATCACTATTGTTGAGGGCGTTTACCATCTGATCGTGATCAAGAGGCCAAGAATCGATATGGGGATCGATTTCGTTGTCCGTAGCAGCTCCATACAAGAAAGCTTCACTACGCTCCCATTCACGACGAGCATTCTTGAATGCCTCGCAAGCTGCATCGATATCAGGTTGCGTCATGGTACCAGCCGTTGCTTTGGCATAAAGATTCTCGCATGCCACATTCAGCGTTTTGCAATTATCGGCCAAATCCTTATATGTGGGATATACGATATTGTTCACATAGTTAGTGGTTGCGGTTGACAACTCGGACGCACTGACAATTGTCGAACCGTCGCTGGAATTGTTGTCATCACTACATGATGCAAAACCCAAAGGAAGGGCCAATGCCGCCATGAAAAGGATGGTTTTTTTGAATGTCTTTTTCATCTTACTTGTTGTAATTTATAAATAGTGTGTTTTTTTTGAGATTCTCATTGTCATCATATCAAAGGAATGTTCCTTGATAAGCAATTCCAATGTTCACAGAGGGCTCATTGTTGTAGGAACTATGGAATATACGCTGGTTGTACTCAGCCTTCACGCAAACTTGAGGAAGCGGGAAATAATTGATACCTCCTGCTATTATCTTGCGATTGGTCCATCTTGCCGTTGTACTATGGATAGAAGAATCATAGTATTCGAAATGTCCGAATACATACAACTTTTGATTCATC
>CAVFEZ010000002.1:0-21776 GCA_963621665.1 Akkermansia muciniphila | reverse complement strand
CAATTTTCCTATCTGAGAAAAGATATCGTAGCCAGCTTCTATCATACATGCGATAGCATGACTACCGAAATACTTACCACTACCCGACTCGTTTGGCTTGACATTGGATGTTCCAGGGTACACAATGCTTGTAATTGCTTGTGCATCGCTAACATATCCATAATCAGCATTTCCGCGGATTTTCCAATTGTAATTATTGTAAGTAAAATCAAAGGCACCAACATACACATTGCCTTTGACATCCTTGTGTTGCGTATCCTCTGGTGTTGTATTACCCATAGATTTTCCATAGTATCCGCTCAATCCTATACGAAGACCGGGTATAGTATAGTTGTCAACGCGGGCAGAGACAGCATACTTATTGGCTACCTCAAACTCGTAAGGGCTTTTGGCACCGCCTTGTATCCAGTTGCTCCGGCTGAACTTGTAAGCATTGAGGCCGGCAAGGAACTGCGCCTCATAACGGAAATCGCCCGAACGTCCCCAAAAGCTAAGGCCAGTCTGATGCCATGTACAAGGAAGTATCGTATTTTCTCCTTCAGGACGATATACTGTAAAGAAATTCAAGGGCTCGTGATAGGCATTTGTCAAACCAACAGGCACAACAATATGTCCGGCACGGATATTGGCAAACCGACCAAAAGACTTCTGAAGCCAAAATTGCTCCAATTCGACTTCCCCACCCTTTTCCGTTTCAAGTTCGTACTCTATGGCTTCCTCTGCTTCGTACTCGATTGACTGACCTGTTCCGCCATGTTCAAATTCAATCTCTGTTCCCATGGTCCAGCCTTTACCAAAATCATAGCCTAGATAAATAACAGCATGAGGTATATCAAAACGGCCATGGTCAGGTGCGTTTTTATAAGCGGAGGCATTGGAATACCGCTTACCTGCATCACTGTAGAAATTACGACTATAGGCAACCTCTCCGTATCCGCCGACACTGAGTCTGTGACCTTTGGCATGCTGCATCACACTGTCAGCCGCTACAGTTTGTGCATTGCCCGCAATCGGATTGCCCAATGCAACCATAGCACATACCATAGAAACAATAGTTGATTTGTCCATTACTTTATCTGTTTTTATTTGAATTTTATCGAGTGCAAAGGTATTGTTATTTAAAAATGTTGACAATACCTAAAAATAGGTAAACACCAAAACCAAGTGTGTACAAGAAACACACCCGCAGAAAAATTCACTAGCACAGGAATGAGTGTTCGAGAAAAATGTTTTGTTCAAATACCTATATATTGTGATTGCCTGACTTGATATTTTTTTGTTACTTTGCATTTATAATATATATAATGTAATCGGCAATGAAAAATCAAAAGATGTATGAGCCCGATGACAAGATGATTTCTCTCATTCGGGATAATTATAACCTATTACAGAGTTTAGGCAGTTTTGGTATCAACCTCGGCTTTGGCGACAAGACTGTAGATCAGGTGTGCACAGAACAAAATGTCGATACATTCACATTTCTTGCCGTCGTGAACTTTACAATCAACGGCTATCGCGACTTTGAAGACATTGGCAAATTATCCGTACCTACATTGTTGCAATACTTACGTGCCAGCCATGCCTATTTCCTGGAATTCCAATTACCTTTTATCCGCAAGGAACTCGTAGACGCCTTGGACGAAAAAAACAATTTGGCCAGACTGATTATGAAACTTTACGATGAGTATTCACGGTCAATCACCTCTCACATGAATTATGAGGAAAAGAATGTTTTCCCGTATGTCGAGGCCCTTATGGACGGCAAGCCTACCGATGGATATAGTATAGATACATATTCTAAACACCACGGACAAGAAAGCAATCGTCTACGCGAGTTGAAAAGCATAATTATCAAGTATCTTCCAAGTGACGGTTTGCACAACAACCAACTTTCAGCAACGCTATACGACATCTACAACAACGAGGAATGGCTTGCGCTACACGCTGAAGTGGAAGAACAGATTTTTATGCCGGCAATCAAATATCTGGAACAAAAATCCAAACAAAACAATGTCACTGCAAAGATTTCCAGTATGATCAACAAAAATGCCGAAAGCTCAGAAATTCTCGGAGAACGAGAAAAAGAGGTCATTGTCAGTCTTGTACAAGGCATGACCAACAAGGAAATTGCAGACCATCTGTGCATCAGTATCAACACAGTCATCACGCATCGCCGCAACATTGCGCGTAAGTTACAGATACACAGCCCGGCCGGACTTACCATTTACGCAATAGTTAACAATCTTGTCGACATTTCATCAGTGAAGCTATAGTTTTAAATGTAGAACGCACACGATTTTTTAGGCACATGTATATACAAAATGAGGAAATTTTGTATTACCTTTGCACACGAAAAATCAAGAATAACGCGTAAACTTTTCGAGGACGAAAATCCCAAAAGTTTTCCAAAACGGAAAACTTTTTTGTTTTCAAAAGCCGAAAAGTTTTCCAAAAAGAAATACATTTAAGGAACTATGAAAGATTTCACAATTGTCAAAAGAGACGGTTCTCGCGATAAGTTCTCTCTTGACAAAATCATGAACGCCATCATCAAAGCGTTCCAGTCTGTCAATGAACAAGTAGACTTGTGTTCTATCTCTAAAATCATCAGTCACCTTGATATGCATGACGACATCAAAGTGGAGGACATACAAAACCAAGTCGAGCTCGCACTTATGGAGGAAGGGTATTATACTGCAGCCAAGTCATTCATGCTGTACCGCCAACGCCACATGGAGGACAGAGAAACGCTTGACAAACTGAAGTTCCTTACTGACTACTGCAAAGCCGCTAATGCAGCAACAGGATCAAAATACGACGCCAATGCCAATGTGGAACACAAGAACATCGCTACGCTGATAGGCGAACTGCCAAAATCCAGCTTCATTCGACTTAACCGCCGTCTACTCACCGACCGTATCAAAAAAATGTACGGCAAAGAATTGGCAGACAAATATTTGGAGAAACTCAACCATCATTTCATATACAAGAACGATGAAACGTCTTTGGCCAACTACTGCGCATCCATCACAATGTATCCGTGGCTTGTCGGAGGAACTTCATCGATAGGCGGAAATTCAACGGCACCGACAAATCTGAAATCATTTTGCGGCGGATTTGTAAATATGGTGTTCATGGTTTCCAGTATGTTGAGCGGAGCATGCGCAACGCCCGAATTTCTGATGTACCTCAACTACTTCATTGGCTTAGAGTACGGAAAAGAATACTGGAAAGAAGCCGACAAAGTGGTAGACCTTTCGGTAAAAAAACGGACGATAGACAAAGTCATCACCGACTGCTTCGAACAAATAGTCTATTCCATCAACCAGCCGACAGGTGCACGCAACTACCAAGCCGTATTTTGGAATGTAGCATACTACGACAAATACTATTTCGAAAGCCTTTTCGGAAATTTCTACTTCCCAGACGGATCCCAGCCGGACTGGAATGGCTTGTCATGGCTACAGAAACGGTTTATGAAATGGTTCAACAAGGAGAGAACAAAGACCGTTCTCACCTTCCCCGTAGAAACCATGGCATTGCTTACAAAAGACGGCGATGTAATTGATAAAGAATGGGGAGATTTCACCGCAGAAATGTACTCAGAAGGGCACTCGTTCTTCACCTACATGAGCGACAATGCGGACTCTCTGAGTTCATGCTGCCGCCTGCGCAACGAAATACAAGACAACGGTTTCAGTTATACATTGGGTGCTGGAGGCGTATCAACCGGATCGAAGAGCGTGTTGACAATAAACTTGAACAGATGCGTACAGTACGCCGTCAACAACAAGATGGACTACAAGGCCTACCTCGAAGAGATTATCGACTTGTGCCACAAAGTACAATTGGCCTACAACGAGAACCTCAAAGACCTGCAAAAACATGGAATGTTGCCGCTTTTCGATGCCGGATACATAAATATGAGCCGCCAATACCTCACCATTGGCGTGAACGGGCTTGTAGAGGCCGCAGAGTTTATGGGGCTGAAAATCAACGACAACCCCGAATACTTACATTTCGTGCAGGAAATATTGGGCCTGGTAGAAAAATACAACAAACAATACCGTACCAAAGAAATCCTTTTCAACTGCGAAATGATACCCGCAGAGAACGTGGGGGTAAAGCACGCAAAATGGGACCGCGAAGACGGCTACTTTGTACCGCGCGACTGCTACAACAGCTATTTCTACATAGTAGAAGATGACAGTTTGAACATTGTCGACAAGTTCAAGATGCACGGCGCTCCCTACATCGAGCATCTGACAGGCGGCTCTGCACTTCACATGAATCTGGAAGAACATCTTTCCAAAGCGCAATACCGCCATTTGCTGAAAGTTGCCGCTAAAGAAGGCTGCAACTACTTCACATTCAACATCCCGAATACAATATGCAACGAATGTGGCCATATTGACAAACGTTACTTGAAGGAATGCCCTGCCTGCCATAGCGACAACATTGACTATATGACCCGTATCATCGGCTACCTGAAACGCGTCAGCAATTTCTCTCAAGCCAGACAAGAAGAGGCATCTCGCCGCTTCTATGCGGGCAAAACAAAATATGTAGTGGAATAGTCATGCGGAAAAAAATGTGGGCAGGAATGACCGGAAAGCCATTTCCTCTACCCACATTTTTTATTCTCCACGAGACCAAGAACATATCACAATAGAAACAGAACGATGTTGAAATATTTAAACTCAAGCGTTGTTTTTCAAGAAATACCAGACGAGGTTACCTTTGCCATCAATATCACAAATTGTCCTTGCCATTGTCCTGGTTGTCACAGTCAGTATCTATGGGAAGATATTGGAGAGCCACTAACGCCAGACGCACTTGATCGTCTTTTACAGGATTACAAGAACGACGTCACCTGTGTTTGCCTTATGGGCGGTGACGCAGACGCTTCATACGTCAGCGAATTGGCAAAACACATCAAGACAGTATATCATGAAATGCGGGTTGGATGGTATAGTGGACGTGGAAATATCTCATCAAAAATAAATAAAGATTTATTTGACTATATTAAGGTAGGACCATACATAGAACACCTAGGTGCATTAAAGTCCCCTCAAACCAATCAGAGACTATACAAAAAAACATCAGATGGAAATTTTGAGGATGTAACGAGATCTTTTTGGAAAAAATAAGAGTACATTTCGCATTATTTTGATTGAGAAGTCAAATTATTCCATAATATAAAAGATGACAAGCAACCCGTCAGTGGCCATCATTGACCCTAATACACTAGCAGTTATAGGCCTAAAACAAATACTGGAAGAAGTTCTTCCTGGAATCACAGTCGATACATTCGGAGATTTTTCCGATTTACAGGACAGTCACCCGGAACGATTCTTTCACTATTTTGTTAGCTTATCCGTACTGATTGCCCATCGTTCATTTTTTCTTGAGCATAGAAATAAAACCATTATTTTGGTTTCCTCAAAAGATGAAAGCAAACATCTAGGAGATTTTCATTCGATTTGCATTTTTCAACCCGAAGATCAATTACTCAAGTCACTGCTCAAATTGGAACAAAGCGCCCATTCTCACGGAAGAAACTTTCCTACATCCTCTCCAAAAGACAGAAAAGAATTGCTATCCTCACGTGAGATTGAAGTACTCACCCTTATAGTCAAAGGATATATCAACAAAGAAATTGCAGACAAACTCTGCATATCATTACCCACTGTTGTATCACATCGTAAAAATCTAATGATCAAATTAGGTGCAAAGAGTGTGTCATCCTTAACTATTTATGCCGTGATGAACGGCCTCGTTAATATAGACGACATATAATAGCATTAGACAAGAAAACAAGAACACTGACTATATAGACTTGCAAAACATTCCGTCTACCTTCCGTTACGATTTGAGGCGTTGAACATACAAAAAAACTAAAAAAACACATATATTGCAATGTGTACTTTGCACATAGGGAAATAAATACTATCTTTGCAAGGATAAAAGGTTTGTGTATAGTATCGTGTAAGAGGATTTCTAGTCCATCCATAATTGGAAATAGAAATTACACTTGGGAACGAATCTAATAACAAGCATTAAATCAGCCTTGGAATGGAAGCTTTCTATAAAACACATACATATCTTGTTGACCACACAATTGCTTCGGTAAACCGTACACTTATGGACGAAATTGACTGGAGCAGCAGACTTATTGGCATCAAGGGTACACGCGGAGTCGGGAAAACCACCTTCCTACTACAGTACGCAAAAAAAAATTTTGGCTCACAAGATAGAAGTTGTCTGTATGTCAATATGAACAATTTCTATTTTCAAGGGAAAGGAATCGCCGACTTTGCAAGGGACTTCTACCAACAAGGCGGCCGGGTACTGCTGATTGACCAGGTTTTCAAGCAGCCCAACTGGAGCCAGGATTTACGGTATTGTTACGACAGCTACCCCGAACTAAAAATCGTCTTTACAGGGTCAAGCGTCATGCGTCTGAATGAAGAGAATCCAGAACTCAATGGCATTGTAAAGAGTTACAACCTTAGAGGATTTTCCTTCAGAGAATTTCTCAATCTAAAGGCAGATTGCAATCTGCCCGTCTTTTCATTGGACGAAATCCTGCGTAGACACGAGGAAATAGAACGCGAGATCGTAAAACACGTCAATCCCCTGGACTACTTTTCAGACTACTTACACCATGGTTTTTATCCGTTTTTTATGGAAAACCGCAATTATGCGGAGAATCTCCTAAAGACGATGAACATGATGATTGAAGTAGACATATTGCTGATAAAACAGATAGAACTAAAATACCTCACAAAAATAAAGAAACTGTTTTACCTCCTTGCTGTTGACGGTCCTAAAAGTCCCAACATCAGCAATCTAGCCCTAGAAATCGAAACAAGCCGCGCTACCGTCATGAATTATATCAAATACCTTTCGGATGCACGACTTATCAACATCATCTATCCCTTTGGCGAAGAGTTCCCCAAAAAACCATCCAAAGTAATGTTGCACAATACCAATCTAATGTACGCCATCTATCCTTTGACATTCGACGTACAGGATGGCATGGAAACATTTTTCGTCAATTCTCTATGGAAGGACCACAAGGTAAACCAAGGAGGAAAAGACGGCAGTTACCTGGTAGATGGCGAGCACCTTTTCAAAATATGCCAAGGAAACAAAGTCCATAAAACAGGTACGGAGAAACCCAAAACTGGATTTGTCGCCTACACAACAGAAACAGGCAGAGATTGCGCCATCCCCTTATGGCTGTTAGGATTTCTATATTAACGAATATATATACATTAACATTTTATTTATAAACAAAATGGCTAAAGAAAAAAAGTTTATCACTTGTGATGGTAACACTGCTGCTGCCCACGTGAGCTATATGTTCACTGAAGTGGCTGCCATCTACCCCATTACTCCGTCATCACCAATGGCAGAGCACGTAGATGAATGGGCTGCCAAAGGCCGGAAGAATCTCTTCGGACAACGCGTCTCCATTCAGGAAATGGAATCAGAAGGAGGTGCAGCCGGTGCCGTTCATGGATCTCTTCAGGCTGGTGCATTGACATCAACGTACACTGCATCCCAAGGTCTGTTGCTGATGATTCCCAATATGTATAAGATTGCAGGTGAGTTGTTACCTTGCGTATTCAACGTATCTGCTCGTACATTGGCTTCACACTCTCTTTGTATTTTCGGTGATCACCAAGACGTTATGGCATGTCGGCAGACTGGCTTTGCTATGTTCTGCTCCGGCTCCGTACAAGAAGTGATGGACCTCTCCGCTGTGCCCCACTTGGCAACTTTGGAGACAGAGGTTCCCTTCATCAATTTCTTCGACGGTTTCCGTACTTCTCATGAGTACCACAAAATCGAAGAAATGGATATGGAGGACATCCGTCCGCTGGTCAACGCAGAATACATCAAGCGCTTCCGCGACCGCGCATTAACACCGGAACGCCCTGTCACCCGTGGTACAGCCGAAAATCCCGAGACGTTCTTTACACACCGGGAAGCATGCAACGAGTACTACGACAAAATTCCTGATGTCGTAGAGAAGTATTGCGCTGAAATGACAAAGATTACAGGTCGTGAATACCATCTCTTCAACTACTACGGAGCAGAAGATGCAGAGAATGTAATCATTCTTATGGGTTCAGCAACAGAACCCGCCCGCGAAGCCATTGACTACCTCAACAAGCAAGGAAAGAAGGTCGGTATGGTAGCCGTACACCTCTATCGTCCGTTCTCTGTTGACTACTTGAAGAAAGCACTTCCCGCTACCGTAAAACGCATTGCAGTGCTTGACCGTACCAAAGAGCCCGGCGCAGAAGGCGAACCTCTGTACCTCGATGTCAAGTCCGCCCTTTACGATGATGATCGGAAGCCTTTGATTGTCGGTGGCCGCTATGGTCTCGGTTCATCAGACACAACGCCTGCCAAGATTGTTGCCGTGTTCAAGAACCTTGAATTGCCCCAGCCCAAGAACCACTTCACTGTTGGTATCGTAGACGATGTCACATTCACTTCACTTCCCGAGGAAGAAGAGATTCCTATGGGTGGAGAAGGTCTGTTTGAGGCAAAATTCTACGGACTCGGAGCTGATGGTACCGTAGGTGCCAACAAGAACTCTGTCCAAATTATCGGCAACAATACCAACAAGTATTGCCAGGCCTATTTCTCATACGACTCCAAGAAGTCCGGAGGTTTCACATGCTCGCACCTGCGTTTCGGTGACAACCCCATTCATAGCGCATATCAGGTAAACACACCTAATTTTGTCGCTTGCCATGTACAGGCATACCTCCACATGTATGACGTAACACGCGGTCTTCGCAAGAACGGTACATTCCTTCTGAATACAATCTTTGATGGAGAGGAACTTGTAAACTTCATCCCCAACAAGGTGAAGCGTTGTTTTGCAAAGAACAACATCAAAGTTTACTACATCAACGCCACAAAGATTGCTCAGGAAATTGGATTGGGCAACCGTACCAACACCATTCTTCAGTCCGCTTTCTTCCGCATAACAGAGGTTATACCTTTGGAACTTGCCGTAGAACAGATGAAGGCCTTTATCGTAAAATCCTATTCCAAGAAGGGTCAGGATGTCGTTGACAAGAACTTCGGAGCTGTTGACCGCGGCGGTGAATACAAAGAACTTACCGTTGATCCCGCTTGGGCAAATCTTGAAGATGAAGCCGAGAAGGAAGACAATGCACCCGCATTCGTCAAAGAACTTGTGCGCCCCATCAACGGACAATCCGGCGACCTTCTGAAGGTTTCCGACTTTGTAAAACACAATACTGTAGACGGAACCTGGCAGAACGGTACTGCCGCATTCGAAAAGCGCGGTGTTGAGGCCTTCGTTCCCGTATGGAATGTGGAGAACTGTATACAGTGTAATAAATGTTCATTTGTATGTCCTCACGCTGCAATCCGCCCGTTCGTTCTTACCGATGAAGAATTGGCCGGAATCGAAGGTCTTGAAACCCAAGATGTAAAGGCACCGAAAGCAATGGCTGGTATGCATTTCCGTATTGAAACATCTGTATTAGATTGTTTGGGTTGCGGAAACTGCGCCGATGTCTGCCCCGGAAAGAAGAACAAGGAGACAGGCGAATTGGAGAAAGCCTTGAAGATGGTTCCCTTCAACGTTGATGCCGAAGACATGATCAAGGAAGCTCAAAATTGGGAATATCTTGTACACAAGGTGACCTCAAAGCAAGACTTGATTGACATCAAGCAAAGCCCGAAGAACTCACAGTTTGCACAACCGCTGTTCGAGTTCTCCGGTGCATGCTCTGGTTGCGGCGAAACTCCGTACGTGAAGTTGATTTCACAACTTTTCGGTGACCGTCAAATGATTGCCAACGCCACAGGTTGTTCGTCTATCTATTCCGCCTCAATTCCGTCGACACCGTATACCAAGAACGCAAAGGGACAGGGCCCGGCTTTCGACAACTCCTTGTTTGAGGACTTCTGCGAGTTTGGTCTCGGTATGGTATTGGGCAACAAGAAGATGAAAGAGCGCATCTGCCATCTCCTCGAAGAGGGCAAGGCACAAGAAGGAGTACCCGCTGAATTCGTTGCCGCAGCCGACAAATGGATGGCCAACAAAGACGATTCTGAAGGTTCAAAAGAAGCAGCTGCAGAATTGAAGCCGATTATTGCTGCAGGTGCTGAAAAGGGTTGCCCCATCTGTCAGGAATTGAAGACACTCGACCACTATCTTGTAAAGCGTAGCCAGTGGATTATCGGTGGAGATGGCGCATCATACGATATCGGTTATGGTGGTCTTGATCATGTCCTCGCTTCCGGAGAAGATGTCAACATACTGGTACTTGATACCGAGGTTTACTCCAATACAGGCGGCCAGTCATCCAAGTCAACTCCTTTAGGCGCAATTGCCCAATTCGCCGCTCAAGGAAAGCGCATACGTAAAAAGGACCTTGGATTGATGCAGACCACATACGGCTATATCTATGTAGCTCAGGTTGCAATGGGTGCAGACAACGCACAGACACTGAAAGCAATTCGTGAGGCAGAAGCCTACCATGGACCATCTCTTGTCATCGCCTATGCTCCGTGTATCAATCACGGACTGAAGCGCAAGGGCGGCATGGGACGTTCTCAGCACGAAGAGGCTCTGGCTGTAGAGTGCGGATATTGGCACCTGTGGCGCTACAACCCCGAATTGGCAGAACAAGGCAAGAATCCCTTCACGCTTGATAGCAAAGCTCCGAAGTGGGAGAACTTCCGGGACTTCCTGCTTGGTGAGGTTCGCTACCTCTCCGTCCAGAAAGCATACCCGAAAGAAGCAGACGAATTGTTCTCACAGGCCGAAAAGATGGCCAAACTCCGCTATCAGACCTATGTTCGCAAGAGCCAGGAAGATTGGAGTGAGCAAATCTAATTTTCAACAAGACATCATTCTATTCAGTATCCATTCCACTGAATGACATTACTGAAAAAATGATGTAATCAATATTTACTAAAGGCTGTTCATATAGCGCGTCTATATGAACAGCCTTTTTTAATTCGGATACAAAACAAAACTGCTTTGCAAAATCACAAAATCTACGATTCTTTTATTTGTGAAGAAGGCCAATTGACAAGATACAACCGTTCTGTAGCACGGGTAAAGGCTGTATATAACCAATGTATATAGTCAGGTGTAAGCATATCATCCGTCATATAGCCTTGATCAATATATACATGAGCCCATTGTCCGCCCTGTGCCTTATGGCATGTTATTGCGTAGGCATATTTTATCTGAATTGCGTTAAAATATGGATCTGCCTTCATTTTCTTCATGCGCTCCGACTTTAGACGGATGTCAGAATAATCCTCCATTACCGCATTGAAAAGCAGAGTACTTTGTTCGGACGTCAAAGACGGAGCCTCAGTCAATAGGCTGTCGGTCAACACTGTTGCCTTCAATTCATAGTTGTCATAGTCCGGGAAACGCAACCAAAGGTCTGCAAAGGTAAAACCATACAATTCTCGTACATTCCTTACTCTTTGTACAACAGCATGGTCACCATTTGCCAGAAATGCAGGAACCTTCATTTGCTGCCAGTCAACAGAGGGCATCGATTGAGCATTCTGATTACCTATTCGTGACATCCCCCCAGATTTTTCCTTCAATATAGATTGTATTTCCTTCTCCATCCAGTAGTAATTGTTTTTCACTATCATAAGAATATCTCCCGAATCAAGCATTTCTTCTCTATCGAGCACCATATTTCTAATCCCTTGATTATATATATTTGCCCGCTTATTGGAGCGCGTGATGACAATGGTATCGTCAATTCCCACAGAAGAGTAACTTGTCGAAAGAGATTCTATCAGTTCGCTACCCGGAACTATACTGATATCCGCAAAACAAGAAAATTTAATCTTGGGGAGGCCAGTCATTTCATCGTGCGTAATCATCTTACGAATGACTGTCGCATTGTATAATATTCCGGAACTTTGGCTTTGGCGCAACACAACATTTATGTCGGCCGTGTAAACAACAAGCCCATAGCCTGCCATAAAGTCAGGATTTAGAGCTGGAGACTCTTCTTCACCAACAGGCGGCAACTGGGCTTTGTCACCAATAAGAAACAAGCGGCAGTTACGCCCAGAATAGACAAAAGAAACAAGGTCATCAAGTAGACGTCCGTTTCCAAAGACATTCTCCGTCTGCCCAAAATTGGCAATCATTGACGCCTCATCTACAATAAAGAGAGTATCACTCATCATGTTTGGCGCCAACTCAAATCCTCCATACAGTGTTTTTTGCCGATAAATCCGCCGATGTATCGTAAACGCATCGTGTTCTGATTTTTCAGAAAAAACCTTGGCAGCCCGCCCTGTAGGGGCAAGAAGTATGACTTTCTGTCCCAACTGTTTCATAGTGCGGACAATAGCACCGGCAACAGATGTCTTTCCCGTACCTGCCGAACCTCGCATGATCATGGAAACCCGGTCTCTTTGATCCGTAAGGAATGTTGAAAAGGTATGTATGGCAAGAGACTGCTCCTGAGTTGGTACAAAGCCGAAACCGGACACAATCTGGCGGGTTAGTTCTTCAGATATCATATAGAATTCCTGTATTATCCCAAAAAACAAGAAGAGGCGAGCCCTTTATAGACACGCCTCCTCTTGTTTATGAAGTTTATTGATTTTACTCAATTACAACTGTTGTCCAACCGTGCTTGTCCTCCTCGATACCATACTGTATTGCACGAAGATGGTTGTACAGTTTGGTAGAAATGGGTCCCGGCTTTCCGTCTTCACTGAAGGTAAACCGTTCGCCTGTATCCAAATCATCTATATATGAGATAGGACTGATTACAGCCGCAGTTCCGCAAGCACCGGCTTCCTCGAAGGTAGACAATTCTTCTTCTGGTATTTGGCGCCGTTCTACTTTCATGCCATAGTCTTCTGCCAATTGCATAAGGCTTTTATTGGTGATGCTGGGCAAGATACTGGTAGATTTTGGTGTAACGTACGTATTGTTCTTTATACCGAAGAAATTGGCTGCACCGCACTCATCCATATACTTTTTCTCCTTTGCATCGAGATAGAACTCGCAGGCATAGCCTTTCTCATGCGCAATACTGTTGGCTTTGAGAGAAGCCGCATAGTTTCCGCCAACCTTATATATTCCGGTTCCAAGAGGAGCAGAACGGTCATAGTCACGGACGATGACATAAGGATTGGTAGAAAAGCCGCCTTTGAAGTAAGGGCCTACGGGTGTGACAAATATCAGGAACATATAGTCTGTAGCAGGATGTACTCCTACGCGGGGACTGATTCCGATAAGCAAAGGACGGATGTACAACGTAGCGCCACTTTCATAAGTCGGGATATATTCTTGATTGAGCCGTACTACCTTTTTCACCATTTCTTCAAACAATTCAGTCGGAAGTTCCGGCATCATAATACCACGGCACGTACTTTGCAGACGTGCAGCATTATCGGCCATACGGAAAACCCGCACCTTGCCGTCAGGACAGCGATAGGCCTTCAGACCCTCAAAAGCCTCTTGGCCATAATGTAGGCATGTAGCCGCCATATGTAGTTTGAGATACTCGTCGGAGCAAACTTCTATTTCGCCCCATTGTCCGTTCCGATAATAACAGCGGACGTTGTAGTCAGTCGGCATATAACCGAAGGATAGGTCTGACCATGCTATATCTTTCATGTTTTTTGTATTAAAATCGCTTTTTTTGCAGACTCTTTTCAGCCTGTCATTACTTTGCAAAAGTAAGAATAAAAGTTGTCTTCTGCAACAATTTCGAATAAAATATACATATCACCTATGTGACGTGTCAACATGGCAGTTATCTGTGCTTTTTGCAGAAATTTTAAGAGATTGTAGATGTGTATATTACACATTTTATCACATGTCAATTTGGCGTACATTAGAGTATGGGCACACATTTTGTGCTTTCCATAGTGAATACAGTTGGTGAAAACGAATAAAAATTGCTTAACCAACCATACATATCCCAATGCCAGTATTGGCGTTATGGAGTTTTACATAAAAAAGACAAAAAAAGGAGAATAGATATATGACATTTGAAAAATTTACAATCAAGGCACAAGAAACCGTGCAAGAAGCCGTAAACATTGCGGCACGCAACGGGCAACAGGCCATCGAACCGATACACATTCTACAAGGCGTGATAACAAAGGCCCATGATGTTGTCTCGTACATATTCCAGAAATTGGGCGTTGGCAAAAACCAAATTTCAACTGTACTCCAACAGGAAATAGGACGATTGCCACATGTGCAAGGCGGCCAGCCCTACTTAAGCAACGAATCCAACAAAGTTCTGCAAAAGGCAGAAGACCTATCTGCAGAGATGGGAGATGACTTCGTCAGTGTAGAACCGATTCTAATGGCCTTGCTTACTGTAAGTTCTACGGCCAGCCGCATTCTTAAAGATGCAGGATGCACAGAGAAGGAGATGCGCGCTGCCATCACAGAACTTCGGCAGGGTCAAAAAGTGCAATCACAATCTACCGATGACAACTACCAGTGCTTGGAGAAATACGCCAAAAACTTGGTTGAACAGGCACGGAAAGGAAAACTTGACCCTGTAATTGGTCGTGATGATGAAATCCGCCGCGTATTGCAAATCTTGTCACGCCGCACGAAAAACAATCCGATATTGATAGGCGAACCGGGTGTCGGAAAGACCGCCATAGTAGAAGGATTGGCAGAACGCATAGTACGCGGCGACGTACCGGAAAATCTCAAAAACAAACAGGTCTATTCGCTCGACATGGGAGCTCTCGTTGCCGGTGCGAAATACAAAGGAGAGTTTGAAGAAAGACTGAAGAGCGTCATCAAGGAAGTTTCCAACAGCGACGGCCGAATCATTCTTTTCATCGACGAAATTCATACACTGGTCGGTGCCGGCGGCGGTGAAGGTGCCATGGACGCAGCCAACATACTCAAACCGGCTTTAGCACGAGGAGAATTGAGAAGTATCGGTGCCACTACGCTCAACGAATATCAAAAGTATTTCGAGAAAGACAAGGCTTTGGAACGTCGCTTCCAAACTGTCATTGTAGATGAACCTGACGAACTCAGCGCCATCAGTATCTTGCGCGGGCTAAAAGAGCGCTATGAAAACCACCACAAAGTACGTATACAAGATGACGCATGCATTGCGGCCGTAAAACTCTCCGAACGCTATATCTCAGACCGATTCCTTCCCGACAAGGCCATTGACCTGATGGATGAGGCAGCAGCCAAATTGCGGATGGAACGTGACTCTGTACCCGAAGCGCTCGATGAGATTGTAAGACACCTAAAACAGTTGGAGATTGAGCGTGAAGCCATCAAGCGAGAGGATGACCAGAACAAGATTTCCCAACTCGACAGAGAAATTGCCGAACTGCGTGATCAGGAAAAACAATACCGAGCCAAATGGGAAGGCGAAAAGGGGCTTGTCAATAAAATACAGGAGGACAAACTACAAATAGAAGATCTGAAATTGGAAGCCGAACAAGCAGAGCGTGAAGGCAACTATGGACGAGTGGCCCAAATCAGATACAGCGACATCCCCAGTTTACAGAAGGACATCAAGCAGATACAAGAGCAATTGCGACAAACACAAGGCGGTGCCGCAATGGTACGCGAAGAGGTAACAGAAGACGACATCGCAGAGGTTGTAAGCAGATGGACGGGAATCCCTGTTACAAGAATGATGCAAAGCGAGCGCGAGAAGCTTCTGCACCTTGAAAACGAACTGCACAAGCGGGTTGTCGGACAGGATGAGGCCATACTAGCTGTCAGTGACGCCGTTCGGCGTAGCCGCGCCGGACTTCAAGATCCGAAACGCCCTATCGCATCGTTCATCTTCCTTGGCACCACAGGTGTAGGAAAGACAGAATTGGCCAAGGCTTTGGCCGAATATCTGTTCAACGACGAGACCATGATGACGCGCATAGACATGAGTGAGTATCAAGAGAAGTTCAGCGTCTCCCGTCTGATTGGAGCGCCTCCGGGATACGTCGGCTACGACGAGGGAGGTCAGCTCACTGAGGCAGTCAGACGCAAGCCCTATTCGGTCGTACTCTTCGACGAAATAGAAAAGGCCCATCCTGACGTATTCAACATACTCCTTCAGGTACTCGATGACGGTCGTCTGACAGACAACAAGGGACGTACTGTAAACTTCAAAAATACGATCATCATCATGACATCCAATCTTGGAAGCCAGTACATACAACAAAAGTTTGAAAACATCAACGAGACCAATCGCCAACAAATCATCGAAGAAACAAAAGCAAACGTACTGGAAATGCTCAAGAAGACCATACGGCCGGAATTTCTCAATCGTATAGACGAAACCATAATGTTCCTGCCTCTCACAAAGTCTGAGATTGCAAACGTTGTCCGCTTGCAGATATCGTCCGTACAGAAGATGCTCCAACCCCAGGGCTTTGAGTTCAAAGTGACAGATGCTGCCATTGACTTTTTGGCCAACGCCGGCTACGATCCAGAATTCGGAGCTCGTCCTGTGAAGCGTGCGGTACAACGATATATTCTAAATGACCTCAGCAAGAAAATACTAAGTGAGGAAGTTAAGCGCGAACGGCCGATCATTGTCGATGCAAATGCAGACGGATTGGCTTTCAATAATTGACATCAACAGTTCTAAACCGAAAAACGGACTTTGATGACTAACGGTACCTTATCCAAACAAATAGGTACTAAGTATCGCAACAAGCATATTGCGATCACAACCGACAACAGATTGGGGAAACGGGCACTATGTCTCGTTTCCCCAATCTTGGTTATTGATATAGAGAAAAATCGCGCCGGCAAAAAGTGTATTTACAAATAGAATAAGTAATTTTGCACTTGCATGCTGAATTCAGTACTTTATACAGGTAAATCGACATAACATCATTGACAGTAAAAATTCATTCTCAATATAAAATATGTATTTCATTGGACTAATTATTGCAGTCTGCACATTTCTCATCATCGGTTTTTTTCACCCTATTGTCATCAAATTCGAATACTATTGGGGCACAAAATATTGGTGGGTATTTCTATTGTTGGGCATTCTGTTTATAGTTTCCGCCCTTCTCATCTCCAATATCTTACTCTCTTCACTATGCGGAGTGGCAGGTGCTTCTTGCCTTTGGAGCATCGGCGAACTGTTTGAGCAAAAAAAGCGTGTACTCAAGGGTTGGTTTCCCATGAACCCTAAAAGAAAATCAGAATATGAAGACTGAAATCATCTTCGTTGGAAAAACGTTTGACAAGCGTTTCGAATCAGCCATTGACGACTATCTGAAACGGTTGTCCCACTATCTCCCCATCAAAACGACTGTTATTCCCTCCGTCAAAAATACAAAAAGCATCACCGAAGAGCAACAAAAACAAATGGAAGGTCAGCTGATACTCCAGCGGGTACAAACCGGTGACACACTAATCCTTTGCGATGAGCGCGGCAAAGAGATGCGAAGCATAGAATTTGCGAAATGGCTGGAAAGCGCCCAACAGAAATCGCGCAAACTGACTTTGGTCATCGGCGGTCCATATGGCTTTTCCCAAGATGTATACAATAGAGCCAACGGCCTTCTGTCCTTTTCAAAAATGACTTTCTCACATCAAATGATACGCCTCATTTTAGTTGAGCAACTCTACAGGGCATGCACAATTATCAAAGGCGAACCTTACCACCACGAATAAACCGTCAACAACATCCAACAAATATAACTATGTATACAACAATACACAAAATGATGATGACAATTGTCTTCTGCATGACACTAGTTATGAGCATTACCGCCTGCAGTGACAACGTCAATGGTAATAATGAAGATAGTACAGAATATTCACTTCCGCAAAAAATAGCAATCATCGATGCGGGAAGTACAGGTTCCAGACTCAAAGTTTACGAGATTCAGACGGACAGCACCATAAAGAAAATATACCCGACGACAGAAGACGAGAAAACGAAGTCCAAAGGCAGAGCTCTTTCTACAGTTGTAAATCATACAGACAGTGTGAAGAAATACATAGAACAGATGACCACCAATTATTCACACGCGACAAGTAGCGAAACCATACCTCTCTACATACTTGCCACCGCTGGCATGCGAAACCAAAACAAAGATATGGCAGATGACATATACAGCAAAATGGCAAGCATACAGGGAGACATTAATGGGTTCAAGCTGCAAAAAGCCATGACCATATCCGGACGTTACGAAGGGCTATATGCTTGGATAGCCGCCAATTACGAGAACAAATCTCTCACGACCTCATCCCAAGGAATACTCGAAGTTGGGGGAGCCTCCATGCAGATTGCATTTGCGACTAATTCGACTGCCGTCCCCGTAGACTATAAGATAATACGCAAGGATTGGGGTGCACTCTACTGCAAGAGCTACCTGCAAGGCGGAATAGATGCCATATACGCACAGACACCTGATACAATGCCATTCAAATTCACCCTTCCCATCGAAGATATCAGCACATATTGTAGCAACACTTCATTTTTCGGATGTAGCACCGGGGTCAGAAAAATACTTATAGGCATCGAGCAAGCAGGCTCCACCGATGCATACGCCCAGACGCTTCCCCGAACAGACAGATACCACAATTTTATGTGCACATACTACTTGCAGTGGGTCATCGAGAATCTTCATCTCACAAACAGAATTATAGCAGACCCCTATGATTCCGACTGGGCCGAAGGTGCGGCATATGACATTATCATCAACAAGGAAATGCCAGAAATCTTTGACTACACAAAAAAGCTGTAACGCAGAGAAAGTGGTGAGTGCCCATAAAGGCATTATAGAATTGGGCTCCATACCAACAGTCTATTGCCACACTCGATATAGCCCATACCATCAACCCACTTCACACCTGAAGGCAATAAGCATCATACGAGTATTCGGGCCAAAATACTTGAGTATTCGGCCTTAAACACTTGAGTATTCGGCCTCGAATACAATAGTATTCGGCCTAAAATACTGCAGTATTCGGGCCGAAGACTATAGTATTCCAGCCCGAATACTATGACTAATATAGATTCTACAGATTCTCACCGTAAACAATAATGATGCCGATACACACTTGGCCCCGATAAAACAAACAATTTCATAACGTATTTCAGAGGATGAACACAACTATGGTCAAAAGATTAATAAGTCTTGTCTATGTTTTAGTACTTGTCAGCATGGCAGCCGCTACCATCGTTGAAAAAAGTAAAGGTACGGACTATGTCCATACGCACTATTATGGAGCATGGTGGCTTATATGGGCAATTTTGACAGCTCTTGGCATATTTTATATTGTAAAACGCAAAGTCAAGACACCCTCCACATTGGCACTCCATCTATCATTTATCATCATACTTGCAGGAGCCATGCTAACCCATGTTTCAGCCAAACGCGGCATGATACATTTAAGAACAGGCCAGCCCAACGCCACCTATATGACAAGCGACGAGCAGCAAGGTATGAGTGAAGAAATATTGCCATTCACATTGACACTCAACCGATTCGAGACTAAATACCACGACGGAACACGCGCCGAGGCCGACTATCTATCCTTGTTTACTGTCACCGACGGGAAGGAGAAAATATCTGGAACCGTATCAATGAACAATATTTTTTCCTACAGACAATACCGATTCTATCAGGCTTCCTATGATGAAGACGGGCAAGGCAGCATATTGACAATCAATGCAGACCCGTATGGTATTCCTGTCACATACACGGGATATGCCCTTCTTTTTATCTCACTGATATGGATTTTGCTTGATCCCAAGGGGGGATACAAACAAGTCCTTCATAGTCCGTTGCTCAAAAAAGGCATACTTGCAGCAGTGCTATTTTCCGCTACATACAACAGCGCAAATGCACAAAACGTACTTCCACGCGAGACGGCAGACCGTTTTGGCAAACTCTACATCTTATACAACGACCGCATTTGTCCAGTCCAAACCTATGCCATTGATTTCTGCAAAAAGATATACGGCGACCGAACATATAAGTCATTCACCCCCGAACAGGTTCTTACTGGTTGGATATTTTATAGTGATGAGTGGAGCAAGGAACCTTTCATCAAAATTAAAGGTGACATATTGAAAGAGACACTGATGTTACCTGACTTCTGCTCACTCAATAGTTTCTTCAACCATGACATGGGAGGATATACTATCGGACAATATGTACAGGACTATTATCAAGGCAACCACGACAAGTTTCATAAGCAGGCAACAGACATCGACGACAAGATACAACTTATCATGGATCTCCGTCGCGGAGTGTCCCTCAAGATATTACCCTACACCTATCCGCGCACATACAGTTTTGGAAAAGGGCAACCTCTTTTAAAGAAAGGTGAAACCACATGGTTCTCGCCTACAGACAAATTGCCAGAAGCAGTAGAAAAGCAACATGCCCTCTACATTTCAAATGTATTCTCACTGCTATACGAGGATGTACGGGCCGGACAATTCGACCGCGTAAACATATATTTTGACAAAATGCTGCAATACCAGCGTATCAGCGCAGGAGAGTCCCTCCCGTCTGCCACACAATACAAAGCGGAGCGCATCAACAATGCAGTACCTTTTGCAACAATTCTTTTTATGGTCAACCTCACGTTGGGTTTTCTCGGCCTGTTCTATACAATATACAGCCTTGTACAGAACAGACGTATACGACTTGCGGAATACGCATTACCAACACTTCTCTTTGTATCATTTGCGGCACTGACATTAGCTCTTGCCTTACGCTGGACTATAAGCGGAAACATCCCCATGTCCAATGGATATGAAACAATGCTCACCATGGCATGGTTTGTCATGCTGATTACCCTTTGCTTACAACACCGAATCCGAATCATGACGGCATTCGGTTTCATCCTTTCCGGATTTTTCCTGCTTGTAAGCCATATCAACCAAATGGATCCTGCTATTGGGCAGATGATGCCCGTTCTCAATAGCCCACTCCTGAGTATGCACGTCAGCGTGATCATGATCAGCTATGCCATGTTGTCCATTACGTTTCTTTGCGGAATTATGGGTATTTGTTTCCGTTCTCACGGGGACGAGTTACAGGCACTGAGTCGACTTTTTCTATATCCAGCCATGACCACACTGGGGTTCGGTATTTTTATAGGTGCCATATGGGCTAACATCAGTTGGGGCTCATACTGGAGCTGGGACAGCAAGGAAACATGGGCCCTCATTACGTTTATGATATACGCCGTAGCCTTGCACACCCGCAGCATACCAGTACTGAGAAAGTCACTGGCGTATCATATCTACCTCACCCTCGCATTTTTAAGCATACTGATGACATACTTTGGCGTGAACTATTTCCTTGCAGGTATGCATTCGTACGCTTAGCAAGCGTTCAGAAACAAAAGCACAATTCTATTGTTGTCCTTTTTTTCCGAAAAAACATTATTTTTCACAATAATAAATATTCGGACGATGGGAAAATTTTTGCCTTTTGAATATTTAGGTTTAATTTTGCAAAGAATTACGCATTAACAAACATAAAATAGGATTATCGAATGGAATCAACCAAGAAATCCCTCGTCACCAAGATTATACTTGGTATTGTCGGAATCATCGTTGTTTGCTGTATCGGATACTTGACATTCAGTCTTGAAAAGCAAAAGAAAGCAAACGCCGAAATGCAGGCACTGGCTGAGATGGACAAGAAAGAAATGGAGAACGAATACCAGCAATTCGCCAACCAATATAGTGAGATGAAGACGCAAATCAGCAACGACTCTATCG
>CAVFEZ010000001.1:0-107215 GCA_963621665.1 Akkermansia muciniphila | reverse complement strand
GGTTCTATGCCGACAAGCTCTGTGTGTCGGCAAAATACCTGTCGGAAGTGGTGAAGAAGAGCAGCGGCCATCCAGCCTCCTATTGGATAAACGGCTATGCCATGCAGGAAATTCTCTCGCTTCTGAAACGGCCCGACCTCACTTTCGCAGAGATTTCCCACCAGATGAATTTCTACAATCCTGCTCATTTCACCCGTTTTGTCACAAAACAGACAGGCAGCTCACCTACTGAGTTAAGGCTGAAACAGAAACTGGAGAATAAATAAAGGCAATTATATACTTTTATACCCCGAGACTTGAGATTGAAAGTTTTATTGTAATATCAACGGTCTATATGGAAGTATATACTTTGGGCTTAGATAATTTGTACATGAAACGTAAAGTCCAAAAACATATTCTGCCGCATTTTTCGGGTCACCTGCAAATGGGCTGCATTTTCATTAGAATTGGGTATGAAAAATCCCTATGATGAGAACACCATAGGGATTGTATTTGCTTGTGTTAGACGCTATTTTGTCTTACTTTTTGTTGAGTGCCAGGTCAATGGCTACGGCAATAGCTACAGTAGCACCTACCATAGGATTGTTGCCCATACCGAGGAAGCCCATCATCTCTACGTGGGCAGGTACAGATGAAGAACCTGCAAACTGAGCGTCAGAGTGCATACGGCCCATGGTGTCGGTCATACCGTAGGAAGCGGGACCTGCTGCCATGTTGTCCGGGTGCAGGGTGCGGCCTGTACCACCGCCGGAAGCCACTGAGAAGTAGGGCTTGCCTGCTGCGAGACGCTCCTTCTTGTAGGTACCTGCTACAGGGTGCTGGAAGCGTGTGGGATTGGTAGAGTTACCAGTGATGGATACGTCTACGTCCTCGCTCCAGTTGATGGCTACACCTTCGCGTACGTCGTCTGCACCGTAGCAGTTGACCTTTGCGCGGGGACCGTCGCTATAGGCGATGCGGTTGACTACATTGAGTTTGCCGGTATAGTAGTCGAACTTGGTCTGTACATAGGTGAAACCATTGATGCGGCTGATGATCTGTGCGGCATCCTTGCCGAGACCGTTCAGGATGACACGCAACGGATTCTTGCGTACTTTGTTGGCCATCTCGGCGATCTTGATGGCACCCTCAGCTGCGGCGAAAGACTCGTGGCCGGCCAAGAAGGCGAAGCACTGTGTTTCTTCGCGGAGCAGGCGGGCGGCGAGGTTGCCGTGACCCAAACCGACCTTACGGTCGTCGGCTACAGAACCGGGGATGCAGAATGCCTGCAGACCGATACCGATGGCTTCGGCTGCGTCGGCGGCTGTCTTTACGCCTTTCTTGATGGCGATGGCGGCACCCATAACGTAGGCCCACTTGGCGTTCTCGAAGCAGATGCGCTGTGTGTCCTCACACATTTGATAGGGATCGACACCGGCATCCTCGCAGATCTGGTTGGCCTCTTCGAGGCTCTTGATTCCGTTGGCATTAAGAGCGGCAAGAACTTGCGCTTCGCGACGTTCCTGACTTTCGTAACTTACTTTTCTGATCATGTCGTGTTTCTCCTTATTATTCTTTACGTGGGTCGATTGATTTTACTGCACCTTGCTCGGCGGTTGTGCGGCCGTAGCATCCTGTGAATTTCTTCACGGCTTCGTTGGCGTCCATACCGTTCTTGATGGCTTCCATCATCTTGCCGAGGTGTACGTATTCGTAGCCGCATACCTGACTGTCTTTGTCGAGGAACTGCTTGGTGATATAGCCCTCAGTCAGTTCGAGGTAACGTGTACCCTTGGCAACGGTGCCGTAGAGTGTACCTGTCTGTGAACGGAGGCCCTTGCCGAGGTCTTCAAGACCGGCACCGATGACGAGACCGCCCTCAGAGAATGCACTCTGCGAACGTCCGTAGACAATCTGGAGGAAAAGTTCACGCATGGCGGTGTTGATGGCATCGCAAACGAGGTCGGTGTTCAGTGCCTCAAGAATGGTCTTGCCAGGAAGGATTTCAGATGCCATGGCAGCAGAGTGGGTCATACCGGTACAACCGATGGTCTCCACGAGGGCTTCCTGTATGATGCCGTCCTTGACGTTCAGAGACAGTTTGCAAGCACCCTGCTGGGGAGCACACCATCCCACACCGTGGGTGTATCCAGAAATATCAGAGATTTCCTTGGCGTAAACCCATTTTCCTTCTTCAGGAATGGGAGCCGGTCCGTGCTTGGGACCCTTGGCGACAACGCACATGTTGTCTACTTCCTTTGAATAAATCATAACTATTTAAAATAAATAATGTGTGTATAAAATGTCATTTATAGTATTGCGGCATCTGTGTGAAATGCCGTTGCGTGGCTTGGGGATGCCGATTGCGAATGTAAAAATGTACTCTAATTCGAGTACAAAAATACTAAAAATAATTGAGTGTATACCTACTTGTCGGTATTTTTTCCCGGCGATGTATTTTTTTCTTGTTTGGAGTCGTGGCGCTGTATAGAAAAATCCCAGCGAAACACGGTGGTTGATGTGTTTCGCTGGGATTTTGTCGTCACTTGTGTCTGTTGGCACGCTGCTCGCGGTATTTGGCCTTTTGTCGGGCCGAACCGCTACCGTGGGCACCTGTGATGTATTTTTTCTTTTTGGCTTTGGTCTTGACTTTTCCGTTGTCTTTCTTGTTGCCTCCGCCTCCACGCTTGAATACGATGCCGCCTCCGGCGATAATCTCGTCTATGTCGTCCATATCTATTGAAGGTTGGTTTACGGAATACGGTAAGAAATATCAATGATGGAAGAGTCGGACACCGGTGAAGGCCATGGTGATGCCGTACTTGTCGCAGGTGTCGATGACATTGTCGTCGCGTACGGATCCGCCGGCCTGTGCGATGTATTCCACTCCGCTCTTGTGGGCACGCTCGATGTTGTCGCCGAAGGGGAAGAAAGCGTCGCTTCCGAGGGCGACTTTCGTGTTTTGGGCAATCCATGCCTTTTTCTCTTCCATGGTCAGTACCTCGGGCTTCTCTTTGAAGAACTGCTGCCATGTACCGTCGCGCAATACGTCGTCATGGTCTTCGCTGATGTATACGTCGATGGTGTTGTCGCGGTCGGCGCGGCGGATGCCGTCAACGAAGGGAAGTCCCATCACTTTGGGATGCTGGCGCAACCACCAAATGTCGGCCTTGTTGCCTGCGAGGCGTGTGCAGTGTATGCGGCTCTGTTGTCCGGCTCCGATGCCGATGGCCTGTCCGTCCTTGACGTAGCATACGGAGTTGGATTGGGTGTATTTCAGCGTGATGAGCGAGATGGTCAGGTCGCGCAGGGCTTCCGGGGTGAAGGCGTGTGCCTTGGTGGGGATGTTCTCGAAGAGTGCGGGATCGTCGAGGCGGATGTCGTTGCGTCCTTGTTCAAAGGTGATGCCGAACACTTGCTTGTGTTCTACGGGGGCAGGTACATAGTCGGGGTCAATCTTGATGACGTTGTAGGTGCCTTTGCGCTTCACTTTCAGGATGGCGAGTGCCTCGGGGGTGAAGTCGGGGGCAATCACGCCGTCGCTCACTTCGCGCTTGAGCAGTGTGGCGGTAGCCTCGTCGCAGGTATCGCTAAGGGCTACAAAATCACCGTACGAACTCATGCGGTCGGCGCCGCGGGCGCGGGCGTAGGCACAGGCGAGAGGGGAAAGTTCTATTTTTACGTCGTCGACGAAATAGATTTTCTTCAGTGTGTCGCTCAGCGGAAGGCCGATGGCGGCACCGGCCGGAGACACGTGCTTGAACGATGCGGCGGCGGGAAGTCCCGTGGCGGCTTTCAGTTCTTTCACCAACTGCCATGAGTTGAGGGCGTCAAGAAAGTTGATGTAGCCGGGACGGCCGTTGAGAACCTCGATGGGCAACTCGCCGTCGGCCATATAGATGCGCGATGGCTTTTGGTTCGGATTGCATCCGTACTTCAGTGCTAATTCTTTCATTGTCTGAATGTTGAGAACGTGTAAGGCGTGTCCTGTAGCCACGCTTGTGAGTCTGTGGTTTTGGACGAAATACCGTCCAAAACCTTTCTTGGCGCAAAATTACGCTTTTTTCGCGATATATGCAAGACTGCAACATGGCGAAGGCGATGTTGCAGTCTTGACGGTCACCTGGCTACGATCTTGCTGCAATGGCTGCCGATATTGACGAGGTACAATCCAGGGGCGGGCAAGGAAAGAATCTGCGGAGATTGCTTGCATGCTATGTTGTGCAGTGTGCGCCCGTCGGGGGTGAAAATACGTATCTGCAGGCCGTCAGCGTTGTCTATCTGCAAGTTGTCTCCGCAGCATCGTATTGTGGGCATCTGTGTTGTTGCGTCCGTGTGTATGCCTGTACTGCTTCCGCCCTTGAGGTGAATGCGCATTTCTTCGTTGGAAATGTCGTTACGGTAGCATGTCTCACTTTGCTTCATTCCACCTTCGGGTATGACAATCGTATATTCGACGCCTTCCTCAAGTATGGGCATCGTCTCGGGGGCATAGGCGTTGTAGAACTGGAGCGAGAGCATATCTTCCGCATAGAAGTAGGCGTATGAGAAATGTTTGTCGTCCATGATTTCATTGCCTTTGTATAGTTGTGGCTTGAAAGAGTACGCATAGTCCTGTATGGCAGATAGTGTGATGTACACATCGTCCAGTTTGCTCAGTGTATCTCCGTCTTTTGGTGTACTGCTTATCATGCGGATATGTTCGGGCACGTGAAAGGAACGTCTGAGTTCTGCGTTTGTACATGTAGGGTTGCCTTGTTCGTAGATTTCGCCAGCGTCTATTACAAATGTATAATCTTTGCCTTTTGGTAGAGACAACGAATTGAATATGGCCTCTACATATCCGCTTTTGTTTTCGGCGTATTCGATGTTGTATGCTTTGAGTGGGCCTGTGACTACAGTACTTCCTTCGCAGACAATGGAAGCAGTCGCTCCTTGCTTGATGTCGACGGGTACGTCAAAGGAGAAGTACAACTGGTTGTTTATGACAAAGAGAACTTCCTTTCCGTTGTAGCGGTTGTCAAGGGCGAAATGCTTGGGTTGGAGGGAGTTTTCTTGTGCAGGTGCATGAATCGCAGAACCAAATGTTATTCCAAAGATAAGAACAATGGCCGAGAATGCTGGTCGTAAATTATGTATATTGCAAAAAAACATATTATTTTCTTTTTAGAGGGTTTGTCTGTGTTCGTGTGTCACTCTCCGCCAGTAAAGGTAATGCGGATTTCCTTATTTGAGAGGTTTGTGTTTTTTAGGTCTGATTGAAATGCGTCTGCATTGATAACGAAACTATATTGCGTGTCTTTCTTGAAGTGCAGAGTCTTTCCGAAATCTGCATGAGCCGTAGTGCCGTACCCATAAGAGACTTGCATCGGAAAACGCGCTACAGTTTTGTCGCCTTCATACAGGGTAACGCTCGGGTTCGTCTTTTCCGTAATGAGGCAGTGAAAGGTGACGGTAAATTGTTTCAATGTCTTAATCGTATCATTAGTCGCTGGTATCGATTTTAAGGCTATAAGACCATCTGGAACACAAATGGGTCGGGAGATGATGTCGTTTTTTATTGACGGGTTGTTTTTCCACCAGATACTGCCAGCAGGTATGACCAGTGTGTAATTGCCTGTGGGTAGTCGTAGAAAATCGAAATTGCATACCAAGGTGGTAGAGTAGTACGTTAGGTCTTCAAATCCGCTGTAGACAAGTTTGGGTATTGAAGCACCGCGTACAATGCCGTCTTGCATGATGAAAGCGCGTAAGTTTTCGTCAAATGCTATGGAGTCTTCGAACATCACTTCTGTGCTGTGGAATATTCCATCGTTGACATACAATGTCGGTCTCGCGGCGTTGGTGTCGAAGTGTGGTATTATAGGGTCGGTATTTTTCTCATCACTTGTCTGGGCAGTGATTGTGGTAAGTGTACACGTTAGGAGTGCAACTATGAGAAAGAGGTGCTTTGTTGTCATGTTTGTTCGATTTTTGTTTTTTATGGCGGATATTTGTAGGGTCCACCTGATTAGGTTAGTTGGTAATTTTTGCAAATATAGTAAATTATTTCTGCTATTACAATTTAAGCGGATTATTTTAGCCGGAAACGGCTGAAAATAGATTTGTTGGCGGCAAATGATGGCGGATTGCCCCAAATTTAGTATTTTTGCAGCGTCCTGTATAAAAACAAACAAGAAAGATGAAAATATTCACAGGGGCTCAGTTGCGTGAGTTGGACAAATATACGATAGAGCACGAACCGGTCACCTCGCTCGATTTGATGGAACGTGCCGCCCGTGCCATTGCTGATACCATTGCATCGGAGTGGTCGGAACGGACACCGGTTGTGGTTTTTGCCGGACCGGGCAACAACGGCGGCGATGCATTGGCTGTAGCGCGGTTGTTGGGCGGAAAAGGCTATAAGGTAGATGTGTACCTTTTCAATGTTTCCCACCGTCTGTCCGAAGACTGCGAAGCCAACTGGAAGCGGCTTGTCGACGATGAGTGCGTGCATACGTTCGTGGAGGTGACGCAGAATTTCGATCCGCCGAAACTGAGCGCTGATACGCTGGTCGTGGATGGCCTTTTCGGTTCCGGACTCAACAAACCTTTGGGTGGGGGCTTCGCTTCGCTCGTGCAGTATATCAACCAGTCGCCGGCCCAAGTGGTAAGCATCGATATGCCCTCCGGACTGATGACGGAAGACAATACCGGAAATGACTTCAGCCGCATCGTCAAGGCAACGCTCACCCTGACCCTGCAGCAACGCAAACTGGCTATGATGTTTGGCGATTGCTGCGAGTGTGTCGGTCGTCTGCGTGTACTCGACATACATCTTTCCGAGGAGGCAATGGATGCCATGACGACTCCTTACACAACGGTGGAGGAAACGGAAATAGTAGTCCAACTGATCAAGCGCAGCCCGTTTGCCCATAAGGGGACAGTAGGACACGCCTTGCTTATGTCGGGTAGTTACGGCATGGCCGGAGCTTCCATTTTGGCTTCGCGTGCCTGTCTGAAAACAGGCGTGGGTAAAGTGACCGTGGCAGTGCCTTATTGTAATGTGACACCCGTACAGGTGGCCGTCCCTGAGGCTGTACTGGCGGTGGACAGTGACGAGCAATGCTTGTCTACGGCAATTGACACAACCGGATATACTGCAGTAGGTATTGGCCCCGGACTTGGCGTGGAAGAGACGACCGCCTTGGCGCTCATATCCCAGATACGGTCTTCGCAGTGTCCGATGGTGCTTGATGCAGATGCCATCAATATCCTCAGTCTGCATGGTGCATGGCTGCACCAACTGCCCACCGGACTGATATTGACGCCCCATCCCGGTGAGTTCGACCGTCTTGCCGGCCGCTCTTCTTGCGAGTACGAGCGTCTCATGAAGGCCCGCGATCTTGCCGCCCAGCTCGGTGCTTACATCCTGCTCAAAGGGCACTATTCCGCTCTGTGTATGCCCGACGGACAGATTGTCTTCAATACGAGCGGCAACGCCGGTATGGCCACCGCCGGAAGCGGCGATGTACTGACCGGTATGATCACCGCTCTGTTGGCGCAAGGCTATAGCCGCAAGTGGGCTTGCATCATAGGCATGTATCTCCACGGACTGGCCGGAGACATCGCCGTCGCACAGACTGGAGAAGAAAGTCTGATGGCCAGTGACATCATAGAAAACATTCCCCGTGCATTCCGCCGTATCAAGAACTGACACTACCAATCTCCGATTATGATCACAAAATCAATCTCTGCATTGTTGCTTGCATTGCTTTCCCTCTCGGTCTCTGCCGCTGACAAGGAAAGCGAAGGCTTGACCTATTATCTTCCGAAAACGGCCGTCAATGTGTCGTTGCTTGTGGAAAAAACCACCTATACGCCGGGGCAGATGGCTGCATATGCCGAACTGTATTTCAAGACGCCGGCCAAGACGGTGGCCGATGTCGACTACCGCATTGTCGGCATCAGTTTCTCAACCGTGGGCGTACCCGACTCCACCAAACGGAACACTATCCTTTTGGACAAAAAACACAGCATCTTTGATATCGATTGCGAGAGTAACGGCGTATTGCGGGCTATCAACACCAAGGGTGTGACAAAGGGCATCCCGTCAAAATTTGTTTCCGCCCGGAAACCGACACCGCTCAATCCCAACGACTATATGAGCCAGGATATCCTCTCTGCCGGAAATCTGCCGAAAATGGCGCAGATGGTGGCGCAGGAAATCTATGATATACGCGACAGTCGCAACCAGTTGTCCCGTGGCGAGGCCGACTTTATGCCAAATGATGGCGAACAGCTGCGTATGATGCTCGCCCAGTTGCGTACCCAGGAGACTGCACTTATGCAGATGTTCACCGGCGTGACCGTGAAGGATACCGCTGAATGCGTATTCCAGTTCATACCCGATCCGAAGGTGCAGAAACGGACCCTGTTCCGGTTCTCGAAGAAGTTCGGATGCGTGGCCGACGATGACCTTTCGGGCGAACCATACTTCGTATATGTCGATGACGAGCACGTCTATCCCGACCTTCCCGATGAGGCCGAGGCTGCCAAGAAACAAAAGGACGACCTTGTGTTGGGTGTGAACCTGCCCGGAAAAATCCGTGTGCGTCTGAGTGCCGACAGCCAGACGCAGGCTTCCTTTGAAACCTACGCTGCCCAGTATGGTCGTGTGGAGACGCTCAGCGGATCGCTTTTCGGCAAGAAAATGACGGCCCGGCTGGTACTCGATACTGTGACCGGCGCTGTGGTGTCGCTCAAGACCGAACCTATAGAGTAAAGGGTGGTTCTCTAAATTACCGCCGTAAAATAGGGTGGGGTACGGGCCGCTTTCCCCGTGCCCCAATAGGATTATGGAAAAGAGAAACAACGAACTGCGACGGCTGCTTGAGGCTGTCGAACGCAAATTCACCAAGCATCCCTTCAAGGCCTTGGCGACCGGCAAACTGACACGCTATCTTCGGGGAATGGAAAAACCCAAACGGGAAACGCTCGACAAAATCTCCCTTTTTGTCGGGTTCCAGAACTGGGAGGATTTTCAGGCTGCGCTACACGGCGTGGATGACGGACAGACTAATTACGGTGAGGACGCATTGCCGGAGGTGAAAACGGAAAAAGGAGACTGTCGCACCGCCGATGTACCATAAAAAAGACTAAAAGCGGGCTTTTGCGGATTTTTTGTGTTAAATTTGCAAATCGGTACGACAAATCAGTGCAACGAGCGTCGGCAAACGGTATGACATTTCAATTCAAGAAATTAGACATCTTCATCGCCAAGCAGTTTGGCCTTCTCTTCGTGGGAACTTTCTTCATCTGCCAGTTTGTGCTGATGATGCAGTTCTTGTGGCGATACATCGACGTACTGATTGGCAAGGGACTTTCGCTTGACATCCTGGCACAGTTCTTTTGGCACATGGGTGTCATGCTTGTGCCTCAGGCTCTGCCGCTTGCCATTCTGCTTTCGTCGCTGATCACGTTTGGAAACCTTGGCGAAAGCAGCGAATTGACCGCTATCAAGGCGGCAGGCATCTCGCTGATGCAGGCTTTCCGGTCGCTGATTTTCATTTCCGTCGTCATCTTTTTCATTTCTCTTTGGTTTCAGAATTCGGTAGGCCCGAGTGCCAACCAGAAACTTACGCAACTGCTCATCTCGATGAAGCAGAAAAGTCCCGAACTGGAAATTCCCGAAGGTATCTTCTATGACGGTCTACCCAACAGCAATCTCTACGTGCAGAAGCGCGACCTCAAAACCGGAAAACTCTACGGCATCATGATCTACCGCATGACCGGCAGTTATGAGGACCAGGCCATCATTCTTGCCGACTCGGGTATGTTGCAGGCTACGGCGGAAAAGAAACATCTTGTTCTGAGTCTGTGGAGCGGTGAGTGGTTCGAAAACATGCAGTCGCAGGAACTGGCCAACAGTGCTTCCGTGCCCTATCGCCGCGAGACATTTGTGAACAAGCGCATCGTGCTCGACTATGACGGCGATTTCAATATGACTGACGCCACGTCCCTGTCAAACAACGCGCGCGGAAAGGGATTCGCCCAACTGTTCCGCGACCGCGACTCTCTCAAAGTGCAGTACGACAGTATCGGCCGCAGTTATTATCGTGACGACCAGCGCTACTACTACAAGGCATCCGTACTTTCCCGCAAAGACTCTTTGGCGGCCCTGCGCCGCAGTACGGCAAAGACATTCAATGTTGATACCGCCTTCTCACACCTGTCTCCCGAAGGCAAGCGCGATGTACTCAACAATGCGCTCAGCCGCGTGCAGATGCATCTCCAGGATCTCGACTTCCGGAGTATGATCACCACCGACGGTGACAAACTCATACGCTCGCATGAGGTGGAGGCCATCAGCAAGGTGACGCTCGCCCTGCAGTGCTTGCTCTTCTTCTTTATCGGAGCGCCGCTCGGCGCCATCATCAGAAAGGGAGGTCTTGGCTTGCCGGTCATCCTCTCCGTGCTGGTGTTTATCGTCTATTACATTCTCGACAATTCCGGAACCCGTATGGCCAAAGGCGGCATGTGGGCCGTGTGGTTCGGTTCGGTACTGGCTGTGGCTGTCCTCTCTCCATTGGCAGTGTTCGTCACCTATAAGGCCACCAACGACTCGATGGTCTTCAATGTCGATCTCTACCGCAATTTCTTCATGCGCCTGCTTGGTCTGCGTCTCCACAGACAGATTACCCGCAAGGATGTGATCATTACAGATCCCGACTATTTGGCAGACAGAACACGTCTTACAGATCTCTCCGAGGCTATACGTTCTTACGCACAACAACATCGGCTGAAGCGGTTGCCCAGCTGGATACGTGTGTTCTTCCGCTACGAACCGGATCATGAGGTAGAGCGTATTGCCGGTGAACTCGAATCCGTGATTGACGACCTGTCGAACACCAAGGACCGTGCCATCATCACGCGGCTCAACGATTATCCCGTGATGTCAGTCAAGGCCCATACCCGTCCGTTCGAGCGGAAATGGCTCAACATCCTCTCTGCCATCATCTTCCCTGTCGGGATTGTTCTCTATATCCGTATGTGGCGTTTCCGTGTCCGCCTATGGCGCGACCTTAGTGCCACTGTGCAGGCCAGCGACGGTATTGTTGCACGGATTGACGAGATGGAAAAGACCGGGTTTGCAACTGTGAAATAAGTTTTATATATATAATAATGTTAGCGACAGTCTCCCGCTCGCGGCGCGAGCCACTTGAAAAATGCGTCCGCAGGAAACTGCAAAAGGAAGAATATACGAAATGGACAATATCAAACTGAGCAGCATCGAAGATGCACTGAAAGACTTCAAGGAAGGAAAGTTCCTTATTGTCGTTGATGACGAGGACCGCGAAAACGAGGGCGACCTCATCATCGCCGCTGAAAAGATTACGGCCGAGAAGGTCAATTTCATGTTGATACATGCGCGGGGAGTGCTGTGCGCTCCCATCACCTTGTCCCGTTGTGAGGAATTAGATCTTCCCCGTCAGGTGAGCGACAATACTTCGTTGCTGGGCACTCCCTTTACCGTCACAGTCGACAAACTTGAGGGCTGCAGCACGGGCGTTTCCGCTCACGACCGTGCCGAAACCATCAAGGCCCTGGCCGATTCGCAGTCTACACCGCAGACTTTCGGTCGTCCCGGTCATGTCAATCCGCTCTATGCCCAGGACAACGGTGTTCTCCGTCGCTGTGGACATACCGAGGCCGCAGTCGACCTGTGCAAACTTACCGGACTATATCCTGCCGGTGCCCTGATGGAAATCATGAATGAGGACGGCACTATGGCACGTATGCCCCAGCTGCAGAAACTGGCTGCCGAGTGGGACATCAAGATTATCACCATCCGCGACCTCATCGCCTACCGCTTGCAGCACGAGTCCATCATTGAGGTGGGCGAAGAGGTAGACATGCCTACCGAATACGGACATTTCCGGCTTATCCCCTTCCGTCAGCAGAGCAACGGTCTGGAACATATGGCGCTTGTCAAGGGCGAATGGTCCGAGGACGAGTCTATACTTGTGCGTGTACATTCGTCCTGCGCAACGGGCGATATTCTCGGAAGCAAACGCTGTGATTGCGGCGAACAGCTGCACAAGGCCATGCAGATGATCGAGAAGGAAGGCAAGGGCGTTCTTGTCTATATGCAGCAGGAAGGCCGTGGCATCGGTCTGATGAACAAAATTGCCGCCTACAAACTGCAGGAAGAAGGGTATGACACGGTCGATGCCAATGTACATCTCGGCTTCCGTCCCGACGAGCGCGACTATGGGTGCGGCGCTCAGATGCTCCGTCATCTCGGCGTACACAAGATGCGTCTGCTGACCAACAATCCCGTGAAGCGTGTCGGACTGGAGGCCTACGGACTTGAGATCGTCGAGAATGTTCCCATCGAGGTGACCCCTAACGAGTTCAATGAGCGTTATCTCAAGACCAAGCGCGACCGTATGGGGCATACACTGCACCTGCGGTAGTCTCCCTCTTGGCTTACGCTCTCGGAAAATGAATATTCATGTTGTTGGCGCGTTCTGAAAATTCTCTTTGTTCACGAAATGCGTTTCGCAATCAGACAATCCGATTTTTGGAGCCACCTGTCGTAATTAACCAATATAAATAGTATGTCTGAATTATCCAATCGCTTGAATCGCCTGGCTCCTTCTGCCACGTTGGCCATGTCGCAGAAAAGCAGCGAGATGAAAGCACAAGGTATTGATGTGATCAATCTGAGTGTCGGTGAACCTGATTTCAATACGCCGGATGCTATCAAAGAGGCAGCGAAGAAGGCTATTGACGAGAATTATTCCCGCTATTCGCCGGTTCCCGGCTATCCGGAACTCCGCAAAGCTATCGTTGCGAAACTGAAGAAGGAGAATAATCTTGACTATACCATGAACGAGATTTTGGTGTCGAACGGTGCCAAACAAAGTGTCTGCAATACCGTGATGGCGCTGGTCAACGAGGGTGAGGAAGTCATCATTCCTGCCCCGTATTGGGTAAGTTATCCGCAGATGGCCAAATTGGCTGGTGCAACGCCTGTATTCGTAAATGCAGGATTCGAACAGAATTTCAAGATGTCTCCCGAGCAGTTGGAAGAGGCCATTACGCCCAAGACCCGTCTTCTCATCCTCTGTTCTCCCAGCAATCCTACAGGAAGCGTCTATTCCAAGGAAGAACTCAAGGGACTTGCCGATGTCATCCTGCGCCATGACAATCTCTATGTGCTGGCCGATGAAATCTACGAACATATAAATTATGTAGGACACCATGAGAGCATCGCCCAGTTCCCCGGCATGAAGGAACGTTCCATTATTGTCAACGGCGTGTCCAAGGCATACGCAATGACGGGATGGCGCATCGGATACATTGCAGCCCCCGAGTGGATTGTCAAAGGTTGCAACAAGCTCCAGGGGCAATACACCAGCGGTCCGTGCTCTGTCAGCCAAAAGGCGGCCGAAGCTGCATATGCCCTTCCGCAGGACTGTGTGGAGGCCATGCGTCAAGCCTTTGAGCGTCGTCGCGACCTTATTGTGTCTCTCGCTAAGGATATTCCCGGCCTTGAAGTGAATCAACCGCAAGGTGCATTCTATCTGTTCCCCAAGTGCAGCAGTTTCTACGGCAAGTCTGACGGCACTCGTACTGTCAACAACTCCACCGATCTGGCCATGTATCTTCTTGAGGTAGGACATGTAGCGACTGTAGGCGGTGACGCTTTCGGGGATCCTGATTGTTTCCGCATGAGTTATGCCACGAGTGACGACAATATTCGTGAGGCAATGAGACGTATAAAGGAGGCCTTGGGATGCTTGGCGTAAATATTTGTTAAAAGCAAATGAAACATGCGGTAATTGTGTATAAATTGCTATCTTTGCCACGTTGATTTGGCAAAATAGCGCATTTTTGGCATTGCCGGAAGGTCAGCACCATGTTAACTACAATACAATGATTCACAACTTAATCATTAATAACTAATTTAATTACAAAAAAATTATGGCAACTACACAAGCTAAAGTGAGTCCGAAGAAGAAGTCTTCCGGATTCCAGGGAGTAAGAGATGCAATTTGGATCATCATCGCATGTTTCATCCTTGCAGTATGCTTCTACCAGTTCGTATTGGGTAATCCCGACAACTTCGTTGGTGGCGACCCCAAGAATGCAGTGAAGGACGGTAGCCTTCTCGGTACAGTGTACAAGGGTGGTATCGTCGTTCCTGTGATCATCACCTTGCTCTTCACCGTAATCGCCCTCTCTATCGAGCGTTTCTTCGCTCTTCGCAATGCCTTTGGCAAGAGCTCTCTCGGCAAGTTCGTCATTGGCGTGAAGGCTGCCATCACCGCTGGTGATATGGAAAAGGCACAGCAGATCTGTGACAAGCAGAGAGGTTGCGTTGCCAACGTTGTTGGTGCTTCTATCAAGGCTTACAAGGAAATGGAAGCTGCTCCTAACCTGAAGCGCGCTCAGAAGGTCGCTAAGATTCAGCAGGCTCACGAGGAAGCTACTCAGCTTGAGATGCCTACTCTCCAGATGAACATGCCTATCCTTGCAACCATCGTTACCCTTGGTACTCTTACCGCCTTGTTCGGTACCGTTGTCGGTATGATCCGTTCGTTCGCAGCCCTGGCTTCCGGTGGTGGTGGTGACTCCCTCCAGCTGTCCGAAGGTATTTCTGAGGCCCTTGTGAACACCGCATCAGGTATTTTGACATCTTGGTTCGCTGTTGTTTCTTACAACTACTATTCAAACAAGATCGACAAGCTGACATACGCTCTCGACGAAGTAGGTTACACTATTGCTCAGACATACGAAGCAAATCACGCAGACGAGGCTTAATTTTACTAACCCTTTAAAACGTTTATCATTATGGGTAAAGTAAAAATTAAGAAGGCGGATGTTTGGATAGACATGACCCCAATGTCCGACGTGATGGTCCTCTTGCTTACATTCTTCATGTTGACATCAACATTCGTGAAGAATGAGGCAGTGAAGGTCGTCACTCCAGGGTCAGTCTCGGAAATCAAAGTTCCCGAGAACAATGTCTTGACCATCCTCTGCGATGATGCTGGCCGCATTTTCGTGGGTATGGACAACCCCAGCAAGATGCGTGAACTCGTTTCTGGAATGGCAGGAAACTACAACGTTTCTCTGACCACAAAGGAACTTGAGGCCGGACAAGGTGCCGCTTCTATCGGTGTGCCCATGCAAGACTTGAGCACCTGCTTGAAGCTCGGCGATAAAATGAATGAATACCAGGCTACTAAAGGTATCCCTACCGATAGTGTCAATGGTAAAATGAGTGAATTCCAAGATTGGGTTCAAACGGCTCGCCTGAACAATGGCTCCGACATGAAGATTGCCATCAAGGCTTCTGCTACTACTCCTTATGCTGTAGTAAAGAAGATGATGTCGGAACTCCAGGATATGAACGAGAACCGCTACTTCTTGATTACGTCGCTTAAATCAAATTCGGAGGAATAAGACATGGCAAAGAAAAAAGCAAGCAGACAGAAAAAAATGAACACCCGCGTGGACTTCACGCCTATGGTGGACATGATGATGCTTCTGATCACGTTCTTCATGCTCTGTACGTCTTTGGCTAAGCCTCAGGCGATGAATTTGACCATGCCAAGCAACGACAAGAACATCTCTGACAAGGACCGTAATGCGGCCAAGGCTTCCCAGACCATCACTATCTATGTGTGCGGTCAGGACAAGATTTTCCATGTTGACGGTATACCCAACTACAGTGATCCCAGCTGCCTGAAGGAAACGACTTGGGGCAAGGACGGTATTCGCGACGTGCTCATCAAGCACGTTACCGAGGACGGTTCTACTCCTGTTGCCGACATCATGGCTGCAAAGATCAAACTTGACCAGAAGCGGGTGCAGAACCCCAATGCTTACAACGACAGCATCTATGATGCCGAGTTGAGCAAGATCAAGAAGGGTGACCTCGAAGGCGGAAAGGTGCCGACGATGACTATCATCATCAAGTGTACCGACAAGGCTTCTTACAAGAACATGGTCGACGCTTTGGACGAAATGACTATCTGCAGTATCGGAACATACGTTATTGACAAAGTTACTCCCGACGATGAGGCTCTGCTGAAATCAAAGGGTGTCAAGGACTTCCAGTAACATAATAATTAAAAGAAAGGTTTAGAAAATGTCAAAAATAGATTTGATATCCAGTGAATGGACTGACCTCGTCTTCGAGGGCAGAAACCAGGAATATGGAGCCTATAAGTTGCGCAAGGGCACAACCAAGCGTAACATCTGGTCAATTATTATAGTTGCCGTTGCTGCAGTTCTTCTTTTCCTCGGTCTTCAGTTGCAAAGAATGGTGGAAGCCAACAAGAAAGTTGAGAATACACAGGAAAATGTTCTGGCAACACTCGCAGACAAGAAGAAAGAAGCTAAAGTCGAGAAGAAAGAGGCTCCGAAGATTGAACCGGAAAAAGTAGTCGAGCAGGTGAAGTCTTCTGTGAAGTTTACCGCACCTGTCATCAAAAAGGACAACGAGGTAAAGGAAGAAGACGAGATCAAGCTCGAGGAAGTAGAGAAGAGCAACAAGGCAGTCGGCGCCTTCACTGTTGAAGGTAATGACGAGGTCGGTGGCTCTGTGCTGAAAGCCAAGGAAGAGATTGCTGCTCCCGAACCTCCCAAGCATGAGGAGGAGACCAAGATTTTCGAGGTCGTAGAGCAGATGCCTAAGTTCCCTGGCGGTGACGCAGCTCTTATCCAGTATTTGGCCAGCCACACCAACTATCCTACCGTAGCAGCTGAGAACGGTGTTCAGGGTAAGGTATATGTAGGTTTCGTGGTTGAGCGTGACGGTTCAGTATCTGATGTGAAGATTCTTCGCTCTGTCGATCCTTCACTTGATAAGGAAGCCATGCGCGTGGTTCGCTCCATGCCGAAATGGACACCCGGTAAGCAGAACGGTTCTGCCGTTCGTGTGAAGTTCCAGGTGCCGGTTAACTTCAAACTGCAGTAATATCACTATTATTGTATAATGAGAAAGAACATATCTTACATATTCGTAGGATTAACACTTGCAGCCATCCTTTTTGCCTCCTGTGGCAACACCAAGCGGAAGGATGGCCGCACAGATACAAATTCGTCAGGGACGATCAGTTTCGTCTCTGACGAAAGTTTTAGTCCTGTCATCGATGAACTCATTCAGGTGTTTGAGGCCAGTTGTCCCAATGCCAAGGTCAATCCCGTATATACCAATCAGGAAGACGGTATCAGTATGCTGATGAAGGGAAAGACCTATTTGGTGATTTCATCCCGCAAATTTACCCAAAAGGAATTCGACTACCTTAAGGGTACCGACCAATTGCCGGAAGCTGTTCCTTTGGCTTACGACGGTATGGCGCTTATCTGCAACAAACGCAATCTTGACTCTTGTATCACTGTTGACAACGTGAAGAAGATACTTCTCGGTCAGGTGAAGAATTGGAACGAGATCAACAAGGGTTCCAAACTTGGTGAGATATGGGTTTGTTTTGACAATACGCGCTCAAGTGCGGTCCGCTATTGCGTGGACTCCATCATGGGAGGCAAGCAAATCAGCAGTCCCAATATCTTTGCCGCCAAGAACAGCAAGGATGTTGTAGACTATGTCGAGAGAACACCGAATGCTATCGGTGTCATCGGTAGTAACTGGCTTAATGACAAGCGCGATACTACCAATACTACTTGGAATAGAAAAATCACAGTCATGTCTGTCAGCAAGATGCAGAAGGCTACTCCAATGAATAGTTGGAAACCCTATCAGGCATGGCTTCTCAATGGTCGGTATCCTTTCGTCCGTACCATATATGCATTGCTCAACGATCCGAAACGCGGTTTGCCTTGGGGCTTTGCTCACTTTATCGAATCGCCACGAGGTCAACTTATTGTCTTCAAAACTGGCCTTTTGCCAGTAAAGGGCGAGATTACCATTCGCGATGTTAATGTGAATAACGATTATTGATTCTTTTTAGCAATACGATATTAAACCAAACGTACTGTACAACGTCGAAAAGGAAACAATACAATTAAAGAGAGAAAAATTATGAAAGCAATCAAATATCTCGTTGCAGGGGCTTTGATGCTCAGCATCTCCGCTCCTACTATGGCACAGGACACCAAGTCGCAGATTGATGCCATCACAAAAGTAGTTGTTGACAACAAGGGTGACGTGAAGGCGACCCAGGATGCAGTCAAGCAGTATCTCAAACTCTACAAGAAGGATGCCGTTGCCCTTGCGGGTCTTGGTCAGGCTTTCCTCGATGCCAAGAATTTTGAAGAGGCCAAAAAGTATGCGGCACTTGCCCGCAAGGCCAACAAGAACGTGGCAGACGGCTATCTGCTCGAGGGCAACATCGCTGCTGCTCAGGATGATGGTGGCGAGGCTGCTTCATGGTACGAGCAGGCTACTATCTTCGATCCTCAGAACCCCAACGGTTATGTGCGTTATGCCAGCATCTACCAGAAGGTGGATCCGGATGGTGCAGTTGTCATGCTCGAAAAGCTCCGTACTGTCAAGCCCGACTATCCTGTAGACGGTGCAGCCGGCTATATGTACTCGAAGAACGATAAACTCAAGTCTGCCATCTCCTACTACGACAAGGTGCAGAATGTTACCTCGCTTGAGGACTACATCCTCTTCGACTACGCTTCTACCGCCTATGTGCTCGATCAGTATGACAAAGCATTGAAGTTGTCGGTTGCCGGTATTCAGAAATATCCTGACTACAGCCCCTTCAAGCGTATGGCTTTCTATGCCAGTGACAAACTGAAGAACTACTCGGACGCTGTGTCTTACGCAGATCAGTTGTTCAACAAGACCGACACCTTGAAGTTCATCGCCAACGACTACATGTTCTATGCAGACGCGCTGATGAATCTCGGCCGTACATCTGATGCTATCTCCGCTTACAATAAACTCAAGGAGGTGGATCCCAGCCGTACAGATGTCAGCAAGTTGGTATCTGACGTGTATGCCAAGCAGAAGGACTATGCCAATGCAGTGACTGCCTACAAGCAGTATCTCGCTGACAATAGCGATAAACTGACTTACAAGGATTTGGATGGTCTGGCCGACATCTTCATTGACCAGGCTTCTGCCGATGACGCTACACAGGCCGTCAAGGTGAAGGCTTTTGAGGAGGCCGACAAGGTATATGCCGAGATGGGTGAGAAGTTCGACTATGCTGCTGAGTATGCCATTTGGAAGCGTGCCTTGATGAACCACTCTATCAATCCTGATGTAAAGGAAGGCCGTGCACTGCCTTACTATAGCAAGTACATCTCGATGATTGAACCCAAGGCTGAGAAGAAGCAGAGCGAACTCAACAAGCTGGCTACTGCCTACACCTACCTTGCTGTTCACTATATCCAGAACGACAAGAAGACTGAGGCCAAGACTTGGGCTGCCAAACTGCTTGAAATCAGACCCGATGATGCCAATGGTCAGCAGATTATGAGCATCAAGTAATCTTGAATATATACTAAATTGAATTGCCCGATTTGTTGTTCGTCAGACAACAGATTGGGCAATTTTTTTGCTACGATGAAATGCGTTTTTGTTTGGCTTGTTCCAATAAAAAACGGTTTCCTCCGAATGGAAGAAACCGTCGCCACTAATAAAATTTCAAAATGTTGTCGTTGTCTTATTGACGTGTCTGTCGATTATTCGCCGAGGGCGATAGCCTCGTTAGGACAAACACTTGCGCATGTTCCGCACTCGGTGCAAGCGTCGGGATCGATAGAATACTTGTCGCCTTCAGAGATTGCGCCAGAGGGGCACTCGTCGATACATGTACCGCATGCGATGCAGTCGTCACCAATTACGTAAGCCATAATTTCTTTGTTTTATATATTAATAATGTTATTGTTCCTCGTTTGTGGTATCCGTGTCTTTCAACGTTTTCAATACCTACTTTCGGGTGATGCAAAGGTACGCTTTTTTCTCGAATACCCATAAATGAGTAGTTATTTTAACGAAATTATACATATTCGTAACTTCCCTTTCCCGTAACCCAATGCAATAAGGTGGGCAATACGGCGTTATATACATATATGAAACGCATATTTTTTGTACTTATCATATTCTTTTCGGGACTTTCTGTTTGTATGGCGCAGGACCGCACCGTGCAGAATCGTCCCTATACCGACCTTCGCCCATTGCATTTCGGTGTTGTAGTAGGTACCCATTTGCAGGATATAGAACTGGTGAATGCCGGTCCGCAGCTTATCACGTCGGACGACGGAACACAGACCGAAACCCTTGTCACCACCGACCAGGACCGTTGGGATGCCGGATTCAATGTCGGTGTGCTTGCCGAGTTGCGTCTGAATACCCACTTTCAGGTACGCCTCATGCCGGCGATGTATTTCGGTACGCGGCATATCACCTTCCGTGACCTCAAGACGATGGACAGTGACGGTACCCCCCATCGTGAACAGCAGGAGATGAAGACCGCCTATATCTCTACCGCCCTCGACTTGATTTTTGCTGCTCCGCGTTTCAACAATCACCGCCCTTATCTGATGGCTGGTGTCAACCCGATGATCAATTTGAGCGGCAAGAGCAGCGATCTGTTGCGGTTGAAGCGGTACGGCGTTTTTGCTGAGGTGGGTGTGGGTTGCGATTTCTACTTGCCATTCTTCAAGTTGCGTCCCGAACTAAAATTCCTTTACGGTATCGGCAACAGTCTTGACGGCAATCATGTCAACGAGATACGCGACAAGAATTCCCTCCGCTATGTGCGCTCCGTCAAGGAGGCGCACACCAAGATGATTGTCCTCAGTTTCTATTTTGAGTGATCTTTCTGTGTAATTATGTGCAATTCGTACAAGGCCCTTGTACGGTCCGTACAAAGGCCTTGTAGTGACGCTACAAAGGCCTTGTAGTGTTCGTACAAAGGCTTTGTAGCAATCGTACAAAGCCCTCATAAAAAATGCGCCCCATCGTTGTGGAGCGCATTTTTTGTGAGGTGCAGGCTGTAGTGTAGGTCTGCTGCGGACGTGGAATGTGAGGTGTCCGCATTATTTCTTCTTGTTCATTGTCAGTATGAGTTTGCCCACATAGATGGCGTTCTTACCGTTCTGGTCGTCGCCGATGGCACGTCCGTCTGCATTGTTGACATATTCTATCTCCTTGAAGAAGGTGTGGGAGTGTGCTCCCAGTACAAGGTCAATGTCGTGCGAGGCAGCAATGAGACGTTCGTCGTTGGCAAGCGGGGGCTGTATACCCCATCCGAGGTGGGACAGGCAGATGACGAGGTCGCACTTCAAATCCTTTTTCAGGTGGCTTGCCGTGGCGTTGGCCGTGGTGATGGGATCAAGGAATTTTACGCCGATACAGTTGTTGGCATCTACGAGTCCGTCCATTTGTGCCCCGATGCCGAAGATGCCGATTTTCAGTCCGTTGCGCTTGATGATGGTGTAGGGCTTCACCGTACCTTCGACAGGTGTGCCCGTGAAATCGTAGTTGGCGCAGACGATGGGGAACTTGGCCATGCGGAAGATGCGGGCCATGTTTTCCAGACCGAAGTCAAACTCATGGTTGCCGATGGTGGCGGCGTCGTAGCCCATCTCGTTCATCAGTCCGATTTCCACATCCCCCTTGAAGATGGTGTAGAAGGGAGAACCTTGTGAGAAGTCGCCGCTGTCGAAGAGCAGAAGATCGGGAGTAGCCTGGCGTTCGTCTCTGATCATGGCTGCGCGGCGTATGTAGCCGCCACGTCCGGCCACTTCTTTGTTGGCCAGGTTTTTGTTGAGCGGCAGGATGCAACTGTGTGTGTCGTTGGTGTGCAGTATGGTAATCTTCTTTTGTGCATGGCAGGTCACCGCACACAGGGCGACGATGCAGAGGGTAAGTATAGTGCGTCTCATGTGGTCTTGTTATTTGATGGTGATGCGTCCTTCGGTCTTTGCGCTTACGGCTTGGCCTTCCTGCATTTTCTTTTTGAAATACTTTTCGATGAAGTGCCGCACATTGTTTTCTTCGCTTTTGGGCGACACAACATCCGTCTTGGCTTTGAATGCCACCATACGGTCGTTGCCTTGTGCTACATAGTCAAGGGTGGCGATGCGGTAGGAGGCTTTGGGGTCGATGGGTTTCCCGTTTACCTCGGCCGAAACCAGTTTTCCGTCGTTGGTGATGACCATCCGCACGCTATGGCTGACGGCTTCGCCGCCGTTGCCGGCCATCTGCTGGAAGAGTTCCTGTACTTTTTCGCCGGTGAGGGTGAGGAAACAGATTTTGTTTTCAAAGGGTGCCACGTCGAGGATGTCGCCTACCGTGATGTCGCCCTTGGGGAGTGAGGCACGTATACCGCCCATGTTGTATACGGCGAAATCGGGTTTTTCGCCGAAAGTCCCGCTGGCATCTACCAGAATGTCGGGCAACAGGTTGGACAGTGTGCCCTCGGGACGTTGTGGCGTGAGGTCGCAGGCGGCCCGCCCGATGACAGGGTTCATCAGACTGTCTACCGTGTGCTTGTAGGGGATGATAAACTGTGCGGCCTGTGTGTCGGGCTGTTTGTCGAATGTGTCGTCGATGAGGATGCGGGTACGCTCTATTCCTGCCAGTTCGTAGTGCTGGGCGCATGAGGTGGCGAGCACCAGTGGCAGTGCGAGGAGCGCAAGTCTTGTCTTGAGCATGATGTTTTCTTCTTGTCTTTTCTACTGCAAAAGTACCATTTTATTCCCAAATGTCCGTGCTTTTTGATGTCGAAATACTTTTGGAAGAATAGAGTAGGGTGATGTGTGCCTATTTGGGAATTAATTCGTATATTTGCATTGTTGACCGAATTTACTGGAAAAACAATATCAACGAACCTATAAAACCTGAAAGGAAATGAAAAGATCCTGCATCTTTACTGTCTTGACGGCAGCGGCATTGAGCCTAAGCCCGATGCTCGCCCGTGCGCAGTACCCCGTGTTGCTGCATTCGCACAACGACTATACGCGCACCATGCCTTTCTATGAGGCCTATGCCCATCATGTCTATTCGATAGAGTGTGACATGTTTTACACGAAAGGGAAATTTCTTGTGGGGCATGATCCCGAAGACCTTCGCGACGAGGTCACCTTTGACCGAATGTATCTCGAACCGCTCATCAATGTGTACAACCTCAACGGCGGCCGCCCGTACGCTGACTCCGAGGCCCATATCCAGTTGATGGTCGAAATCAAGTCTGACAATACCGATGACTATCTGAAGGCGTTGGTGGCCAAACTCAAGAAGCATCCCGAGATATTCGATCCTACGGTCAATCCCTATGCCTGCCGTATCGTGGTGACCGGCCGTGTGCCCTCGCCCGACAAGTTTGCCAAATATCCGTCGTATGTCACCTTTGACGGCGATATCAATCTGACCTATACCCCTGAGCAGTTGAAGCAGGTGGCGATGATCAGCGTCAACTTCGGCGCCTATAGCCAGTGGAACGGCAAGGGCACCCTCATCAAACCCGAGAAAGAGGCAGTGGAGCATCTCATTGCTCAGGCCCACGCCATGGGCAAGCCCATACGTTTTTGGGGCGCGCCGGAGAGCGTCACCGCCTGGAACACGTTCTATACAATGGGTGTCGACTACATCAATACGGACAGTCCTGCCGCCTGCGGTGACTTTTTCAGCGAATGGGAAAACAAAAACTATGTGATTGGGGCCAAGCCCAATACTGAGCATAAGGTGATCCGCAATGACCGCCTCGACAAGATAACCCGCAATTTCAGCGGTTTCCAGGACGACAAGATCCAATTGACCGAGCGTCAGCCCATCTATACGCCGACCTACTTGAACGACGGTCTTGACAAACCCGTCAAGAACGTGATACTCTTTATCGGCGACGGTATGGGTATGGCACAAGTCGTGGCCACCGAACGGGTGAACGGTGCGCTTACTCTCTTCAATATGAAGCATTTCGGTATCTCGGAGACCACTTCCAACGATGCCTATACCACCGACTCCGCCGCAGGCGGCAGCGCATTGGCCACAGGTGTGAAGACCAACAACCGCCATATCGCGGCCAATGGTGACGGTACGCCCAATCCCTCGCTGTCTGACTATTTCTCGGCACAAGGCAAACCCGTAGGTGTGGTCAGTCTTGGCAATGCGGCCGACGCCACCCCCGCCGTGTTCTATGCCCACAATACCGAGCGCGACAGTGCCGATGCCATCACGCGCGACCTGCTCGACAGTCCCATCTCGTTGCTTGCCGGTAGCGGCATCAACGAGTTTACCCATCGTCACGATGGTATCGACCTCATCAAGGCCCTTAAGGACAAAGGTTTCTCTTTTGTCCGCAACATCAACGATATCAATGCCAATGCCGGAAAGGTGGTCTGCATCGATGAGGAAATGGGCGAGGCCGCCAATGTGGAAAACCTCGACTATCTGGCACGCACGACCAATGCGTCGATCAAGAAACTGCAGAGTCTCGGTTCCGACGGATTTTTCCTGATGGTGGAAGAAGCAAAGATCGACTATGCTGGACATTCCCGCTACTTCCCCGGATGTATCATGGAAACCCTCAGCCTCGACAAGGCAGTGGCAGAGGCCCTGAAGTTTGCCGACTCCAACGGCGAGACACTGGTCATCGTGACGGCCGACCATGAGACCGGCGGACTGACCCTCGTCGACGGTGAGAACGAGACCGGCCACACCGTGGCCTACTACTTCACCAACGACCACACCCCGATAGCCGTTCCCGTATTTGCCTACGGTCCGCAGTCGCAACACTTTATCGGAAAGCAACTCAATATAGATATCTGCAACAAAATCAAGGCCATCACCGCCAAGAAGTGATTTTGTGGTGTGTTGCAAAACGAATTCTCCCCAAAGCGCATTGTCAAATATGCGCTTTGGGGAGATTTTTTTGTGGCCGGCGGTATTTGTCCAAACACCAATAATTCTCAGAAGTTCACGGTCTGGGCCTTTCCCGCTTTTACTTTCACTTTCTTTTCTGTACCATTTCCGCGCAGCGTGACGGTACCGCTCTGTTTGCCATTCAGGGTGACAGACTGTACCTTTCCGTCTTTCCAAGTCATGTCGAGGCGGTAGCCGCCCCGTGCGCAGATGCCGTTGACCGTGCCGTCGGGCCATGCGGCAGGCAGTGCCGGGAGAAGGTCGATGATACCTTGGTCGCTCTGTACCAACATCTCGCATACGCCAGCCGTGCCGCCGAAGTTGCCGTCGATCTGGAAAGGCGGGTGGGCGTCAAACAGATTGGGATAGGTGCCGCCACCGCTCCATGTGCCACCGTGTCGTTTGTCAGCACCCTTGTAGTCGTCGGGGCTTACATAGGCCAGCAGCCTTTGGAACATGTGGTAGGCCATGTCGGACCGGTGCAGCCGGGCCCACAGGTTGATTCTCCATCCGGTGCTCCAGCCAGTAGTGGCATCGCCCTTGATGTCAAGCGTCTTGGCAGCGGCAGCCTGTAGCGCAGGGTCGGTGAGATGGTGGCCGGGGTAGAGGCCGATGAGGTGTGACTGGTGGCGGTGGTGCCAGTCGGCGTCGGCCCAGTCGTGGTACCACTCTTGCAGGTTGCCGCGGCTGCCTACCTTGTAGGGATGCAGTCGGGCGAGCGCACCGCTGATCTGTTTTTGGAAATCCTTGTCGGTGTTGAGCGTGCGGGCCGCTTCGAGCGTGTTGGTGAACAGTTCGCGGATGATGGCCAGGTCGGCCGTGCCCCCGTAGAGCGTGCCGCCCTCGAAACCGCTGTCGGTGATATAGTTGGCTTCGGGTGAGGTAGAGGGAGCAGTGATGAGTTCGCCCGGCTGTTTGGGATTCTCCGTGAGCCAGTCGAGACAAAACTCGGCGGCACCCTTCATCAGCGGGTAGGCCGTCTGTGAGAGGTATTCGCGGTCGCCGCCAAACCGGTAGTGTTCCCACAGCGTGTTCACCAGCCATGCCCCGGCCATATTCCAGTTGGCCCAGTGCGGATTGCCCTCGCCGCTGCCGCACGGATTGGCCATCGCCCAAATGTCACTGTTGTGACCCGCACACCAGCCGCGGTTTACGCCGTAGAAATTTTGCGCCACATGACGCCCGTTGACCGAGAGCGCCTTGAGGTAATCGTAGAGTGGCATCACCATCTCTCCCAATCCTGTCACTTCGGCCGGCCAATAGTTTTCCTCCAAGTTGATGTTGGTGGTGTAACCGCTGCGCCAAGGTGAGTGGAGTGCCGGAGCCCACAATCCTTGCAGGTTGGCCGGGACACCCGGCGTGCGCGATGCACTGATGAGCAGGTATCGTCCGTACTGGGTGTAGAGGGTCTCAAGGTAGGGATTGTTGCCGCTCAGGTCGGTGTAGTCGAGAAGTTGTCGGTCGGTAGGGCGGGTGGTGTCGTACTGGCTGCCGCCGAGCGAGAGCGAGAACGTGTCGAACAACGCCTTGTAGTCGGCCGTGTGGCGGCTGCGCATTTCCTCGTAACTCAAATTCTGCAGATGCCACAGGTCGTCTTCCGCCATCTCCAGATAGGGGGCGGCCTGTGTCACGGGGTGATGGTCGAAGCCGTTGAAACTGGTTTCGTTGACCAGATAGACGGTGGCTTCGGTAGCGCCGCTGACGGTCAGCGTGGAGTCGTTGGCCGAAATATGTCCGTCTGTGGCCTGCGCCTGCAGCATGGAACAGTAGTGTATGGTGTTCATCTCGTCGCCCAAGGCGTGACCGGTCAGTGTGAGTTGGGAGCCGCTGGCCTTCGTGTGGTGGGGCGTTTGCGCGGTAAGGGCAATCTTGAAAGTCAATGCACCTGTCTTGTCAGCCTTGATTCTTACGGCAAACACTTTGTCGGGATGCGACACGAAATATTCGCGGCTGACGGTCACGCCACTGCGGGTGTACCTGTCGCTGCAGATGGCATTGTCGATATCGAGTTCGCGGTAGTAGGTCGTAGCGGCCGTTGTATCGGCATCGATGAAGTGCAGGGTGGCCAGCGGTTGGTACTCGGCTTCCTCTCCGCCTTGTACGTGCTTTTGCAACTCTTCGGCCTCCTTGTATTTCTCCTGGTAGAGTGCTTCCCGTATCTTGGGTATCCATGCAGACTTTCCCTTGCCCGCATTGCGGTCTATCGGTTGGCCGGTCCAGAGGGTGATGTCGTTGAGGTAGATGATGTTGTCGGTGGTGCCGCCGTAGACCAGCGCACCCAGTTTGCCGTTGCCCAATGGCAACGATTCTTCAAAGAATCCGGCCGGACGGTCGTACCACAGTCTCATCGGCAGTTTCTCTTGCGGAGCGCCGAAGGTACTGGCGGCCACTGCGAGGAAAAGCAAAAGCAGAAGTTTTTTTCTTCGATTCATAGTCATTTTTTTTGTGGGGTCAAAGGGGATGTCTTTTGTTTGGTGGTAGTTCTGAAAATATCAATACTCTGTCTTGTTGTCATTGGCCTGCCACATCTCGAATGCGCCTTTTGCTTCGTCGGGCAAGAGAGCGTGCATGGGTTTGTGGCGTTCGGAAGGTTTAAGTGCAATCTCCTTGTAGATGAAATCGTCGTCAAATCCGATGGCGGCTGCGTCATTGCGGTTGTTGGCATAGTAGATATTGTCAAGATGTGCCCAATAGATGGCACCAAGGCACATGGGGCAAGGCTCGCATGAGGTGAAGATATCGCATCCGCTTAGGTCGAAACTGCCGAGTCGCAACGAGGCGGCCCGTATGGCACTGACTTCGGCATGGGCTGTAGCGTCGTTGTCAAGTGTGACACGGTTGGATGCTTCAGCAACAATTGTTCCGGCGCGGGCGATGACCGCTCCAAAAGGGCCTCCGCCCTTGCGTACGCTTTCCTCGCTCAATGCGATGGCGCGTCTCATCAATTCTTCATTGGTCATATAGAGTTTTGTTTTTATAGTCTATCTTTGGTTGCTGGATTTTGAATATATCCTACGCCTACAAAGTTAGTCAGGAATTTCGAAGAACGGTTGCCGGAGGAACGAAAAAACGGAACTTTCAATCTTTGAACATTGCTAAAGATAGAGAAAAAGTATTAATTTTGCCATTGATACCGAAAACCACTGATGGGATGGACGGCTTATCCGTCAGAATGTGCCTGCGTCCATCCCTATCGTCCAGTTGTCATGAAACTGAGCATTGTCATACCAGTATACCGTACCCAAGACACGCTGCCAAGATGTATGGAGAGTGTCTTGCGGCAATCCTTCACCGACTATGAAATCATTCTCGTAGACGATGGGTCGCCCGACGGTTGCCCGGCGCTTTGTGACAGTTATGCTCAAGGATACAGGCATGTCAAGGTCATCCACAAACGCAATGAGGGCCTGAGCGAAGCGCGCAATGCGGGGATAGACCAAGCGGAAGGAGAATACATCACCTTCATGGACAGCGATGATGCCCTCCAGGACGGATCCTTGTCGCTGCTGATGCACGAACTTTCCGGGCATCCGGATGTGGACATCCTCGAATATCCCGTCTTGGAGCGGTGCGGACATCCCTACAAGCAGTGCCGTCTGTCCTTCACACCGCATGAATATACCGACAGTATCGACTATTGGTTTCGGGAGAAAGCATACAACCACGCATACGCCTGGAACAAGATATACAGGCGGTATCTTTTCGGGCAAGTCAGATTTCCCAAAGGAAAGACTTTCGAGGATGTTCTGACCGTACCTTGTCTATTGGGGGTCGTACCGGTCGGCGGGAAGCGGTTGACACCCAAAATCCGGGTTACCGGCACGGGCTGCTACATCTACTACTGGAATGAGAAAGGCATCACGGCCAATGCCGCATACGCGGATCTGCATTGTCTCTACGAGGGACTTGACACTGCGCTCCGGTGTGTCTTCCGGGAGATGGAAACCGATGGGCGGAGTCCGGACAAATACAACGCTCTGCTTCAGGACTTCATGCTGCAGATACTCAATGTCTTGCTCGACCTCTACGACTTGTCCGGCAGATTCGAGCCCTGTCCTCCACTCGTCGGCTATGTGGAAAAACTCGGCAAAACGGCGCGGATCACCTCTTGCAAACTCAAACTTCTCAATATCTTAGGCTACCATACATTATGCAGACTCAACAAATCTCTTCACAAAATATACAGACGCCGTTAGTCAGTTTTATCATCACCACGTTCAACCTGCCTACGGAATATCTGGAGGAATGCATCACAAGCATCCTGCATCTTTCCCTTAACCCGAAGGAGAGGGAGATTATCCTTGTGGACGACGGAAGCGACATCTGTCCCCTCAATGGCTTGCAGGCGTATCTGTCTGACATCATCTATCTGCGCCAGCCGAACCAGGGCGCAAGTGTGGCCCGCAACTATGGTATGATGTTGGCTAAGGGCAAGTACATACAGTTTGTCGACGGTGACGATTATCTCGTGCAGCCGGCCTATGAACATTGTCTTGACATCGTGAGGTATCACCATCCGGACATCGTCACCTTTCTTTATGCCAAGGGGAGTACGGCCGATGTTCCGTATGAACTCCCTGCTCCGGTCACGGGAGCGGAGTATCTGAGCAACAACAATCTCCACGGGGCGGTCTGGTCGTATATTTTCCGCCGTGCAGTCACAGGCAGTCTCCAGTTTACCCCCGGCATCGTATATGGTGAGGACGAGGAGTTCACCCCTCAACTGTTCTTGCGTGCAGAACGCATCTTCAAAACCGGTGCGGCGGCTTACCATTACAGGGAAAACGCCCAGTCGGTGATCCATCAACTCGACAAGGAGAATATACAACTGCGCATGGACAATAGTCTGGAGGTGCTGCTCCACCTGCAAAAGAAACTCGACTTGATACCCGTAGCAGAACGTCAGGCCCTCAGCCGCCGTATCGCACAACTGTCGATGGACTACCTTTACAACAACATAAGGTTGATGCACTCGCTCTCCGCCCTCAACAAGGCAATCAATACCTTAAGGGGACATGGTCTCTATCCCTTGCCCGACAAAGACTATACCAAGAAGTATACCCTGTTCAGGAAAGCCATCAGCACTTATGTCGGGAGGTTGGGTCTCCTGCTCCTCATCAAGAAATAAGGCGAGTTTTATCAATTGCCTTTGAAGGATTTTGTCTTATAAAGCAGACCAGTATTCATGAAGATACTACTTTTAGGGGAATACAGCAATGTACATGCCACCCTTGCCGATGGACTGCGTCAACTGGGCCATCAGGTGACCGTACTCTCCAATGGCGACTTTTGGAAGGATTATCCGCGGGACATCGATCTCGTGCGCATACCGGGAAAGGTTGGCGGAATCCTGTATTTGGGCAAACTGTTGACTGTCATACGCAAACTGCGTGGATATGATATTGTGCAGCTCATCAATCCCATGTTCTTGGAACTGAAGGCAGAACGTATCTTTCCGGTCTACCGGTATCTTAGAAAACACAACAAGAAGGTGATTCTCGGCGGATATGGCATGGACTACTATTGGGTACATGTCTGCTGCCAGGACAAACCGTTGAGATACAGTGATTTTAATATTGACGGTGAACTCCGTACCAATGCCGATGCCCTGAAGGAGAAAAAAGACTGGCTCGGTACGGCAAAGGAACGGCTCAACCGTATGATTGCAGGCGACTGCGACGGTATCGTGACGGGACTCTATGAATACTGGGCATGCTATCGGCCGGCTTTTCCTCAGAAAACGACCTACATCCCTTTCCCTATACGTCCCTATATGCAGCCTGAGGAGATCCCGGACGCGATACCCGAAAAGGTGAAACTCTTCATCGGCATCAACAAGTCGAGAAGTGAGTACAAGGGCACCGACATCATGCTTCGGGCTGCGCAAGCCATCGCTGAAAAATATCCCGACAAGACTGATTTCCGTATTGCCGAGAGCCTTCCATTCCAGGAGTATGTGAAGATGATGAACGGATCGGACGCCATCCTCGACCAACTCTACAGTTATACCCCAAGCATGAACTCGCTCGAAGCCATGGCGCGTGGCATTGTCTGTATCGGTGGGGGAGAACCCGAAAACTACGAGATTATCCACGAAGATGAACTAAGGCCCATCATCAATGTCCTGCCCAACTACCGGAGTGTGTACGACGAACTGGAACGTCTTGTCCTTCATCCCGAACGGATACCGCTGCTCAAACGGCAAAGCGTAGCATATATAAACAGACATCATGATTATATAAATATTGCCAGACAGTACGAGGCCTACTACAAGGCGGTGATGAAAGGACAACCATAGAAGGCGTATTCTGAAAGTACCGCCCTTGGGCGAAAGTACGCACATTTGTCTGCCGAAATTTGCGGGAGTCGGGAAAAAGCAGTAATTTTGCACCGCTTTTCGGCGTAATCGCTGGCGGGAAGAAGAGTTGCTCGTTATGTTGCGTTGGAACGATAAAACAAATTTAATTTATCAAAGAAATGGATTTAATTAAAGTTGCTGAAGAAGCATTTGCAACCGGCAAGCAGTTCCCGGAGTTCAAGTCTGGTGATACTATCACTGTCGCTTACAAAATTATCGAGGGTTCTAAGGAGCGTATCCAGTTGTACCGCGGCGTTGTCATCAAGATTTCCGGCCACGGCGACAAGAAGCGTTTCACCGTCCGCAAGATGTCCGGAACTGTCGGCGTAGAGCGTATCTTCCCGATCGAGTCTCCCAACATCGAGAGCATCGAGGTGAACAAGCACGGTAAGGTGCGTCGCGCCAAACTCTACTATCTGCGCAAACTCACCGGCAAGAAAGCCCGTATCGCAGAGAAGAGAGTCGTTACTACCAAGTAATACTAACTCTTCGGACTCAAGAAAGAGAAATAAAAAGAGGTTTTCCCCATCGGAAAACCTCTTTTTTGATGATATGAATTTGATGATATGGCGAAGCAACGGACGGTTGGTCCTGCTCCGCCATTTTTCTGTCACGCCTTACGGCTTCACCACTTTGTAGGCGATACGCTGGCGATGCCAGGTATAGGTGATAAACAATTGTCCGTCCTTGGTCTCGATAATGGCGGGATAACTGTATTCTCCCTCTTTCGTGTTTTCGAGAGAAATCTTTTGCTCCATGCGGCTCATGTCTGGCGAGAAGATGGCGAGGGCGAGCGAATTGCGCGGGCCCATGTCGCCGCCGTCGGGTGTGACGAGGTCGTTGTATACGAGTGCATGGCGGCCGTCAGACATCGTCACTGCATCGACACCGGAGTTGTTGTTGGGCAGGTCGGTGGCTATAATCGGTGTCCACGACAAACCGTTGTCTGCACTGTATGTCGTAGCCAAAAAACCGTTCTTGGTACGGCAGAGTGCCTGTAGCGTGCCGTCGGGCAGATGGATGACCGTAGGCTGGATGCAGACAATGGGCTGAAGCACCTCCTTGGGGCGGTCCATTGTGGTTGTGGCGTTCTCAGTGGTGAGCGGTCCGGTGTAGTGCCACTGGTTTGTGGCGAGATCCCAAGTCTCGAAGTGTACGCGCCAGTAGTCCTTCTCTTTGCTCGACGGGCAGAGCAGACGTCCGTCAATGACGATGGGCTTGTCTTTGATAGGGCCGAGAAAACCGTTGGGCAAGGCCACGGGGGCGCTCCATGTATGGCCGTCGTCGGTAGAGGTCTTGTACCATCCTGTCCATGCCTGCACGTTTTTGCCTATCTTGTAGAACAACACGATGCGTCCGTCAGGCAATTCAGTGAGTACAGGGTTGTAGCAAGCCGTACCGTATCCGTCGGCCGCCATTGACATTTTCCAGGTCTTCTTTCCTTTCTCGCGTCTTGAAATCCATATCTTCACGTCGTCTGCACCCTCGTATTCGCCACCGAAGTAGGCAATGAGCGTTGATCCCTTTCGGGTCTCAAGGACAGTGGAAGCGTGGCACGACGGAAAGTCGGCCTTCTCATAGAGAAATCCTTCTTCTGTGATGGTTGCGGGTGTCGTGTCGCTTTTTGCGCTTGCCGTGGCGGGCGTTCCCGAAAGGATTGCGAGAACGGCGGCCGTGGCCATGGTCTTGATGATGTTTGTCATGTCGTTTTTATCGGTAGTTTGGTGGATGTGCGGTGCTAATCGTGCACCGTTGGTACTGCAAAGTTAGCCATTAATGGATTAGTGGATTGATGTTTTTGAGAATTTTTTCAAAAAAAGTTGTTGAACAAAAAAAAATGCGTATATTTGTTGCCGAAAATTAAATCTATTTAAACGACCTTATTGCCCTCTATTGCCTGTTCCCAATGTAACGAACACAGTACAAGCGGTTTTCCAGCTTTTTGGAACCTGCATTGCCCGTTGCGTATGGCAAGAGTCGAAGGGCGAATGAAAAGCGATTGTACGGCCATTTTCACATTATATTAATATATGTGTCGGCCAGCCGGAAAGAAATTACAAGAATAACCATTATTTACCAAAATTAAATTTAACATCTATGTCAAAGCGAATAAAAACAGTCAGCACACTGATGGCGCTCATGTCAATGAGCGGTGTCGGTATGGTCTATGCTGGGACCAGTCCTGCTGGCAATGCCACACTCAGTGCGCAGCAAGACGCAGAATGTCGAGGTGTCGTCAAAGATGCTTCTGGTGAATCTGTCATCGGTGCTTCTGTCGTAGTGAAAGGCTCAACGACGGGTACAGTGACCGACCTTGACGGTAACTTCGTCATCAAGGCCAAGAAGGGTGCAGTGCTCCGCATCACTTATCTGGGCTTCGAACCCCAGGAAGTAGTCTTCAACGGCAAGCCCCTCAATATCACGCTCAAGGAAGACGCCAAGTCTCTCGACGAGGTAGTCGTTACCGCCCTCGGTATCAAGAAGGATGCCAAGAAACTGGGTTACGCTGTAAGCTCTATTTCTTCTGAAGACCTCACAAGAACGGGTGGTAGCAATATCGCAACCGGTCTTTATGGTAAGGCTACCGGTGTACGTATCCAGTCTGCTCCTGGTGGTGGTACATCTTCTGTCTCTATTACCGTCCGTGGTCTCTCCTCTATCTCCGGTAATACCCAGCCGCTGCTCGTACTCGACGGTGTGCCTATCCACAACGGAAATGCCAACAACGGTGACTACTGGTCAAACCAGCGTATCGAGTCCAACGGTCTCGTCGACATCAACCCCGAGGATATCGAGAACATCTCTATCTTGAAGGGTGCCGCCGCTTCCGCTCTTTACGGTTCTGAGGCTGCCAACGGCGTTGTGATGATCACCACCAAGAAGGGTAAGGCCGGTTCCGGTACTCATGTTGACTTCAGTGCCAACGTAAGTTTCGACAAGGTGGCTTACATGCCCGAGATTCAGAAGGAGTATGGTCCTGGTTACGACAACTACGTACTCGGCGACAAGGCTCCCGAAGCCCTCTCTGGTTTCCGTACCACAAGACTGGACCGCAATGGTAAGTCTATCGTTACTCCCAACCGTGAGTCCTACTATTCTTATGGTGCCGCTTATGATGCCAGCAAGAAGGTGACCTACTTCGATGGCAACGAGCGTGCTTATACTCCGATTGACCACAACCAGTGGGCCGACGTATTCCGCACTGGTATCAATCAGACCTACAACCTCGCGCTGACCAACAGCACCGAGCACAACAATGTTCGTTTCTCTTATACCTACAACGACGTTCAGTCGATGCAGTATAACTCAAACAACAACAAGCACAACTTCAACCTCAACGGTACGTTCGACGTGACAAAGAACATCAAGTTGAACTACGCCGCTACCTTCACCACTCAGTACATCAAGAACCGTGCTTACCGTATTGGCCGTTTGACCAACAACTACAATGGTATGTTCGGTGGTTTCACTGACGTGAAATACATCCGTGAGCACACGGTGACCAGCGCCGGCTACATGAACTCTGTTTCGAGCATTAACGGCGGTACTGCCAATACCGTTACTCCCGATGAGCAGTTCCTCTACACCCCGATGGGTTCTACCTCTCTTGTAAGCGAGTATTTCTGGAACATCTTCGGTAAGACTCAGGAGGAGCGTCACAACCGCTTCATCGGTTCTATCAACCCCACATGGGAATTCATCCCCGGATTGAAACTGAGTGCCCGTGTCGCACAAGACCTCACTACCGATAAGATTGAGAACAAGAACAGCGCAGAGAACGCTCACTCCTTCTCTACCGACGGTCACTACTCTGACTCTTACGGTCTCACCAACTATCAGTACAACACTGTCTATGGTGACATCATGTTGATGCTCGACAAGACTTTCGCTGTGAAGCACAACGTGACCGCCAACTTCGGTTGGACCGCACGTCAGGAGAGCCTCTACCAGAGCGCAGTCAGCACCCAGAACGGTCTGTTGCAGGAGAACTGGTTCAACCTCAATGCTTCTGTAGGTACCAAGAACGCCAGCATGAACAAGCAGGAGCAACTCCGCACCGGTCTGTTCCTCACTGCAAGTTACGGCTACGACAGCTGGGCATACATCGAGGGATCTATCCGCAACGAGAAGACTTCTACTCTTGCCAAGGGTCACAACGCATTCTGGTATCCCTCAGTGAGCGCAAGTTTGCTCTATACTGAAATGCTGAAGGACAAGCGCCCGAGCTGGTGGAACTATGGTAAGATTCGCGTGTCTTACGGTATCGTAGGTAACGCCCCCGAGCTCTACAAGGCCAATCTTGTGTACAACGTAGGTTCGCTGCAGCGTGACAAGACTTATACTTACATCTACGTTCCGTCATCAGTAGGTAACGAGAGCCTCCAGCCTGAAAAGAAGAAGGAGTTTGAAATCGGTATCGAGAACAAGTTCTTCAACAACCGCTTGGGCTTCGAGTTCAACTACTACCACAACGACATCACCGACCAGATTCTTCAGACCACAGCCGCCGCTTCTATGGGTGGACAGAGCATGTGGATGAACGTGGGTGACTTGACCAACGAAGGTATCGAGTTCAGCGTGAACGGTACTCCTATCCTCAACAAGGACTGGCGTTGGGATATTCGTGCCAACATCTCATGGAACAAGAACACTGTCAAGAAACTTGCTGACGGTCTTGATGTTCTCGAACACTACAACACCGACGGTGCCGTACGTCTCGAGTCTCACGTAGGTGAGTCTATGGGTGACTGGTATGCTTATACCTGGAAGACCGACGATAAGGGTAACTACATCATCGGTTCCAACGGTCTGCGCATCGCCGACACTTCTGAAATGCACAAGGTCGGCAACGCTATGCCTAAGTTCACTGGTGGTATCGGTACAAGCCTGAGCTACAAGAACTGGACACTCGACATGACCTTCGATTTCCGTATCGGTGGCGATGTGCTCAACCTCCCCTGGCAGTACATGATGTCTGTAGGTAACATCACCGATGCAGTCGGCGTACGCGACGGCGCACACGGCGGTATCTACTACTACAGCAAAACTGACAAGGTGACCGACAAGACTTCTCTTGTACGCGTGACCGACGCCAACATCATTGCCAACTACAAGCGTGGCGAGACCATGATCGACGGCCACTATGTATGGGACAACGGTATCATCGTTGACGGTGTGAAGGAGAATGGCGACAAGAACGACATCATCGTTACTCAGTTTGAGGCCAACGACGGTCACTATGGCTGGGGTTCGAGCGTAACCCAGAGCTATGCTGACGCCGTACAGAAGAACTCTTATCTGAAGTGCCGCGAAATCAGCCTTGCCTACACCTTGCCGAAGTCTATCACCAAGAAGTTCGCTTGCAGCAACCTCACGGTTTCCGCCTTCGCTCGCAACCCGTTCTACATCTACCGCTCTATGAAGTTGTTCGATGCTGAGACAACCGACGGTACCAACTGGATCTACCAGTCTGTCATCGGTGGTTCTACCGCAAGTGCACGCACCTTCGGTTTCTCCGTTCGCGCAAGCTTCTAATTCGTAAGAATCAACAGGAATTATAAAATAACAGAAAAGTATATGAAAAAGAATATATTTTCATCGATTGCGGTAGCAGGTATGGCACTGCTCACACTCGGTTCATGTGCTGATTCGGACTATACCGACAAGTACCAAAACCCGTCTACCACAAAGGATGCCACCGTACCCGATGCGTTCACGGCGGTACTCTACAAGGGTAATACCTGGATGAACCCGATGTACTACCGCTACTACTGCCAGCAGTCTACTTCTGGTGTGTTCTCCGGTATCATCGGCGACAACAACAAAAATGGTCGTTTCAAGGGTGCCGGTGAGGCTCGCTACAACGACCGTTGGAAGTCTTTCTACGACATGCTCACACAGTATCGTCTTGTTGTGAAGACCTATGACGCTCTTGATGAGTCACAGAAGCCCAACAACGAGGTGTTTGTCTACCTCTCTCGTGTACTCGTAGATGCTCAGTTGCATGAGATGCTCTCTCTCTATGGTAGCGTTCCTTTCAATGGAGCAGGAAGCCTTTGGGAGAACAGCGACTACGCTGGTGCAAAGACCAAGTGTGTCTATGACAAGGATACTGACTTGTACAAGCAGATTCTCGCTGACCTCAAGGAAGCAGCCGATTACTTTGCTAATGGTGGCCCCAACAGCACAGCCCAGACTTCTCTCAAGAACAAGGACTACACCTCGGCTAACGGTAGCGTGATGGCATGGAGAAAGTACATCAACTCTCTGCGTCTCCGTATCGGATTGCACCTTGCAACCAATGGTGACCTCACAGCAGAAGGTCGTGCTACCATCAAGGAAATCGTTGAAAATCAAGACAAGTATCCTTGTATCGATTACAATGATGAAAACATGGGCGTAAGCGCAAGCACCGCCAATGATGACTTCAACTTCGGTAAGAGTATCTCTCAGGCTCTCCATGGTGCCTCTGGTCCTTCGCAGACCTATCTCGACGCTATGAACTTGCCCGCCAACGGTGTACCTGATGAAAACACCGACCCGCGTATCTCTGTTCTCCTTGACCCGAACCCCGACAATGAGTACATCGCCTTTGACTTGACAAAGTCGAGCACCGAGATCAACAATATTGCTTCTGATAAGTTGAAGGAGTATGCCAACCGTGAACCGAAGATCACAAATGCCAGCTACTATTGCTCGCTTGACTCTACCGCTTATGCTGGTATCGCCGAGTACAATGGCAACACCAACACTTTCGGTCTTTGGATTGGTGCAGCCGAGGTTTACCTCATCAAGGCCGAGGCTTACCTGATGGGTTATGGTGTTGCTAAGAATGAGGGCTTGGCTAAACAGTATTTCATCGAGGGTATAAAATTCTCCATCGAATACTACTGGGATGTAAAGCAGAAGAGTTCTTTGTATGACGCTACCAACCCCAGCGACAGCTACTATAGCAAGCGTGAACTTAAGCGTCCTGATAGTATTATCGAAACAACCGAGTATGCTGAGAAGCAGTGGAAAGGTACTCAGGAGTGTATCGCCACGCAGATGTGGCTGAACTTCAGCTGGACCAACCTGCTCGAGGCTTGGAACGTGACACGTCGTACCGGTTATCCTACTGTTGAATTCGCAGAGGACGGTATCACAACAAGTTACCCCACACCTCCTTCTCGTCTGCCTTACCCCTCTGATGAGTTGAACTATAACACAGTCAACTGCCAGGACGCTATCTCCAAGTACTATGAAGGTGGCACCAATGACGGTGTTGCAGGTTACTACACCAAACTCTTCTGGGCCAAGGACAAGGTATACTACAAGATCATTGCAAAGCAGTAATACGCTGCGTATCTGAAACAACCTGTATGTCGGATGGTTTTAGCCTCTGACATACAGACAGAATAAACAACGACTCCAGTGCAACTATGGTTGGCTGGAGTCGTTTTATAAATATCAAAATGCGACTTTGTAATGAATTTACGTTAGAAATATGAACTTAAAATTATCTTCAGGCCATCGTTCTTTTCTTTCTGGTAGACGATCCGTCCTATATTGGACGACACTATTCTTCCTTTCATTTGTGCTTTTGCTTTTGCTATCGCCGGATTCCTATTTGGCAGACAGTTATGCGCTGCGTTGTGATTCAGCGTGGTTTTTCACCTGTGGAAAGGCTTGGATGGAAGGTATGATACCTTACGTTGATTTTGCAGACTCAAAGGGACCGTTGCTTTGGCTCATTTATGGATTGGGATATCTGCTCTCTCCAGTGTCTTATCATGGTGTGTTTTGGCTCAGTGTAGTGTCTTATATGTTAACGCTCCATTTTGTTTGGCTTACCGCGCGGTTGTTTTTGAACCCGAAAGAATCGGCATTCGTGTTGGCGTCGATGCCATTTTTCCTGTTTCTCATCATCTACCACAATGAGGTGCGTGCCGAGGATTTTTGTATTCCCGCCATCTGTGGAGGCATCTACTTCACTTGTCGGGAGTTGATAGATTCGTCCGCTTCTGTAGGGGGGGGGTAAAAATTGCTTTGGAATAGGTTTCTGTATGGCCTGTTGTCTTTTGATCAAGTGGAACTGCTTTTTTATGATGGGTGGCATGGCACTTGCTGTATCGGCAATTTCCGTCAAACGGCATCAACCATACAACATACTTTGGGGCTTTGCCGGAATCGGTATTGTTGTTCTACCTTTTATCGTCTATTTTCTGTGCGTGGGAAATCTTGCGGATTTCGTCAACGAGTATTTCGTCAATACATTTTACATTACCAACAATCCGAACGGTAGTTTTATCAGGGATAAGTCTGTTCTCACCTTTCTATTTGCTTTCTTGGCATTTTTTTGTTACCGCCTGCGCTTGGGGTACTGGTTGTTGCTCGCCTTTCTCCCTTTTTATGTATTTCTTGTGATGCGTTCCATGTGTCTGCATTATTTCTCAGTAGCCATGCCCTTCTTTGTGTTTGCGCTCATCTATATTGTCCAAAAGTGTACTCGTCATATTTGGCGGTTAGGTACTTGTGCCAATGCTGCTTTGTTAGCGGTCATCTTCCTTTTCGGTATAGTTTTCAATCTGCGTGTGTCTTATTTTACGCCGTTTTCAAATACAGACGGAATGCGTATCGCTACAATGCGATATCTTGCGCAGACAGACCAGCCCAAGTTGATTTTTCTCAACAACGATTTAGGTCAGGGCTTGCTTTCGCGTGCGTTGCCTGCCTGCAAATATTGGGCGCAACAAAAGGATGCGTCAGAAAAAATGATGAAGGAAAGAGAAGGGGGTGTGGTAAACCGCCGGGCCGATTTTATTGTAATATCCAACATGAAAGAAACGCCGAAGAATATTATTCCCCTCGCCTTAAAAGCCGGATACCATCAATGTTATGGGACAGTAACAGAGAACGGCAAAACGGAAATGAAACCGTTGCCGCTATTTGAGAAATAGTGTTTCTTTGAGAAATAGTGATTTGGGGAATTCCATTATTCCCCTGTTGTATCTTCCTTGGAAATCTCTCCGCACAGGGATCGGTCCATATAACTGCGGATGATGTTGTTGTCGGAGAAGTGGGCCTGAAGGAACATCAGTTTGGTGACAGCGCTCTCTACGGTACTGTCGTATCCGCTGATGACTCCGGCTTCCTTGAGTTGGTATCCGGTGTCGTAGCGTCCCATCTCTACGCAGCCGGCAACGCACTGGCTGATGTTGACGATGGTGACGCCGCGGCGTACTGCGTCGTGGAGCAGGCGGATGAGCCAAGGACTTTGCGGAGCATTGCCACTGCCGAAGCTGCGCATGACGATGCCGCGCAGTTCGGGCGCTTCGAGCACATGGCGCACGATGCTTTCCTGTATGCCGGGGAAGAGGGAGAACACCACAACGTTTTGGTTCATGCCCGTGTGTGAAATCATGGGTTGGCTGAAGTCCGGCTGCAGGATGTGGTGGGTACTGAAGGAGAAGGTCACGCCCGCCTCGCAGAGGTGAGGATAGTTGAAGGAGGCGAAGGCATTGAAGCCGTCAGCGTTCTGCTTGGTGCTGCGATTGCCACGGATGAGTTTTCCGCCGAAATAGATGCATACCTCGGGTACCATGGCGTGTCCGTCGGGCCGTTTGGTGGCGGCAATCTCTATGCTGGTCACCAGATTCTCCTTGCCGTCGGTGCGGAGTTGTCCCATAGGCAACTGACTTCCGGTGAGAATCACCGGTTTGGTGAGATTCTCCAACATGAACGACAGTGCCGAGGCCGTGTACGACATCGTGTCGGTGCCGTGCAGAATGACGAACCCGTCGTATTGGTCATACCTCTCGGAAATGATGCGCACCAGTTGGGCCCACATCCGCGGGCTGATATCGCTGGAGTCTATCGGTTGGGTGAACTGATAGGAGTCGATATCCGTCTGCAAATACGCAAACTCCGGCATATTGTTGATGAGATGGTCGAAGTCCAATGGTTCGAGGGCACCCGTATTGGGGTTGACTCCCATACCGATGGTACCGCCGGTATAGATCAGCAATACTTTGTTGGTGGTGTGCATAGTAGAGGTATTCTGCATATATTCCGTTCTTGTTTATGCGGCAAAATTAATGAAAAAATGTGATTGTGCAACAATAGGGGCCTGATAATTTGTCAAAGAAATGACTTGTTCTTACAAACTGTCATTTATGGCGGCTGATTTTGGTGTTTTTTTAATGATTTGTAAGTGGACATTGCAAGGTTGGTCTTTGGAAATATGACAAAGTGTAAATGTAAGGGTGGAAAACAAAGGGACTGCATGGATGGTTGGTTGACCATTTGCCATGCAGTCCCTTTCGTGTTATGTAGTTTGTGCAGCAATCGCTGCCGTGCTATCGGTGATCAATATTCGCCCCATGCCTTGATGTCGATGTCCTCGATCTTGGTGGTGCAGAATGCGTAGATGAAAGCACTGGCCAGACGTGAGTTGGTGATGAGAGGCACGTTGAGGTCGATGGCTGCGCGGCGTATCTTGTAGCCGTTGGTGAGCTCCGATGAGGTGAGGTTCTTCGGTATGTTCACCACCATGTCGATCTCATGCTTGTGCAGCATGTCGAGCGCCTTGGGCTCGTCGCCTTCTTCGGAGGGCCAAAGTACGTGCGTGTTCTCAATGCCGTTCTCCGTGAGGAACTTGCTGGTGCCGCCTGTAGCGTAGAGTTCGTAGCCGTGCTTTTGCAGCATACGGGCGGCTTCGAGCATTTCCACTTTCTGTTTGGCGCTACCGGTAGAGAGCAGGATGGAATGTTTCGGTATGCGGTGTCCGACGCTGAGCATGCTCTTGAGTAGGGCTGTGTTGGTATCGTCACCCAAACAACCTACCTCACCGGTACTGCTCATGTCGACACCGAGTACGGGGTCGGCCTTTTGCAGACGGTTGAAAGAGAATTGAGAGGCTTTGATGCCCACATAGTCAAGGTCGAACAAGTTTTTGTTGGGCTTTTCTACGGGAAGGCCGAGCATCACGCGGGTGGCCAGTTCGATGAGGTTGATCTTCAGTACCTTGCTGACGAACGGGAACGAGCGCGATGCGCGCAGGTTGCACTCGATGACGAGGATGTCGTTGTCGCGGGCCATAAACTGGATGTTGAACGGTCCGTTGATGTGCAGTTCCTTGGCAATCTGACGTCCCACGCGCTTCACGCGGCGTACGGTTTCGACGTAGAGTTTCTGTGGCGGGAACTGTATGGTGGCATCACCGGAGTGAACGCCGGCAAACTCGATATGTTCGGATATGGCGTAGGCGATGACTTCGCCGTTCTTGGCGACGGCATCCATTTCAATCTCCTTGGCATGCTCGATGAATTTGCTGACCACCACGGGATGGTCTTCGCTCACGTTGGCGGCCAACTGGAGGAAGCGTTTCAGTTCGTCCTCGTTGGAGCAGACGTTCATCGCAGCGCCGGAGAGCACGTACGAAGGACGCACGAGCACCGGGAATCCGACACGCTCGATGAAGCGGTCGATGTCGTCCATGCTGGTCAGTGCGCTCCATTCGGGCTGGTTGATACCGTTGTTTGTCAGCATCTGCGAGAACTTGGCGCGGTCTTCGGCGTGGTCGATGTCGATGGCCTTTGTGCCGAGGATGGGCACGTGCTGCTCGTCGAGGCGCATGGCGAGGTTGTTGGGTATCTGTCCGCCGGTGGAGACGATGACACCGTGGGGCTGTTCGAGATCGATGATGTCCATGACACGTTCAAAGGTGAGCTCGTCGAAGTACAGACGGTCGCACATGTCATAGTCGGTGGAGACGGTTTCGGGATTGTAGTTGATCATCACCGAGCGCCAGCCTTCCTTGCGGATGGTGTTCAGAGCCTGTACGCCGCACCAGTCGAATTCTACGGATGAACCGATGCGATAGGCACCCGAGCCGAGCACGATGATGGAGCGGTGGTCGTTCTCGAAGGTGATGTCGCTCTTGACACCGGCGTAGGTGACGTAGAGGTAGTTGGTCTGTGCGGGATACTCGGCGGCCAGGGTGTCAATCTGCTTCACGACGGGCAGAATGCCGTAGTTCTTGCGCAGATTGCGAACCACAAGTGCTGCTTTGGCCATGGAGTGCAGTTCATCCTCGAGGCCTACGGCACGCGCAATCTGGAAGTCGGTGAAACCGTATACCTTGGCGGTGCGGAGAAGGTCCTTGTCGAGGGTGTTGATGTTGCACTTCTTCATCGCCTCGTCGATGTCGATGATATGCTTGAGTTTTTCGAGGAACCACTTGTCGATTTTGGTCAGTTCGTGTATGTCATCGACGGTGTAGCCCTTGTGCATGGCCTTTGAGATGACGAACACGCGCTTGTCGGTCGGTTCGCGGAGGGCGGCATCGATATCGGGTATTTCGAGTTCCTTGTTTTCCACGTAGCCGTGCATGCCTTGTCCAATCATGCGGAGACCTTTTTGTATGGCTTCCTCGAAGTTGCGGCCGATGGCCATCACTTCGCCGACCGATTTCATGGAAGAGCCGAGCTCCTTGTCGACACCGCGGAATTTGGAGAGGTCCCAGCGCGGTATCTTGCACACAACGTAGTCGAGTGCCGGTTCGAAGAAGGCAGAGGTGGTCTTGGTCACGGAGTTCTTCAGTTCGAAGAGTCCGTAGCCCATGCCGAGCTTGGCGGCAACGAAGGCCAGCGGGTATCCGGTGGCTTTTGAGGCCAAGGCCGATGAACGGCTCAGACGGGCGTTTACCTCGATGACGCGGTAGTCTTCAGATTTCGGGTCGAAGGCGTACTGCACGTTACATTCGCCCACGATACCGATGTGGCGGATAATCTTGATGGCAAGGGCGCGCAGTTTGTGGTACTCACTGTTGGTAAGCGTCTGCGATGGAGCGATGACGATGCTCTCTCCGGTGTGGATGCCGAGCGGGTCGAAGTTCTCCATGTTGCAGACCGTGATGCAGTTGTCGTAGCGGTCGCGCACTACCTCATATTCTATTTCCTTCCATCCTTTCAGACTCTTTTCTACGAGTACCTGCGGTGAGAAGGAGAAGGCTTTTTCGGCAAGTTTGTTGAGTTCCTCCTCGTTGTCGGCGAAACCCGAACCGAGACCGCCGAGGGCGTAGGCGGCGCGGATGATGACGGGGTATCCGAGTGCGGCGGCAGCCTTGCGGGTCTGCTCGATGTTCTCACAGGCTTCGCTCTTGATGGTCTTGACGTTGATCTCGTCGAGTTTCTCGACAAACAGTTCGCGGTCTTCGGTGTCCATGATGGCCTGTACGGGTGTACCCAGCACCTTGACACCGTATTTCTCGAGTATGCCCTGTCGGTAGAGTTCCACACCGCAGTTGAGGGCGGTCTGTCCGCCGAAACTCAGCAAGATGCCGTCGGGATGCTCTTTCTGTATGACGCGCTCGACGAAATAGGGTTGTACGGGGAGAAAATAGATTTGGTCGGCTACGCCTTCCGAAGTCTGTACCGTTGCGATATTCGGGTTGATGAGGACGGTCTCGACGCCTTCTTCGCGCAGTGCCTTGAGGGCTTGCGAGCCTGAATAGTCGAACTCTCCGGCTTCTCCGATTTTCAAGGCTCCTGAACCGAGGAGGAGGACTTTCTTTATGCTTTCGTCTTTCATGATTACTTCTTTAGTGTGTCAACGAATTTGTCGAACATAAACTCTGTGTCTACCGGACCTGAGCAGGCCTCGGGATGGAACTGGCTGGAGAACCAAGGATTTGTTTTGTGGCGGATGCCCTCATTGGAACCGTCGTTCATGTTGACGAACAGCTCTTCCCAATCTTGTCCGAGGGTGTGGGCGTCTACGGCGTATCCGTGGTTCTGTGAGGTGATGTAGCAGTTGTTGGTTCCAACCATGCGTACGGGCTGGTTGTGGGAACGGTGTCCGTATTTCAGTTTGTAGATGCTGGCACCTCCGGCCTTTGCAAGCAGTTGGTTGCCCATGCAGATACCGCAGATAGGCTTGTTGGACTGGCTCATCTGACGGCGGATGATGTTGACGGCGTCTTCGCACATGTCGGGGTCACCGGGGCCGTTGGCCAGAAAGAGACCGTCGAATTCCATATTGGTGTAGTCATAATTCCAGGGTACGCGGATGACTTCCACGCCGCGGTTGATGAGACAGCGTATGATATTGGCCTTGACACCGCAGTCTACGAGCACCACCTTCTTTCCGGCACCCTCGTTGTAGCGGATGATGTCCTTGCAGCTCACCTGGTCGACAAAGTTCACTCCGGCGTAGTTGGCTTCGGGAATGTTGTCCGGCTCGTCGTCGAAGAGAATCTTGCCCATCATGACACCGTGCTCGCGCAGCACCTTGGTCAGTTCGCGGGTGTCGATGCCAGTGATGCCGGGTACGTGTTCGCGCTTGAGCCAGTCACTGAGACTCTCCTTGGCGTTCCAGTGGCAGTACTGCTCGCTGTAGTCGGCGACGATGATGGCCGAGGCGTATATCTTGTCGCTTTCCATGAAGGTGGGCAGTCCGTTGGACTCGAAAGTGAAGGGTGGTACGCCATAGTTGCCGACGAGCGGATAGGTCAGCGTCATGAGCTGTCCGGCGTATGAGGGGTCGGTCAGTGACTCGGGGTAACCCATCATGGCGGTGTTGAAGACGACCTCTCCTGCCACCGGTGCCTCATGTCCGAATGACTTGCCGTGGAATTGGGTTCCGTCTTCCAGTACTAATGTTACGTTTCTCATTTTGCGTCTTGGAATTTATGTTCTTTCTCCTGATGTCTTTTCGTTTTCCGTCTTATTGGCGGATGATGTTTAGGAATACGTTCTCGTAGTAGTTTACGAAAGCCTGGTTGCAGAGTTTTGTTCCGCCGGGGGTGGGGTAGTGGCCGGTGAAGTACCAGTCGCCCTTGTGATTGGGGATGGCCTCGTGCAGACCTTCGAGACTTTGGTAGACGAGCTGTATGGGGGTGGTCATGCCTTCGGGGCGGAGCATCTCGACAATCTTGTTGTTGATGTCTTCGGTGGTGAAGGGCTTGTAGATGGCGCGTACCGGATTGGTCTGTTCCTCCTTCGGCTTCTGCAGTTCAGCCTTGCATGCCTCGTAGGTAGACTTGATAATGTCGGTCTTGCCCTGCTCTACCAGCAGGCGGATGGCGGCGCGGAATACGCAGAATTCCTCGAGCCGTGCCATGTCGATACCGTAGTAGTCGGGGTAGCGTATCTGTGGTGCGCTCGACACGATGACGATCTTCTTGGGGTGGAGTCGGTCGAGTATGCGCAGGATACTCTCCTTGAGCGTAGTGCCGCGCACGATACTGTCATCGATGATGACGAGATTGTCTACGTTGGGCTCGATGCTGCCGTAGGTGACGTCGTACACATGGGAGGCAAGGTCGTTGCGTGAATTGCCTTCGGTGATGAAGGTACGCAGTTTGATGTCTTTCCATGCTATCTTCTCCGAGCGTACATAGTCGCTGAGAATGGCGTTCAGTTCTTCCTTGGTGGGAATGTGCCCGAGGGCAGCGATACGCTCTATCTTTGTGGTGTTGAGGTATTGCTTGAATCCGCTCAGCATGCCGTAGTAGGCTACTTCGGCCGTGTTGGGGATATAGCTGAACACGGTGTGGTCTACGTCGTAGTCGACGGCCTTGAGTATCGGTGTGGTGAGCTGTTCACCGAGTTTCTTGCGCTCTTTGTAGATGTCGCGGTCAGATCCGCGGCTGAAGTAGATGCGCTCGAAGGAACATGCCGAGTCTCCTTTCTGGTCAAGGATGCGCTCGATGGTACATTCGCCATTGCGCTTGACGAGCAGGGCCATGCCGGGTTGCAGTTCCTCGATGTCTTCCGTTTCCAGATCGAAGGTGGTCTGCAGTACGGGTCGCTCGCTGGCCAAGACGACAAAGTCCTCATTTTTATAGTAGAAGGCGGGGCGTATACCCCACGGATCGCGCATGGAGAACATCTCTCCCGAACCGGTGATGCCGCAGACAACGTAGCCGCCGTCGAACTGGGGCATGGCGGTCTTGAGCACGTTGCTCATCTTGACATTGTCTTCGATGTAGCGGGTGATGTCAGTATCCTGCAGTTCCAGGGCTTTGGCAGCGATGAAGTTGCGCTCCACTTCGCGGTCGAGGCGGTGGCCCATGTGCTCCAGCATGATGTAGCTGTCGCTGTAGATGCGCGGACTTTGTCCCTGACGGGTGAGAATGTCGAAGATTTCGTTGACATTCGTCATGTTGAAGTTGCCGCAGAGACAGAGGTTCTTGGCTTTCCAGTTGTTGCGGCGCAGGAAGGGGTGTACGTACTGTATGCCGCTCTTGCCTGTCGTGCTGTAGCGCAGGTGTCCCATGTAGAGTTCGCCGGCGAAAGGAAGATGCTCCTTGGCGTACTGCGCATCGGAGAGTTGCTCGGGGGTGAGCCCGCGGTAGTTTTTGTTGACAGTCCCGAATATTTCGGTCACGGCGTTCTTTCCTTCGGCGCGTTCGCGGAACATATATTCGTTGCCGGGCTTTCCGTCAAGTTTGACGCAAGCCAGTCCGGCGCCTTCCTGTCCGCGGTTGTGCTGCTTCTCCATCATGAGATAGAGTTTGTTGAGACCGAACATCCAGGTGCCGTATTTCTCTTGATAGTATTCCAGCGGCTTGAGCAATCTGATCATTGCCACGCCACACTCGTGCTTTAGTGGTTCCACTGTGACTGATGTTTTGTTGTTATGGTTATTTCCTGTTATCTTTTTGCCTGTCGGGGTGATGCCTGTTCGGCAGGGTTTTGCCTGTCTATAAAAATAGAGCGTCAATATCCTTTGTGCAAGGCTCAACGCTCTTTTCTTTTTCTTTCTGTTATCTGCAAAGCGAAACTACCAATGACGCCACCGAAGTGACGATGCCGACGAATGAGAACCACAATGTGGTGGACGGTCCGACACCTGCGCCGGTAGACTTGGTCTTGTTCGGCTGCACATAGACCACATCGTTTTGTTGGAGGTAGAAGTAGGGGGAATTGATGACGTTGGCATCATTGAGATTGATGCGGTAGTGGTGCTTCTCTCCATTGGCATCCTCGCGGAGGAGCATGACGTTGTCGCGGCGTCCGTAGACGGTCAGGTCGCCGGCCTCGGTGATGGCTTCGAGTATGCTCATCTTTTCGGTGGTGACGGGCACTACCTTGGGGCTGTTGACTTCGCCCATTACCGTGACGTGGTAACTTGACATGCGCACGGTGACGAGGGGATTTTCGTTGGCGGCCATATAGGGCTTGATGAGATCGCGTATTTTGTCTTCGCATTGGGTTTTGGTGTCACCCAATACGTGTACTTTGCCGATGATGGGAAAGTTGATGTTGCCGTCGTTGTCGACGAGGTAGCCTTGGGAAGCGTTGCTGCTGCCACTGGTTGCCGAACTGCTGGAGGTCGTTCCGCCTGTTGTGAGGTTGAAGGGGCGTGCAGCATCCGGGTCTGTCGTGATGACGGTGATGGAGAGTTGGTCTTTGGGCATAATCTTAGCATCGTAAAGACCGCGTGACTGGGTTAAGTCTACTTTGTCAATGTTTTGGAAATAAGGAACGTGTTTGGCCGATGAACAACCGCTCATCAGCGCAACCAATGTGACAATGACGACAGAACAGAAAATTTTCTTCATATTCAGTGTTGTGACATTATGTGTTTATTGTTCTGCAAAAATACTACTTATTTCTGATATTGCCAACCTTTTGTCTTTATTTATTTTCGTTGCTGTCTGCAAGGCGGATGGCGTAGTAGAGACAAATGAAATGCGCCTTGCAGGGGTGTCCGCAAGGCGCATGTATTGAAAATGAAGAGTTTTTATTTCTTGGTCTTGAATGAATTTTCGATGCTGGTCAGCTCGTTCGAGAATTTGGCGTCGACCTTCAGCCGCTGTTCCACCTGGTTGTAACTGTAGATGATGGTGGAGTGGTCGCGTCCGCCCATCAGTTTGCCGATGCGGCTTGCTGGCATCTTGGTGTATTTCTGTGCAAGGTAGATGGATACCTGCCGCGCCATCACATAGTCTTTCTTGCGGCTCCGTCCGTTGACGGCTTGCGGTGTGACTTTGTAGTGGTGGCATACGCTTTCGACGATGTCGTCGAAGGTGAGCGGCGATTCCTTTACCTTGACCGTGCGCTTGAGCACGCGCTCGGCCAGATGCATGTCGATGTCGCAGTTGTAGGCTACGCTGTGTGCCAGGAGTGAGAGCACGACGCCCTGCAGGTCGCGTACGCTGCCGTTGGCCGTGGCGGCTATGTATTCTACGATATTGTCGGGTATGGAGAGACCCTCGTGGCGTATCATGCCCTTGAGAATGTCTACGCAGAGTTCTGTATTGGGACGCTCCAGCTCTGCCGTCACACCGCCGGAGAAGCGGGTGATGAGGCGCTCGTTCATGCCGTTCAGTTCCACCGGCGGGCGGTCGCTGGCGAGGATGATGTGCTTGCCGTTGCGGTACAGATGGTTGAAGATATGGAAGAAGGTGTTCTGCGTGGCCTTCTTGTTTTCCCATTCCTGTACGTCGTCTACGATGAGCAGGTCTATCGTCTGGTAGAACATGATGAAGTCGTTGATCTTGTTCTGCAGCATCGCATTGGTGTACTGCACCTCAAAGAGGCGTGCGCTGACGTAGAGTACGCGCTTCTGCGGATAGAGCTGTTTGGCGCGGACACCGATGGCGTTGATGAGGTGGGTCTTTCCGCAGCCGGAAGGACCGTAGACGAAGAAGGGATTGAAAGTGATGTCTTTGGGATTCTCGGCGATGGCCATACCCACTGCTCTCGGCATCTTGTTGCTGGCACCTTCGATATAGTTCTTGAAGGTGCGGCGCGGGTCGAGCTGGGTGTCTATCTCTTGGGGGCGTGCGCTGTCGAGAGGGGTGGGGGCGGTGTTGGAGACCGTGGTCTCGCTGGCCGCGATTTTCTCCGGAGCGTCGTCTTCCACTACGACCGACTTCTTGTTCTCTTTGTCTACCGCTATGCGGTATCCGAGTGCTATGTCTTTGCCGAAAAACTTGGCGAGCACTGTGTGCAGAAGGCCTACAAAGTGCTGCTCTATGTACTCGTACACGAAGGAACTGGGTACACAGAGCACCAGCTTCTTTTCATCTTCGATATATTCATCGAAGACGATGGGCTGGAACCATGTTTCGAATGCCTGCTCTGAGACGTTCTTGCGTATCATGGCAAGACAGTTTTCCCACAGAGCATCGGGACGTACACTCATAGCCAAAGTTTGTCGGTATATGGTCTTTCGACGTTGTTTTCTATTATTGCGGATGCAAAATTAGTTATTTTTTTTGTATCCCGCAAATAGGTTTTCCTTCTGTTGACCTTGTGTTTGAGCCTGATTTCGTGCTGGTATGCATGGATGGGGAACCGGGAAAAGTATGTCGGTGATTCTGCAAACCGGAAATTTTTTGCAGTTTCACTTTTGTGTGATGTCTGCTTTTGGCTGGCTTTCCCCGTTGTGGTGAAACATTTTTGCAACTTGTATTAATATCTGAAAAATACCGCTTTGTACTTTCCTCCTGTTCGTGAAACATTGCCGGGGTATGTTGCATTTTGTGTCTGCGTGATTTTCGAAAACGGAAAACTTTTGGAAAATCCTTGTTGCGAAAATCTACCAAAAACGCCAACGTGTGTGGGCACGTTGGCGTATCTCGTCTATCTGCCGGATGGCAGTTTGAATTTGTCTTTTTAACTTTCGTTTACGTTTCGGGCGGATTATTTGTCTTTCTTTCCGAAAAGCGAGAAGTGTACGTATCGTTTGGGGTGCTGGCGCAGGTCGATCAGCAGGGAGTCGGCACTGTTCATGGTGGAGGTGAGGTTGTTGTAGAGCGACGCATCGTTCATGAGCAGTCCCAGCGAACCCTCGTTGCTGTTGAGCTTGGCGGTGAGCGATTTCACGTTGGCCAGTGTCTCGTCGACGTTGCGCATGGTCTCTGCGATGTCTACCGAGGCCAGGTTTCCGGTCAGCCGTTCTGCATTGTCGAGGGTGCCGTTGGCTTTGGCCATCAGTTTGGGAGCATTGGCGTTGAGTGTACCCATCAGCGTGTTGAGTTGTTTGGTTGATGTGGTCAGGTCGGCCGTGATGTCCTGTATATTGTGCAGGGACTGGCGTATGCTCGGGTCGCCGAGGATGAGGTTGAGGCTGGCCATGATACTGTCGAGCTTGGGAAGCATCTTTTCGATGTCGGGCATCAGTCCTGCCACCTGTCCTACGATACCTGTGGCGGCCACACCCTTGATGGTGCCGCCCGGCTCTATGCGCTGGCGTGGGTTGTTGGCCAGAAGGAGGTTGACCTTGACGTTGCCCATCATGTCAGATTCTATCTCAGCGGTGCTGCCTTCGGGTATGCGCATTTGCTTGTCGATGTCTATCTGAACGCGGGTGGGGTGCTCGTTGCTGTAGTCGTAGATGATGCCCTTGACTGTGCCTACCTTGTATCCGTCGGCGTAGATGGGGCTTGATGAGGAGAGTCCGCTGATGTCCTGGAACTCTATGAAGTATTCGTTGCTGGTGGAGAACAGGTTGAGGCCTTTCAGAAAGTTCATTCCGAAGAACAGAACCACGATTCCGAGGATGGTGACGAGTGCGATTTTTACCTCTTTTGTAAAGAATCTCATATTGCTGTGATTGATTTTTATTTGCTTTTGTTGCTCTTGTATTCGCGGATGGCTTCGTTGATGTTCATCTTCTGTCCGTTTTTGAAGGCGATGATGAAGCATTCAGGAAATTTCTCTGCGATTTCCTTGCGCAGCCTGTATATCTCGTTATAGTTGTTGGAGGCTCCGTAGGTGTACTTCTTCATGCCGTTTTCTTCGTAGCATTCGCATCCCTTGAGTCCTTTGAAATGTTGGTCGTCGGCTCTGAGCCGCATGTTGCCGGCGATGATTTGTATCTTGAATACGGGTTTTGATTCGTCTGTGGCCGCTGTTGGTGTGGTGGTCGTAGCGGTGCGGCTCTCTTTCGGTTTGCTCTGTGTCTCTGCCGGTTTACGGGCTGTGCTTCGGGTCTCGGCAGGCTTTTCTGTTGTATTCTCGGCAGGTGTGTCTGCTGTGGCAGTGTTTGTGGCAGGCGTTTCGGCGATGGGGGCTACTTCTGTCTTGTAGGGCACGCTGATGCTACGGTCGTATTTGCTCTTGTATTCGGCGAAAGCGTTGTAGATGCCCTTGGCCATGAGGTCGGCTGTAGTCGGGTCGTTGAGCAGACGTTCCTCGTCGGGAGTGGAGATGAATCCCAGTTCGATGAGGCAGGAGGGCATGGAGGTCAGGCGGAGTACGGCGAAATTGTCCTGGTGTACGCCTTTGTCGGGCCGTCCGGCTATGCGGCAGACGTGGGTCTGCAGCATCTTGGCCAGGTCGATGCTTTGGGAGAGGTTTTTGTCCTGCACGAACTCAAACATGATGTTGCTTTCGGGTGAGTTCGGGTCGAAGCCGACATAGTGTTGCTGGTAGTCTTTTTCGAGATAGATGACGGAGTTTTCGCGCTTGGCCACGTCGAGGTTGGTCTTTTTGCCTTGCCGTGTACCGTCTCCGAGCGTGTAGGTCTCGAAGCCGCGGGCGATGTGTCCGCCTCCGAGCGAGTTGGTGTGTACGGAGATGAACAGGTCGGCCTTGTTGCGGTTGGCTATCTCGGCACGCTCGTAGAGCGGGATGAAGACATCCTTTTTGCGGGTGTAGACCACCTTGACATCGGGGCAGTTGGCTTCGACGTATTTTCCGAAGGCGAGTGCCACGTTGAGGTTGATGTTCTTCTCCATAGAGTAAGTGCCCTTTGCTCCGGAGTCGCCTCCGCCGTGTCCGGCGTCGATGACAAGCGTGAACCCCTTGTCTGCGGCAGCGCTGCAGACGGTCGCAAAGAGAAGCAACAGGCATAGAACAAACGGTGGTCTCTTACTCATGTGACTGAAAATTAGGGGCAAAGGTAAGCATTTATGGGAAAAACTCCAAGTGTTCAATTAGTTTTTTGGTGCGTGACACTGATTTCCACACCGGCTCCATCGCAGTCGGCCCCCATGGGTGGGTTTTCCTTGCGTATTCTGATTTTCAGTGATTTTATGGCAGGGAAATCCTTCATGAGGTGGTCGGCGATGCGTCCGGCAACGTGTTCGATGAGTTGTGACGGAATATTCATTTCCGTTTTGACGATATTGAACACCGATGCGTAGTTGAGCGTGTCGTCCACTTGGTCAGACCGCATGGCGGCCGATACGTCGTACTCGGCATCTACGTCTATGGTGTAGTCATTGCCGGTGAGCCGTTCTTGGGCGAGTACGCCGTGTCGGGCGTGCATGCGTATGCCGTCGATGAAGACGTGCGAGGTGATGAGTCGCGTCATGGTTGTTGTCTTTGGCCGGTTATCCGCAGCGCGATGCGCCGCAGTTGGTGCAGATCAGGCATCCCTCTTGGTAGACGAGCGTTTCCTGGCCGCACGACGGACATACTTGTCCTTTGGCGGCGGTGCCGTCGGCAATGTATTTCTTGAGGGCGCGCTCTACGCCGACTTTCCATGTGTTGATGCTCTCGTTCTTGAGTTGCAGCGAGCTGACCAGTTTGATGACATGGGAGATGGGCATACGGTAGCGCAGTACGCCGGAGATGAGTTTGGCGTAGTTCCAGTACTCGGGGTTGAACTTCTCGCTCAGTCCTTCGACGGTGGTCTTGTAGCCGCGTCTGTTCTCAAACTGGAAGTCGTAGCGGTGCGACCCGTCGGCATTGGTCTGCTTGATGATTCTTCCTTTGGTAACGGTCTTGGGCAGTACGATGCCTTCCTCGTCGTCTTGCAGTCCGGTGAAAATCTCGTAGGGGTGTCCGTCGAGCAGGCCGACGAATGCCACCCATTTCTCCTTGTTGTTCTGGAAGCGCACGACATCGCATTCCAATTCTTTGGGGCGCACCTCGGTGACGTTGGGCTGGAGGGCAATGGTGCTTTTCTCCGTCTTCTCCTTCTTTTTGTCCTTGTCTTTTTTCTTCACGGAGACCATTACGCCGGAGCGGCTGCCGTCGCGGTAGATGGTACATCCCTTGCAGCCCGAGCGCCATGCCTCGATGTAGAGTTGGCTGACGAGGGCCTCATCGACACTGTTGGGGAGGTTGACGGTCACGCTGATGGAGTGGTCGACCCATTTTTGTATGGCGCCCTGCATGCGCACTTTCATGAGCCAGTCTACGTCGTTGGCGGTCGCCTTGTAGTAGGGCGAGCGTGCGACGAGGGCGTCGATTTCCTCTTGGGAGTATTTCTTGTGGGTATCGATGCCGTTGACTTCCATCCAGGTGAGGAACTTGCGGTGGTATACGATGTATTCCTCGTAGGAGTCACCTACCTCGTCGACAAAGTCCACGTGCACTTCCGTATCGTTGGGGTTGACCTTTCTGCGGCGTTTGTATACGGGCATGAACACCGGTTCGATGCCGCTGGTCGTCTGTGTCATGAGACTGGTCGTGCCGGTCGGGGCGATGGTCAGACAGGCGATGTTGCGGCGGCCGTGTGCAGTCATGTCAGCGTAGAGTTGCGGGTCGGCCTCTTTGAGACGCAGTATGAATGGGTTGGCGGCTTCACGCCCGGTATCGTAGATGGGGAATGCTCCGCGCTCCTCTGCCATAGTGACCGAACTGCGGTAGGCGTTGAGCGCCAAGGTCTTGTGTACGCTGACGCTGAAGTCTGTCGCTTCCTGTGTGCCGTAGCGCAGACCCATGGCGGCTATCATGTCGCCTTCGGCCGTGATGCCCACGCCGGTGCGGCGTCCCTTGCTGCTCTTCTCGCGTATTTTCTCCCAAAGGTGCAGCTCGGCTTCCTTGACGTCGCCGGCTTGCGGGTCGCTCTTCACCTTCTCGATGATGAGGTCTATCTTCTCCATCTCCAGGTCGATGATGTCGTCCATGATGCGTTGGGCGATGCGGACGTGCCTGGCGAACTTTTCGAAATCGAACTTGGCCTTGTCCGTGAACGGCTGGTCAACGTAGGAGTAGAGGTTGAGCGAGAGCAGGCGGCAGGAGTCGTAGGGGCAGAGAGGAATCTCTCCACAGGGGTTGGTCGACACGGTGCGGAAACCGAGGTCGGCGTAGCAGTCGGGTATGCTCTCGCGCAGGATGGTGTCCCAGAACAGAACACCCGGTTCGGCGCTCTTCCATGCGTTGTGTACAATCTTGTCCCACAGTTTGCGGGCCGATATGCTCTTGCTCACCTTTGGTGTGGATGAGTCAATGGGGAACTGCTGGGTGTAGGGCTTGTCGTCGATGGCGGCCTGCATGAATGCGTCGTCGATCTTCACCGACACGTTGGCCCCTGTCACCTTTCCTTCAGTCATCTTGGCGTCGATGAACGCTTCGCTGTCGGGGTGCTTGATGCTCACGGAGAGCATGAGTGCTCCGCGCCGTCCGTCTTGTGCTACCTCGCGGGTGGAGTTGCTATAGCGCTCCATGAAAGGCACGAGACCGGTGGATGTGAGGGCGGAATTGTTGACGGGAGACCCCTTGGGACGGAGTTGTGACAGATCATGGCCTACGCCGCCGCGTCGCTTCATCAGTTGCACCTGCTCCTCGTCTATGCGCATGACTGCACCGTAGGAGTCGGCGTCTCCTTCGATGCCGATGACAAAGCAGTTGCTCAGCGATGCCACTTGGTGGCTGTTGCCGATACCGGTCATGGGGCTTCCTGCGGGAATGATGTAGCGGAAGTGGTCGAGCGTGTCAAATATCTCCTGTGCGGTCAGCGGATGGGGGTATTTCTGCTCAATGCGGGCAATCTCGTTGGCGATACGCCAGTGCATCTGCTCGGGCGATTTCTCATAGATCTTGCCGAAACTGTCTTTCATCGCGTATTTGTTCACCCACACGCGTGCTGCTAGTTCGTCGCCGCCGAAATATTCCAGTGATTCGGCGAAGGCCTCGTCGTAGGTATATGTTTTTGTCATCGTGTATATTATATAATGTGGTTTTTGGGTAGTCCGCTCTTTTCTTTCCCAGTTTTCCGTTCCGTCAGAAAAGGTAGCGGAGTGCAAAGATAGTCATTTTTTTATAGGCATGGAGTCTTGTCCATGAAAAAAAACGGGACTCCGCGTCGGTGTCCTGCGGTTTGTATTCTGCAAGATGATGCTCAACTCGATTTTTATGCTTACCTTTGTACCTGTCGCATACGGCATTTAAGATTTATGAAACAGATGAAAAGAATATCCCTATGGTGCATCCTTTTCGGATGCTTGATTTCCTGTTTGTGCAGTTGCAGTGGGGAAAAGACTCCCGAAGAACTTTTCGATGAGGGCAAGTCGGGTGTAGTGCTGATACTCAACCGCTACTATTACCAGATGAAATTGCCCAACGGCAAATACCTCTATTTTACGGGTCTTGACGGTGACGGTGATTTTGACTTTACGGCCGACCGCAACGAGATTCAGTCGAAGGCGGTCACCCTTTCCGGTACGGGCTTCTTCATAGACAGCAAAGGTACGATCATGACCAACCGCCATGTGGCGCAGCCCATCGTTGACAAGTCTGCCGTGAAGACCCAGCTCAACAATCTTCTCAATGCTGTCCGCTCCTACTATACCCTGCAGATGCAGAACCTGCAGGAGCAGTATGCCGAACTGGAGAACGAGAAGTCTGACTGCTATACGACCGACTATTATGGCAACGACATCTTCGATTCCAACCGCTATGAGCGGATCGAAGAGCAGGAGGACGAACTCCGTTCTTCTTTTCAGGCATTGGTGGAGGCACGCAACCGCATACTCGACGGCAACATATCGCTTGACGAACTGGCTATCACGCCCGTCTGCGAGGTAGGCATTGCCTATGACGGCACCTATGTGACATCGTCTGACGATTTTCTGAAAAAGAATCCATGTGTGGTCACCAAGGTTTCCGACAAGGAGAATGTCGACCTTGCGCTGATACGTCTCAAGAGCGGCGTTACCCCCGAGACGGCCCATGTGTTCGGACTGGGCGAGACCGAAAGTCCGTCGTTGGGTGAGCGGTTGGGCGAAATGTTCGGCAAGAAGAAAGACACCACCCTGCGCATCGACCAGGAACTCTATATGATCGGCTACAATGCCGGTCCGGCGCTGGCCTCTACCAAGCAGGGTATCAAGGTGCAGATGACCAGCGGAAAGATTACCCAGATGCCCGACGGCGACCGTCTGTTGTACAGCATCCCGACCGTACAAGGGTCAAGCGGCAGTCCTGTGCTCGACAAGAACGGACGTGTCGTGGCTGTCAACTATGCCAAACTCGCCGTCAGCGACAATTTCAATTTTGGCATACCGCTCAACAAAATTCTGGCCTTTGTCGGCAAATGATGGTGTAGCACATCTTTGTCCCCCTTGATATACATCCTCTGTCAGCGAACGTGACGGAGGATGTTTTGCATTTCATAGACCTTCTCCGGCTGTTCTGTGGCCCTGTTGACAGTCTCGGCACCGTCAGTGCCGATATGGTAGAGTTGCGGTGCCGGCAGAAAGCCTGTTTCTATCTTCGGTCCCCACTTTATCATCTTTGGACCGTCGCTTGGTTCTATGTATTTCCATTCTTTTGTCCGTACCGACAATGTATGGTCGTGTGCTTCCTCTACGACCCAGGGACGGTCGGTGAGGTCTGCTCCCAGCAGATTGCCGATACGGTCTTCGCTGTCGGGCGCACTCCCCTTGGGCAGAGTCGCACCGACAAGACAACCCAGTGACCGCATGAGGTCAATCTGTGAGATGAGCGTGCCGAGCGTCTGCCCTGCTTTTATCTTTGATGGCCAACGCACGATGAACGGCACCTCGGTGCCACCCTCGAACGCACTGTACTTTCCGCCGCGCCAGGGACCCGCCGGACGGTGGTCGCCCAGCAATTCTTCTGCACGGTCTTGATATCCGTCGTCCACCACCGGTCCGTTGTCGCTGGTGAGTATGACGAGCGTGTTGTCAGCGATGCCGAGCTGGTCGAGCGTGCGCATGATCTCGCCTACCGACCAGTCGAACTGTGCGATGGCATCTCCGCGCAGTCCCATCGTGCTTTGTCCGCGAAAGCGCGGGTGCGGAAAGCGCGGTACGTGCACGTCGTTGGTGGCAAAGTACATGAAGAACGGCTGTCGGCTGTTCTGCTCGATGAACGTGACGGCGTGTCGGGTGATGGAGTCGGCGATGTTCTCGTCCTTCCACAGTGCCTTGCCTCCGCCGCGCATATACCCGATACGGCTGATGCCGTTGACGATTGACATGTCGTGGCCGTGGCTGGGCTTCATGTTGTAGAGCAGTTCGGGATGGTCGCGTCCGGTCGGTTCGCCGGGAAAATTCTTTTCGTAACTCACCTCTATCAGTGCCGTAGAGTCATGCCCGGCCACCATGCCGTTCTCGATGAAGACGCACGGTACACGGTCGGCCGTGGCTGCCATGATGTAGTGGTAGTCAAATCCCAGATCGGCGGGCGAGGCCGCGAGCGGAGCGTTCCAGTCCTGTTCGCCCGTGCGGTCGCCAAGGCCGAGGTGCCACTTGCCGATGGCGCAGGTCGTGTAGCCGCGGCTTCTGAACATGTCGGCCATCGTAAACTGCTCCGGCCGTATGATCATGCCCGCATTGCCGGCCGCCACATCGGTGCCCGGCTTCCGCCAGGCATACTCGCCGGTGAGGAGCGAGTAGCGCGACGGCGTGCTGGTCGCGGCGACAGCATGGGTGTCGGTGAAGCGTATGCCCTGCCGGGCCAGGCGGTCGGCATTGGGCGTCGTCACTCCCTTGGCTCCGTAGCACCCGAGGTCGCCGTAGCCGAGGTCGTCGGCGAGGATGATGATGACATTGGGACGCTGTCGGGCAGACGTCGTGTTCTTTGCCGCAAGGGCAAGCGCGGCACAAGGGGCGGCGAGGATGATGGTGAGATATGTTTTTCGCATGAATAGATTGGTTTTGTCCAGAAACATCGGGTGGCAAGGTATGTCTATCAGGAAATACGCTCTGTTTTCGTCAGTCTCAATGGTTGCAGCTGCAGACCCATTCTTGGACATCCCCTTGATTTCTGTTTGCTTTTGCGAAAGTACGAATAAAATATGGGAAGTCAGTCGCTTTTGCTCGGATATTGTCGTAACTTTGTGTACGATAATAGTTATCTCCGAATGAATACGATCAAGACCAGAAGAAGTATCAGAAAATACGCCGACCGCGAAGTGTCGGCCGACTTGCTCGCGCGGCTCCTTGAGGAGGCCGAGCGTACCCAGACGATGGGCAATCTGCAGTTGTATAGTGTCGTTGTCACGCGCGATGAGGCCATGAAGAAGCGGCTGGCTCCGGCGCACTTCAACCAGCCTATGGTGACCGGTGCCCCTGTGGTGCTGACCTTTTGCGCAGATTTCCACCGCACCTCCGTTTGGGCGGAAAATCGGCAGGCCCAACCCGGTTATGCCAATTTTCTCTCGTTTGTCAATGCCATGACCGACGCCCTGCTCTATTGCCAGACCTTCTGCAATCTTGCGGAAGAAGAAGGACTGGGATGCTGTTTTCTGGGAACAACGGTCTATCAGCCGCAGTTGATTGCCGATGTGCTTGGCCTCCCTTTGCTCGTCGCCCCAGTTGCCACCATCACGTTGGGTTGGCCGGCTGAGAATCCGCCGTTCACCGACCGTCTTCCGTTGCGTGGCATCGTGCATGAGGAGACCTATGCCGACTATTCGTCTACTGCCATCGACGATATCTATGCCGAGAAGGAAGCATTGCCCGAGAGTGAGGAGTTTGTCCGTGTCAACGGCAAGCAGACGCTCGCACAGGTCTTTACTGACTGCCGCTACACCAAGCATGACAACGAGATGATGTCTGCCGGTTTTCTTGAAATGCTGCGCCGTCAGGGTTTCTTGCCGGAGCAATAATCAGTGGCACTTGATATAAAAACGGCCCAAGCGACCTCAGCAAAGAGGCGTTTGGGCCGTTTTTGTATCGGGTGGCCGTTGTGAAGCGTGTTTTTTCTGTCACTCGGCCTTCCGGTCATTCTTTTTCTTTGAGCGGGTTCCAGCCTTGGGCTTTGAGTTCAAACTCGCTGTTGTCGCGTGTGACGAGCATCCGTCCGAGGTTTTCCTTGGTGATGTGGCCGATGAGTTTCACGTCGTCCATGTCGGCGATTTTTTCATGGTCGCCGATGGGTACGGTGAAGAGCAGTTCATAGTCTTCGCCGCCGTTGAGGGCGAAGGTGGTCACGTTCATGTTCAGTTCTTCGGCCATGACTGCCGTCTGGTAGTCGATGGGGATGTTCTTCTCGTAGATGCGGCATCCGCAGTGGCTTTGGGTGCAGATATGCATGAGCTCGCTGCTCAGTCCGTCGCTGATGTCCATCATGGCCGTCGGACGGATGTTCTGCTCGTGGAGTCGGGCGAGAATGTCGCCGCGGGCTTCGGGCTGTATCTGCCGTTGTATGATGTACTCCTTGCCGGCGAAGTCGGGCTGGAAATTCTTGAGGGCTTCGAGTCCGCGGGTGTCACCCTTCTTTCGGGCCTCGTCTACCTGCTGGTAGTAGACCGTCTTCTCGCGTTCCAGCAACTGCAGTCCGGCATAGGCCGCTCCGAGATCGCCGCTGACACAGATGAGGTCGGTGTCTTTGGCACCGTCACGGTACACGATATCGTCCTTGGCGGCTTCGCCGATACAGGTGATGCTGATGGCCAGACCTGTGTACGACGAGGTGGTGTCGCCGCCGACAATGTCTACATTCCACTTGTCGCAGGCGGCGCGCAGACCTACGTAGAATTCGTCGAGGTCTTCTACCTTGAACCGCTTGCTGAGCGCGATGCTGACCACCAGCTGGCGGGGCGTGCCGTTCATGGCGAAGATGTCGCTGATGTTGACCATGGCCGACTTGTAACCCAAATGGCGCATGTCGATATACGTCAGGTCGAAGTGTACGCCTTCCATGAGCATGTCGGTCGTGACGAGCACTTCCTTGTCGGGATAGTGCATCACTGCGCAGTCGTCGCCCACACCGCGTAGGGTAGAGGCGTTCTTGGGCTGGATGCCGTCGGTGAGATGGCTGATGAGGCCAAACTCACCCAGTGTGGCTATTTCTGTCATGGCTTGTTATGACTTATGCGCGGTTGATCATCTCTCTCATGATCTCCGTCATCAGCGGCTGGGCGTTGTTGGCGGCGATCTGTACTTCCTCATGGCTCACTTCGACGGGCGTGTCTTCGAGTCCAAGGTCGGTGATGATGCTGATACCGAATGTCTTGATGCCGCAGTGGTGGGCGACGATGACTTCGGGAACGGTGCTCATGCCGACGGCGTCGCCACCGAGACGGTGGTACATCTTGTATTCGGCCGGGGTCTCGAAGGTGGGGCCCTGTACACCTACGTATACGCCGTGTACCACACGTATGCCCTTCTCTTTGGCAATGGCATCGGCCTCGGCGATGAGTTGGAGGTCGTAGGTCTCGTGCATGTCGGGGAAGCGGGGACCGGTGGGGAAGTTCTTTCCGCGCAGCGGGTGCTCGGGGAAGAAGTTGATGTGGTCGGTGATGATCATCAGGTCACCAATCTTGAATTCGGGGTTCATGCCGCCCGAAGCGTTGCTGACGAACAGTGTCTTGATGCCCAGTTCGTACATCACGCGGATGGGGAAGGTGACTTCCTTCATCGAGTAGCCCTCATAGTAGTGGAATCGGCCTTCCATGGCCATGATGTCCTTGTTGCCGAGTTTGCCGAAGATGAGTTTTCCGGCGTGTCCCTCTACCGTCGATACGGGGAAGTTGGGTATGTCCTTGTATGAGAATTCATAACTGTCGGTGATCTCTGAGGCCAGTTGTCCGAGACCGGTGCCCAGAATGATGGCAGTCTGCGGTTGGGTCGTCATGCGCTCTTTAAGCCATGCTGCCGTCTCTTGAATTTTTTCGTACATAGTCTATGATCTTTTTATCGAATTTTTCTTTGTCGTCGAGTAGAAATTTTACTTGTATGGGGAGTGCGAAGATGTTGGTTTTCACCTCGTCGGCCAGCCCTTCGAGCTGTTGCAGGCGTACACTGTCTTTCTCGGTCGTGATGATGACCTTGGGTGAGGGCAGGGCGGTGTAGGTCTCATTGATGAGTGCTGCGTCGGCTGCGGTGAATGCGTGGTGGTCGCCGAAGGTCAGCGGGGTGATGTGCCGGGTGTAGGGCTGCAGGTCGAGTATCATCTGTCGGGGTGACGCGATGCCGGTGAGCAAAAGTACGTGGGTGGTGGGCTTGATGCTGCGGAGTTTGCGCGGTGTCCCTCCGTACACGGGCAGAAGGTCGCCGTACTCGAGTGTCGTAAAAAAGAGTCGCTGGAAGGGGCGTAGGCCCATCACCCGTTTGAGTACGCGGTACTCCATCGGTTTGAGGTCGGCCGGACATTTGGTCACGATGACGATGTCGGCACGTATGGTCCCTTCCTGAGGCTCGCGCAGGCGGCCGGCGGGCAGCAACTTGTCGTAGCCTATCATGCGGTGGTAGTCGATGAGCAGGATGTTGATGCCGGGCTTGACGTAGCGGTGCTGGTAGGCATCGTCGAGCAGTATGGCCTGTACGTCGCGTGTGGCCTCGTCGTGGGTGAGACGTTCGATGCCGTGGCGGCGGTCTTTGTCGACGGCCACGTGTATGTCGCCGAACTTCCGCTTCATCTGGTACGGTTCGTCACCGATGTCACTCATGACCGTATCTTTTCCGGCCAGGATATAGCCGTGGCTCTTGCGCTTGTATCCGCGGCTGAGCACCGCCACCTTGTAGTTGTCGTGCAGCAGGCGTATGAGATATTCCACATGGGGTGTCTTGCCCGTGCCGCCGACGGTGATGTTGCCGACGGAGATGACGGGCGTCGCGTAACTCACACTTTTGAGCAGACCCATGTCAAACAGGGCGTTTCTGAAGCGCACGCCTATGCCGTAGAGCCAACTGATGGGAGTCAGCCACTCATTGATCTTGATGAAATCGCCTTCTGTACGCATGAGTGATGTGGATGGTGTGGTGAGATGACTATTGTGCGGCGGGTATAAACAGACTCTTTTGTGATGCACTCTTTTTGTACCCGTCGCCGGAAAATCAGTTCATGTTGAGCACGAAAGGTACGCGTGCCTGCAACACTTCGCGGCGGTCGATGTTCTTCAGCAGGCTGAAGGGCTGGTAGAGGTCGCCGAGGGTGGCGCGCAGTTGGTCGTCGAGATAACTCTGTCGTGTGGTACCGCTCATGATCTGCTCCATCCAGTTGCCTCCGGCGGGATAGTTGTCGGTGTGGTACTTGTCGAGTTTGGCAAGACTGGCTGCCTTGGCGATGGCGTCGTCGAGGCTTCCGAGCTGGTCGACGAGTTTGATCTTGATGGCATCGTTGCCCAACCATACTCTACCCTGTGCCACTTTCTCTATGGCGGCTACGGGCTGGCGGCGGCCGTCGGCCACGCGCTGGCGGAAGAGGTCGTAGCCGCGGTTGACATAGCCCTGCAGATAGGCAAGTTCCTCGTCGCTGAACGGACGGGCGATGATGCTGCCGAAGGTACTGTTGCGGTTGGTCTTCACCTCGTCGAAGTGTACGCCGAGTTTCTGTGTGACCAGTCCGCTGAGGTCGGGTATGGCTGCGAAGATACCGATACTGCCGGTGAGCGTGTTGGGCTGGGCTACAATCCAGTTGGCGTTGCAGCTCATGTAGTAGGCACCCGATGCGGCGTAGTCGCCCATGGAGATGACTACCGGTTTCTTGGCCTTGAGTTTCGTGATCTGGTGCCACAGCTGTTCGGAGGCGTAGGCATCGCCGCCGCCCGAGTTGATGCGGATGACCACGGCCTTGATGTCGTCGTCGTTGGCCAGGTCTTCAAGATCCTTGCATACGTCCTGTGCCACGATGTTGTGTCCCTTGGCCAGTTGCGATGTCGTGCCGTTCTGCACGATGGTGCCGTAGGCGTAGTATACGGCGATGGCGTCGCCCTTGACGGCAGGTTCTTTCACGTTCTGCATGGCGCTGACGCTCACTTGGCAGACATGCTCGTCGTCCTTGAGTCCCAGTTTTTGCTTGATATACTGTTTCATCTCGTCGGCGTACTTCAGTCCGTCGACCAGTTTGGCTTGCTTCAGGTTTTCAGTCGGTTCGAACATGATCATGCGGTCGGCGTAGGCGTTGAGCGAGTCGGTGGAGATGTGGCGGCTGTCGGCCACGGCCTTGCAGATGTTGCCCCACAGCCCGTTCAGGAATACCGACACCTGTTCGCGGTTGGCGTCGGTCATCTTGTTCTCGGTGTAGGTTTCGGTGTAACTCTTGTAGGTACCGACCTTCACGATCTGGTAGCGTACGCCGAACTTGGCCATAAGGTCTTTGTAGAACATCGGTTGGGTGGCGAGTCCGTGCCAGTCGATCATACCCTTGGGGTTGATGTATATCTCGTCGGCTACGGAGGCTACATAGTAGGCGTCCTGGCCGTAACTGTCGGCGTAGGCGATGATCCACTTCTTGCTTTTCTTGAAGTCGAGCAGGGCGTTGCGTATCTCCTGCAGTGTGGCGTATCCGCTCTCTGCGGCACCGGCTTCGATATAGATGCCCTTGATGTCGTCGTTGGTCTTGGCCTTGCGGATGGCGGAGAGTATCTGGTCGAGGCCGAGCTTGTTGGCCGAGTTGCCGGTCAGCCGTCCGACGATATTGTTCTGTCCCAGCTCGTCGATGACGCCGGAGAGGTTGAGTACGAGTACGGAGTTGTCCTCTACATTCTGTGTGGCCTCCGATGAGGCCACCATGCCTGCAATGCTCATCGCTCCGATGAGGGCGACGATGACGCCTGTGACGACCAGTCCGGTTATCGTGGCGAGTGTGTACTTGAAGAATTCTTTCATATATATTGGGTATTTCCTTTTCCTTTGGCGATATTTGCAAAGATACTGATTGCAAAGATACAGAATTCTCTGCGACAATCGTATTCCGTACCTTGCCTTTTTGCGGTTCACCATCCTTTCTTACAGAAAAAATGCGTACTTTTGCAGTCGTTTTCAAAGGTATAACCACTATTTACACCATTTTCCGTATCGTATGATGGACGAACAACAAAAACTTGTTTACGAAAAATCGCTCAGACGCAAACTCGACCTCTTGCTCAAGACCGGACAGATGCTCGTCGAGAGTGCGGCTGATACCAACCGCATCGTGCGCAACATGAACCGCGTGGCCGCATTTCTCGGACTGCCCGAGGAGCATCTGCACATCTACGTGCAGTACAATATGCTGATGGTCAACCTCAGCGATGACGAGCACTCCTTCACCAAGTTCCAGCGTTGCACGAAGCATGGCATCAACATGACCACCATCTCGCTGGTCAGCAAACTCTCGTGGAAGGCTATCCGCGAGGATTACAGCATCGAGCAGTATGCCGACGAACTGGAGCAGATACGTCAGCGTCCGCGCAACTATACTCCGTTGCAGGTGGCCATCGGTACGGGATTTGCCTGCGGCGGCTTTTGTATACAGTTCGGTTGTGACTGGACGGCCTTCTTCTATGCTTCACTGGCTGCGGCCATCGGTATGTACTTGCGCGGCTTCCTGCTCCGTCGCGGACAAAACAACTATATCGGTATAGCCATTGCCGCTTTTGTCAGTACGCTCATCGCATGGCTCACGACCTTCCTCCCTGCCTCCTGGACCTCTACGCCGCTCCATCCGTTGTTGGCCTGCGCCCTGTTTATCGTGCCGGGAGTGCCGCTCATCAATTTTGTCGACGATATGCTCGACAATTATATCCAGGTGGGTATCACGCGGGCCGTCAACACCTTCCTGATGATTGTGGCGATGTCGTTTGGTATTGCCTTCTTCCTGAAAATTTCCAATTTCGAGTTGTCGCAGTTCTATCACATCCCGATGATACCCCACAACAACTATATCAACTATGCCGTTGCAGCGGCCATCTCGGCTATGGGCTTCTCGATGATTTTCAATATCCCGCGCCGTCTGCTTTGGGTGGTTGCCATCGGTGGTATCATAGCGGTCTGCACGCGCAACTTTGTCAATCTTGGTCCGTCCAACCAAAATATCGGTCTTGATATGGGGCTGGCTGTCGGCTCGCTGGCAGGTAGCGCCCTGGTCAGCCTTATTGCGGTCAAGGCCGTACACTGGGTGCATGCGCCCAACCATGTGCTCTCCATTCCGAGCGTCATCCCGATGGTGCCCGGTGTGCTGATGTACCGTGCGCTGGTCGCCATGATCGAGATGAACGGTGTGGTGGGCGAGCTGACCAATGCCGTGAAGTTTGGCATGGGCTCGGCCATCACCATCATGTGTATCTCCATCGGCGTCGCCATTCCCAATATTTTCGCCCGTAAGTGGATCGCACCGCAGCGCCGCAAGAAACTGGATCAGATGATTGCCGACCGCAAGGAGCGCGGCAAGTTTGTCGACCTGTCAGTGCTGGAATAGTGCTGGGCATATAGAATAAGAATGTGGCGTGTTCTGAAAATCTATTGATGATTTTTGGAACACGCCATAATTTTTTTGGAACACGCCATATTTTTTTGAGGGGGATATGCCATTGCGTATCCTCAAACCCTCCCAACCACCAATCCTATTGTAAGGCATGATGTCAGTCTTCGGGCCGAAATACTGGAGTATTCGGCCTTGCATACTCCGGTATTCGGGCTGAAATACTCGAGTATTCGGCCTTGGCTACTGCGGTATTCGGCCCGAATACTCGAGTATGCAAGGCCGAATACCGGTTCGGGTGTTTTTATGCGGTATTATGATATGGATACCACCGTGAGCGTATCGCCTTCGACTTTGAAGTGTACGTCCCGTCCGGAGAAAGCCATGCCGTAGGTTTTGGCGGCATCGTTGTGGTAGTGGGGGCGGGGGTCAAGTTCAAGAATGTGGGTGAGAAGTTCGACGTCGGCTTCGGTGAGTTCCTGCCGGATGTCGTCGGGCAGAACCACATGGAGTTTCGGCCATGTGCGTTTGTCTACAAATCCGGAGCGTGCCCCGACGTGACAGTCGGCGTAGGTGACGTAGGGTTTGATGTCGTAGATGGGGGTCCCGTCCATCAGATCGGCACCCAACACGTGGATGACGGGGCCGTCGTCGGTCAACTCGATATGGTCGAGGCGCACGGAGGACAGTCCGATATTGTTGGGGCGGAAGGGCGAGCGGGTGGCGAATACCCCCATTTTCTCGTTGCCGCCAAGTACGGGCGGACGTACGACGGGACTGTTGGCAGCATGCTTGTTGGCCGAAAATTCCCAGATGAGCCAGAGGTAGTCGAACTCCTCCAGGCCGCGTATGTAGTCGGGTGAGCGGTAGTCGGGTGTGAAGACGATGCGTCCGCGCAGGTGTTCTACGAGGCCGCTTTGCTTAGGTATGCCAAACTTGGTGGGGAAGGGGGAACGGAAGTGGGCGATGGGATGGATTTCCATTTTTTTCTCTCTCTCTTTGTGAAGCGTCGGTCGGGGTAGTCCGTGCGTGTGGCGCAAAGGTAGTGATATTTTTCCGGATAAGTGACGATGAAAAAATAAGTTGGTATGATTTGCGGCTTATATTTTTGAGTTGTTTTTCTCCGTCACTCAACCCCGTTTCTTGTCGATGTGCAGTAGCCGGTTGGTGTACTTGTCGATCTTCATGATCACGTATCCGATGGCGATGCTGGCCGACAGTGTGCCAAGGAGCATCAGTACGGGGTAGTGCAGGGAGTAGATGTAGTCCTTGAAACAGTAGTAGCAGATCCATGTGTGGATGAACCACACCATCGTGCTGTATCTGCCCAGTAAGCGGAAACCTTTCTTTATGAAGCCGAACCAGTGGATGCGGACAAAGAGCATAATCATGAATGCTTTATGCAGCGGCCCGTAGACGGCACCGTGCTTTACAGCGCAACCAAAGAGAAATACAAGTACAAACAGTAGAAGCAACACGGGTTGGGGCAGTGAAAGCAGGCGGGCAACAGGACCCGTAAATTCGTGCCGGGCGTGTTTGCAGAACACTGCACCCATGACAAACATAAACAGGCAGTCAAAATACAGTACAATATGGTATATGGCGTAGTGGTGCGCAAAGAAGGACAGGAAGCACCGGCTGACCAGAAAAATGCTGATGAAATAGAGTATGTAGGTGTAGGCGAGCATTTTCTTCGTCCCTATCTTGTTGAGCAGGGCAAATACCCATTTGCAGGTCAATACCAACAGCATGTAGGGGAACAGAAACCAGATCTCGCTGTTCCATGTGGTGCGGAAAGCAGTGATGTTTTCTATCACCCTTTGCCAATTTCCCGGGTAGGAGGATGGGGTCAGGTAATGGGCAATGGGCAGAAAGACAAGCAGTGTGAGCCAGTAAGACTTGTAAAGTTTAATAATCCTTAAAATTACCCCCCCCCTATGGCTGTTGGCATGATACGTGAAATATAGGCCGTATCCGCTCATAAACAGGTACAGGCCGACAGGACTGCACCCTTTGCCTATCCAACTGGCCAGCGGCATGCCTTGCACGGTACAAAGGCTGAAAGTGTCGTGCAGGTTTTTGGGGTCGTATAGATGCAATATGACCATGAAAAGCAGGGCAAGCCCTTTCAGTATCAGTGAATTGTCTTTTGAAATGTAGGTGATGTTCATCTTCTGACAGGTGATGTTCTCAAGTTGTACCAAGTTGTTTTTGTTGTCACTTATGCAAAGGTAATCATTCTTTTTGGCATTTCCGACGTGGTTGTCTGTTTTGTCGGCATGATTTTTGTTGGTTAAAGATAAAACTTTTACGATATAGGCGGGTTCTATAAATTGCCTTTGATGGATTTTTGGATTTTAGCCGAGCAGATTTCACTTTCTTTCTGAAGGAGCATAGCGGGCTATGCGACTGAGGAAGAAAGGGAAAGGTGCCGGATAAAAACAAAAAGCCACAAAGAGCAACCTGTCTAAATATAAATTTAAAAATGCGTGGAATTTATAGAACACGCCTATAATAAGGAAAAACATATATGCGCAAGGTAATAGGCATCGGTGAGACGGTGCTCGACATCATCTTCAAGGACGAACGTCCGGTGGAGGCCGCTGCGGGCGGCTCCACGTTCAACAGTATCATCTCGCTCGGCCGCTGCGGTGTGCCCGTGACGTTTGTCACCGAAGTGGGCGACGACCGTGTGGGGCACAAGGTGCTGCGGTTTCTTGCCGACAACGGGGCCGACACCTCGTGCGTGAATGTCTGCCAGGGGGTGAAGTCGCCCATATCGCTGGCCTTCCTCGATGAGCACAACAATGCCGAGTATGCTTTCTACCGCGATGCGCCGCACGACAGCCCCGAGGTGGTGTGTCCCGACATCCAGGCCGATGACATTGTCGTCTTCGGCTCGTTCTATGCGGTCAACCCGGCCCGCCGTGCCCAAGTGTCGGCCCTGCTTGAGCAGGCGCGCAGCCGCGGGGCCATCATCTACTATGACATCAATTTCCGTCCGGCCCACAAGCAGGACATCATGCGCATCACGCCCAATCTGCTCGACAATCTCGAGTATGCCGACATCGTGCGTGCCTCGCGCGAAGACTGCGCCACGCTCTACCGCAGCGACGAGGCCGACAGGGTATACAAGGCAGAGATCTCGTTCTACTCACGCCGCTTTGTCTATACCGACGGGGCGCAGCCGACAGTGGTGTTCGACGAGGGTGGCCTGCGCCGCGAATATCCCGTGCCGCCCGTGCAGACGGTGAGCACTGTCGGTGCCGGCGACAATTTCAATGCCGGACTGATCTATGGTCTCATGAAGTACGGCATCACCCGCGCCGACATCGTGCAGGGACTCTCCGCCGCGCAATGGGACCGGCTCGTCGACATCGCCCAGCAGTTTTCGGCAGACTGCTGCCGGGATATCTTCAATTATGTGTCGGTGGCGTTTGGGGAAAGCAAGAAAATGAAATAAATAGGAAACAAGGGGGGAAAACAAAAAAAAAGTGCGGTCTCGGATGAGGCCGCATTTTTTTATTTTCTGTTTTTTCCTACTTCTCTACAATCACGTCGGGACGGTAGTCCTTTCCGGTGACGCGGAGCCGGACGTCGTGGGTCTTGAGCTTCTTCACGTTGCGGAAGTACATGCCCCACGACGGGAAGACGGGCCACTCGGAGGTGGGCTTGCCTTCAAACGATGCGGGCAGTGCGGGGTCGTCGATGCCGCGGAACTCCATGTCGGCGTGGCGGATGACGACGCGGTCGGTCTGGGCCTTGCCCCAGCTCTTCACCGATAGGGCCATACGGGTGATGTCGCGGGCCACGAGATGGTCGACGGTGATCGATCCCAGCGAGTTGTCCTCGCCCAGCGTGACGGCCAGCGGCGAGAGCACCTCCTGCACGTGGCAGCGGCGTATGCGGATGTTGTCGAGCCGTCCGGGAGCCAGTCCCCATGCGCCCGGCTCGATATTGAAGGCCCATCCCGAACTGGTACGGTGGGAGGTGATATGCTCGAACATGCCCGGTCCGTAGACGTAGAGGTCTTCGAAGGTGACACCGTCAGAGGGCATGATCATACGCACGCCGTTGCACGACGAGTTGAGGCGCGACCGGCGCACGGTGAAGTCCTCCCAGTAGCCGCCCGCCACGGCATCGTCGCCCGTGTGTATGTCGCAGTCGGTGATGGTCACCCGCTTGGCGCCGCGCAGGTGTATGCCGTCCCATCCGCCGAGGATACACAGGCGGGAGAAGCGGGCGCGGTCTACCCGGTAGCCCATGATGGCATAGTTGGAGGCCCTTCGTATGGTGATGCCCGAGAAGTGCATGTTGTCGCATCCGGCCATCATCAGCGCGTGCGGTCCGCGCTGGTGTTCCTCGCCGAGCGGATTGCGCACGTCGGCCCCGTCGATCACGCCTTCGCCCTCAATGCCCGCGTCGCTCACGCCTACGGCCATGATCATGGCTATCGACCAGATGGGGTCGGTGGCACTGTTGTAGTTGTCGGTGCCCTGTCCGCTCTCGTACTTGGAAAGGTCGAGCGTGGTGCGGAGCGGTTCGTAGGCATCGAGGTGCCGCGTGCCCCGGAGCACGGCGCCGCGTTCCAACCGTAGGGTGACGTGCGAGCGCAGGTGTATCGTGCCCGTGGTGAACGTGCCTGCGGGGACGGTGACCGTGCCTCCGCCCTGTTCGGCACACGAGGAGATGGCGCGGTCGATGGCCGCCGCATTGTTCACACTGTCGTTGTCGGCCACTGCCCCGAAGGCAAGTATGCTCACGATGATGGATAGGATGGTATTCATAATATTAAAATATATTGTTGGATTTAGGTTTTCCGGCTTGCCGCCACGATGGGGCGGTGCGTGCTGCAAATGTACGCACTTTTTCTCTGTCGGCGGACATATCCCGGGATTTTTTATTCCATTGTTTTACATAAACGGTACGTGTGTGTAAACGTTTGCACGCGCAAACATCTTTTTTCGGCCGTTTCGGGTGTGTGGCGGCGTAGATTTATCCTATATTTGCACAACAAAATACTAACCCGGAAACCATGACTCTAAATTTCAATATCGATTATAAGACCGCCTATGGCGAGGAATTGGTGTTGCACGTCAGCGGCGTCGGTACCGACGGTACGCCCCTGCAGCATGTCTATCATATGTCAACGCTCGACGGTCTGCACTGGCAGTGCAGTGTCAGCCGCTTCGATGCCAAGCCAGGCACGGCCGTAGACTACTATTATACGGTCTGCAACGGCGAGCGCGAGGTGCGCAGCGAGTGGACCACGCTCACCCACCGCGTCTGTCTCACTGCCCCCAAAGCCCACACCTACAATCTGTATGACGTGTGGGAGAATATACCCGAGGATGCCTACCGCTACACCTCGGCCTTCACCGCCTGTATCGACCGCCATGCCAAGGGCAAGGCCAAGCCTGCACACGCTGCCCGCACACTGCGCATCGTCGTGCGGTGTCCGCAACTCCGCCGCGGCCAGCGGCTTGCCCTGACGGGCAACGCGAAGTGTCTCGGTGAGTGGGATACCCGCAAGGCGCTCGACATGATAGAGCACAACACCAACGAGTGGACCGTCGATATCGATGCCGACCGCTGCGGCGACGCTCCCATGGAGTTCAAGTGCATCGCCGTGGGCGACACCTCCAACAGCATACTTTGGGAGACCGGTGCCAACCATAAGGCAGACCCTGCCGGCATCGCCGAAGACGAGGTGCGTGTCGTACACATCGGACAGGTGTTCTTCGATATCTGCAACGAGCGGCTCGCCGGAACGCTTGTGCCCGTCTTCTCGCTCCGATCGGAGACCAGTTTCGGTGTGGGCGACTTCGGCGACCTGCGCAAGATGATCGACTGGGTGGCCGACACCCGCCAGCGCGTGCTGCAGGTATTGCCCATCAACGACACCACCATCACCCACACCTGGACCGACTCCTACCCCTACTCCTGCATCAGCATCTTCGCCCTGCATCCGCAGTATGCCGACCTCACCGCCCTGTCGCCCATCGCCGACGAGAAAAAGCGGGCAGAGATGGAGCAGTTGCGTCTCGACCTCAACGCCCTGCCTCAGATCGACTACGAGCGGGTCAATGACGCCAAGACCGAATATCTGCGCACCATCTTCGCCCAAGAAGGACAGAAGACGATGCGCGGGGCCGACTTCCGCCGCTTCTTCGCCGAGTCGGAACACTGGCTCGTGCCCTACGCACAGTACTGCTACCTGCGCGACTTCTACGGCACGGCCGACTTCTCCACTTGGCCCGGCCATCACGAATGGCACGAGACCGACCGCGCCGCCCTGGCCAATCCCCGCACGGCAGGCTACAAGAAGGTGGCCTTCTACTACTGGACACAATACATTCTCTGCCGGCAGATGGAGTCGGCACACGCCTATGCCGTGTCGCGCGGCGTGATACTCAAGGGCGACATCCCCATCGGAGTCAACCGCCACGGGTGCGACGTGTGGCACGAACCGCAGTATTTCAACCTCAACGGACAGGCCGGCGCTCCGCCAGACGCCTTCTCCGTCAACGGGCAGAACTGGGGATTTCCTACCTACAACTGGGAGAGTATGATCGCCGACGGATGCCGCTGGTGGGTGCGCCGCTTCCAGAATATGTCACGCTTCTTCGATGCCTACCGCATCGACCACGTGCTGGGCTTCTTCCGCATATGGGAGATACCCGTCGACTCGGTACACGGACTGCTCGGGCAGTTTGCTCCCGCCCTCGGTATGTCGCGCCAGGAGATAGAAGGCTACGGACTGCACTTCCAGGAGGAACTCTTCACCCGCCCCTTCATCGCCACGTGGGTCATCGACCGCATCTTCCGCGAGCACGCCCAAGAGGTCATCGCGACCTATCTTGACCATGCCCACGACGACATCTACACCCTCAAACCCGAATATGACACCCAGCGCAAGATAGAGGCCGCCTTCGCCGGACGCACCTCCGACAAGGACATTTGGCTGCGCGACGGACTCTACTCGCTCGTGAGCAACGTGCTCTTCGTGCGCGACCGCAAGGATGCCAATAAGTTCCATCCCCGTATCTGCGCCCAGCTCGACTTCATGTACGAGGCCCTCTACGATGGCGACAAGGCCGCCTTCAACCGCCTCTACGACGACTACTACTATCGCCGCAACTCCTACTTCTGGTACCGTGAGGCGATGAAGAAACTGCCGACCCTCGTGCAGGCCACCCGCATGCTCGTCTGCGCCGAAGACCTCGGCATGGTGCCCGAGTGCGTGCCTTGGGTGATGAACGAACTGCGCATACTCTCGCTCGAGGTGCAGTCGATGCCGAAAGACTCTTCAGAGCGTTTCGGCCATGTGGCCCACTACCCCTACCGCTCCGTCTGCACCCTCTCCACCCACGATATGCCCACCCTGCGCCAGTGGTGGGACGAGGATGAGGCCCGCACTCAGGACTTCTACTCCTCGATGCTCTACCGCGGCGGTGCCGCCCCGCATCCGCTGCCCGGATGGCTGGCCCGCGATATCGTGTCCGACCAGCTCGCCTCGCCCTCGATGCTCTGCGTGCAGTCGCTGCAGGACTGGTTCTCGATAGACGAGCACCTGCGTCTGCCCGATGCCGATGCCGAGCGCATCAATATCCCGGCCAACCCGCGCCACTACTGGCGCTACCGCATGCACGTCACCATCGAACAACTGCAAGCCGCTACCGCCTTCAACGATACGGTGAAGGAACTTGTCACGCAGAACGGACGCGCCTGATGCGAGCCGAAAAGATATAGTATCTATCTGAAGAAATGCCAAACATGAAGTCACTCATGATCACCTCGCTGCTCACCCTCGCCTCCCTGACGGGGGCGCAGGCGCAGACCGCTTCTTTCGACGAGATGACCTGCACGCCCTCGTCGACCACCTTCCGTCTCACCACCGACCCCCGTGTGCGCGAAGTCCGCGTACACGTGACGGCCACCGACCAGACCGCCTCGCCCGTGGTACTCGACAAGAAGATGCGGCGCACGGCCCGCGGACAGTGGCGGCTCGACATACCGCGCGACCTGCGCGGCTGCTTCTACACCTTCCGCGTGAGCCGCGAGGATATCGATACGGCCTACTCGCGCTCCCTGCCCGAGAGCGACCGCTACTACGTCTCACCCGGCGTGTTCGCCAAGGCCGTGGCTGCCAACGGACGCCAGGCCGCCGTTGTCGACCTCGCCGAGACCGATCCCGAGGGCTGGAACGACGACCGCCGCCCGCCGCTCCGCTCGCCGGCCGACCTCGTCATCTACGAGATGCACCACCGCGACTTCTCCATCGATGCCTCATCGGGCATCACCCACAAGGGCAAGTACCTCGCCCTGACCGAACCGCGTGCCATCGCCCACCTGCAGCGGTTGGGGGTCAACGCCGTACACATCCTTCCCTCGTTCGACTTTGCCAGCATCGACGAGACCCGACCCGACAGTGCGCAGTACAACTGGGGCTACGACCCGCTCAACTACAACGTGCCCGAAGGGTCGTACGCCACCGACGCCCGCGACCCGAAGGTGCGCATACGCGAGTTCAAGCAGATGGTGCAAGCCCTCCACCGCGCCGGCATCCGGGTCATCCTCGACGTGGTATACAACCATACCTTCGATATTGCCGGCAGCAATTTCCAGCTCACCTATCCCGACGCCTACTACCGCCGGCGTGCCGACGGCACCTACTCCAACGGGTCGGGATGCGGCAACGAGACTGCCTCCGACCATCCGCTGATGCGCCAGTACATGCTCGCCTCGGTGAAATACTGGATCGACGAATACCATATCGACGGTTTCCGCTTCGACCTCATGGGCGTACACGACATAGCGACGATGAACGCCATCCGTGCCGAAGTCGACAAGATCGACCCCTCCATCTACATCTACGGCGAGGGATGGAGTGCCGGCACCTGTGCCTATCCCGCCGACAGTCTGGCCACGAAAGCCAATACGCATTTGCTCCACGGTATCGGCGCTTTCTCCGACGAACTGCGTGATGCGCTCCGCGGACCGTTCTCCGACGACACGAAGGGCGGATTCCTGACCGGGGTAGGCGATTGCGAGGAAAGTGTCAAGTACGGCATCGCCGGTGCCGTCGCCCATCCGCAGATTGACATGAGCCGCGTGAACTACGCCAAGACTCCCTGGGCCAACGAGCCCACGCAGATGGTGAGCTACGTGAGTTGCCACGACGATATGTGTCTGACCGACCGTCTGCGTGCCACCGTCCCCTATATCACCGACGACGAACTCATTCGTCTCGACCTGCTCGCACAGACCGCCGTGCTCACCTCGCAGGGTGTGCCCTTCATCCTGAGCGGCGAAGAGATGTTGCGCGACAAGAAAGGCGTGCACAATTCCTTCCGGTCGCCCGACTCGGTCAACCACCTCGACTGGAACAATCTGCAGCGCTATCCCCAAGTGTTCGACTACTATGCGCGGCTCATCGCCCTGCGCAAGGCCCATCCCGCCTTCCGTATGGCTACGGCCGAGGCCGTCAGAGCCCACCTCTCCTTCCTCGATGCCCCCAAGGGCATGGTGGCCTTCCGCATCAGCGGAGCCGAAGGTGAACCGTGGAACAACATCATCGTGGCGCTCAATGCCGCCCGCACCGCACAGACCGTCGCCATACCCGACGGCCACTACACGGCCGTCGTAGAAAAAGGACGTGTCGATGCCGACGGACTCGGCACCCTTTCCGGCGCATCACTGACCGTAGCCCCGCAGTCGGCCGTCATCCTCCATGACTGATTTGTTGCGTGTTCTATAAATCGGAAAAAAGAAAAAACACGATATGAAAAAACTACTTACTGCCATGCTACTCGCATCGACACTGACTGCCGGAGCAGCCCAGAAAATAGACCGCATCGAACCGGCCAACTGGTATGCCGGCATGAAAAATCCCACCCTGCAACTCATGGTCTACGGCAAGAACATCCGCTCGGCCGAGGTCACGACCGACTATCCCGGAGCGCGTATCGACTCGCTGGTGAGACTCGACAGTCCCAACTACCTCTTTGTCTACCTCAACGTGGGTGAGGCCCAGCCCGGAACGATGACGCTCCGCTTCCGTTCGAAGGCCGGAAAGACTGACGTGCGCTACGAACTTCGGGCACGCGACAAGCGCGGCGAAGACCGCCACGGCTTCACCAATGCCGATGTGCTGTACATGCTCATGCCCGACCGCTTCGCCTGCGGACATCCCGACCGCGGCCCCGTCAAGGGGCTCAATGCCTACACCGTCGACCGCTCCAAGCCCAGCCTGCGTCACGGCGGCGACCTTGAAGGCATACGCCAGCATCTCGACTACTTCACCGACCTGGGCGTGACCGCCCTGTGGTTTACCCCCGTACTCGAGAACAACTCGCCCGACAACGGCGGCCACTCCACCTACCACGGCTACGCCACGACCGACTACTACCGCGTCGACCCGCGCTTCGGTACCAACGAGGAGTATCGCCAGCTCATCGCCGATGCCCACGCCAAAGGACTCAAGATCGTGATGGACATGATCTTCAACCACTGCGGATTCGAGCATCCCTGGCTCAGCGACCTGCCCTCGCACGACTGGCTCAATACCCCCGAGTGGCTGGCACAAAAAGACCAGCCTACGGGCCGCAATGCCAGCACGGGCCTGCCCGAAGGCAAGGCCGGAAAAGACTCGCTCTATCTCCAGACCAGTTATAAACTCACGCCCGTGGTCGATCCCTATGCCTCGAAGATCGACCTGCACGAGACGGTCGACGGATGGTTTGTGCCCTCCATGCCCGATCTCAACCAGCGCAATCCCCACCTCATGACCTATCTCATACAGAACTCCGAGTGGTGGATCGAGTATGCCGGCATCGACGGCATACGTATGGATACCTATCCCTACGCCGACCGCAAGGCGATGGCCCGGTGGATGGAGGTGCTCTGCGAGGAATACCCCAACTTCAATACCGTCGGCGAGACGTGGGTGACCGAACCGGCCTATACCGCCGCCTGGCAGAAGGACTCCAAACTCTCTGACTGCAATTCCTACCTCAAGACGGTGATGGACTTCTCCTTCTTCGACAAGATCAATCAGGCCAAGAACGAGGAGACCGACGCCTGGTGGAAGGGTCTCAACCGCATCTACAACTCGCTCTGCTACGACTATCTCTATGCCGACGCGAAAAACGTGCTGGCTTTCATCGAGAATCACGATACCGACCGCTTCCTCGGTGAGGGCTGCGACACGCTCGCGCTGAAACAGGCTCTTGCCCTGCTGCTCACCGTCAACCGTACGCCGCAACTCTACTATGGCACGGAGGTGCTCATGAACGGTACCAAGGCCGTCACCGACGGATATGTGCGCAAGGACTTCCCCGGCGGATTCCCCGGCGACAACCACAATGCCTTCACCCGTGAGGGCCGCACCGCCGACGAACAGTCGATGTACCGCTGGCTGAGCCGTCTGCTACACTGGCGTCAGGGCAACAAGGTGATCAGCGAGGGCACGCAGACGCAGTTTATCCCCCAAAAGGGTGTCTACGTCATTGCCCGCCAGTATGGTGGCAAGACCGTCATGACCGTGCTCAACGGCACCTCACACGCCGCCACGCTTCCCGTGGCACGCTATGCCGAGGTTATCGGCGATACCCGCTCGGCCACCAACGTGCTGACCGGCCGCACGATAGATCTCTCCCACGACGTGCGCCTGACTCCCCGCCAGACGCTCGTGCTCGAGTTCTGATGCACCCATCTCAATAGACCATAACCTTATTCCGGACACCAGCAATAATAAATTTCCGGACACCGATAACAACATTTGGACACGCCCCACAGAAAAACCCTGCCTCCGTCAATCGGAAGCAGGGTTTTTCAGTGGGCTTTTGCAATGTTTTTTTATTAGTGCCCGGTAAAATTATTGGTGTGCCCAGTAAAATTTTTATTGTACCCGGTAAAATTATTATTATTGTCCGGTGAAATTATCGCAACTTGTGAGTCCCGTAGGGACGACAGACTATAGCGTAGGGCGTGAGCCCTACGTTTTGATAGGGTTATCAACAACGTGCCCCTGTAAGGGGCGCATAGTTCAATCTCATACAATGAATTATGCGCCCCTTACAGGGGCCTTGTTTGTGATGCCGAGAAGAGATAGGGCCGAGGCCCTATCCTGCAATATGCGCCCCTTACAGGGGCAACGGGTCTGATGCCTTTCTCTGATGGCCTGTGCGGTATGGGAAATTACTTCGCGCGGAAGTGTTCCGACTGCTGGCGGATGAGTTCGGCATCGTTGAAGTAGTCGATGCGCATGGCGCGGCGTACCTCGTCCATGGTCTGTGCGGCCACCTCGCGTGCGCTCTCCGTGCCCCGGCGCAGGATGTTGTACACCTCGGGGATGTCCTGCTCGAACTCGTGACGGCGCTCGCGTATGGGGTCGAGCATGCGGTTGAGGATGCTGTTGAGAAACTTCTTGCAGGTGCCGTCGCCGATACCGCCGTGTACGTAGTGCTCCTTGAGCTCGTCGAGCGACTTGTATTCGGGCCAGAACTCGGCGAAATCGTCGGGCGTGCTGAAGGCTTCAAGATAGGTGAAGACGGCATTGCCCTCGAGATGTCCCGGTTCGTCCATGCTCATGCGGGGAGCGCCGTTAGACATCTTCTTCACCTTCTTCCATACATCGGCGGCCGAGTCGGAGAGGTAGATGCAGTTGCCGAGGCTCTTGCTCATCTTCTCCTTGCCGTCGGTGCCGGGCAGGCGGCGGGCCGTGGCGTTCTCGGGAAGCATGATGTTGGGCTCGACGAGCACGTCGCCGTAGGTCGTGTTGAAGCGGCGCACCAGTTCGCGGGCCACCTCGATCATCGGTTCCTGGTCTTCGCCGGCAGGCACGGTGGTCGCCTTGAAGAGGGTGATGTCGGCGGCCTGGCTTACGGGATAGCAGAAGAAGCCGAGCGGAATGTTGGCCTCGAAGTTGCGCAACTTGATTTCGGTCTTCACCGTCGGGTTGCGCTGCACGCGCGACACGGTGATGAGGTTCATCAGGTAGGTGGTCAGTTCGGCCAGTTCGGGGATGAGGCTCTGTATGAAGAGCGTACACTTGGTGGGGTCGAGACCGGCCGAGAGATAGTCGAGCGCCACCTCGATGATGTTCTGGCGTATCTTTTCGGGGTTGTCGGCATTGTCGGTGAGGGCCTGCACGTCGGCCATGAAGACAAACATGCGGTCGTAGTCACCGGCGTTTTGCAGTTCCACGCGGCGGCGGAGCGAACCGACGTAGTGTCCCAGATGGAGTTTGCCTGTAGGACGGTCGCCGGTAAGGATAACTTTTCCCATTTTTCTTTTTCTTGTGTGTGTGGTTGGTATTGTGGTTTATCCCACCTGTGAACCGGGCTTGACGTTGTCCGTAGCGGTGGTGACATGCAGCGATCCGTCGTAGTCTACGGCCGAGAGTATCATGCCCTGGCTCTCGATGCCCATCATCTTGCGGGGGGCGAAGTTGGCCACGAAGAGCACGTCTTTGCCCACAAGCTGTTCGGGCTCGTAGTAGGCGGCGATGCCGCTGAGGATGGTGCGGTCGGTGCCCGAACCGTCGTCGATGGTGAACTGGAGGAGTTTCTTCGACTTCTTCACCTTCTGGCAGTCCTTGATGTGGCCCACGCGGATGTCGAGTTTCTCAAAGGTGTCGAAGTCGACGTTCTCCTTGACGGGGGCGGCGACGTATGCGGCGGCCTCGTTGGCCTTCTTGGTGTCCTCGAGTTTCTGGAGTTGGGCGGCGATGGTCTCGTCCTCGATCTTCTCGAAGAGCAGGGCCGGTGTGCCGAGGCGGTGTCCGGGCTTGAGCAGGTCGGTGCTGCCGAGTTGCGACCAGTCGCTGTTGTCGATGCCGAGCATGTCGCGCAGGCGTGCCGAACTGAAGGGGAGGAACGGACTGAAGGCTATCTCGAGATTGGCCACGAGTTGCAGCGAGATGTAGAGGATGGTCTTCACGCGCTCCATGTCGGTCTTGGCCACGTGCCACGGTTCGCAGTCGGTGATGTACTTGTTGCCGATGCGGGCGAGGTTCATGGCCTCTTTCTGTGCATCGCGGAACTTGAAGGCATCGAGCAGCGTCTCCACCTTCTGCTTGACATCCTTGAACTCGTCGATGGCCTTGCGGTCGATGTCAGTGAGCTCGCCGCACTCGGGTACGACGCTGTCGAAGTATTTCTTGGTGAGTTGCAGGGCGCGGTTGACAAAGTTGCCGTACACGGCGACAAGCTCGTTGTTGTTGCGGTCCTGGAAGTCTTTCCATGTGAAGTTGTTGTCCTTGGTCTCGGGGGCATTGGCGGTGAGCACGTAGCGCAGCACGTCCTGCTTGCCGGGGAAGTCGACGAGGTACTCGTGGAGCCATACGGCCCAGTTGCGCGAGGTCGATATCTTGTCGTTCTCAAGGTTGAGGAATTCGTTGGCCGGCACGTTGTCGGGCAGGATGTAGCCGCCGTGTGCCTTGAGCATGACGGGGAAGACGATGCAGTGGAAGACGATGTTGTCCTTGCCGATGAAGTGTACGAGGCGTGTCTCGGGGTCTTTCCACCACTTCTCCCACGATCCCCAGCGCTCGGGCTGTGCGTCGCAGAGTTCCTTGGTGTTCGACACGTAGCCGATGGGGGCGTCAAACCATACGTAGAGCACCTTGCCGTCGGCCCCTTCGACGGGCACGGGGATACCCCATTCGAGGTCGCGGGTCATGGCGCGGGGCTGGAGATCCATGTCGAGCCACGACTTGCACTGTCCGTAGACGTTGGGCCGCCACTCCTTGTGGCCTTCGAGTATCCACTGCTTGAGCCAGTCCTGGTATTTGCCCAGGGGGAGGTACCAGTTCTTGGTGGGCTTCTTGATGAGTCCGTGGCCGGGGTTGTTCTTGTTGGTGGGGTTGATGAGTTCCTCGGGCGAGAGCGTGGCGCCGCACTTCTCGCACTGGTCGCCGTAGGCACCCTCTGCGCCGCAGCGGGGGCAGGTGCCCACGATGTTGCGGTCGGTGAGGAATTCGCCGGTCACCTCGTCGCAGAACTGCTCTTCGGTCTTCTCCACCAGTTCGCCCTTGTCGTAGAGCGTGTGGAAGAAGTCGGAGGCAAACTTATGGTGTATGTCTGATGTGGTGCGGCTGTAGATGTCGAAGGAGATGCCGAACTTCTCAAACGAGTCCTTGATGAGTGTGTGGTAGCGGTCTACCACCTCCTGTGTGGTGATGCCTTCCTTGCGGGCGCGTATGGTGACGGGCACGCCGTGCTCGTCGCTTCCGCCGATGAATACCACGTCCTGCTTCTTCATGCGCAGATAGCGCACATAGATGTCGGCAGGTACATAGACGCCGGCCAAGTGGCCGATGTGCACACCGCCGTTGGCGTAGGGCAGGGCTGCGGTGACGGTAGTGCGTTTGAAATGTTTCTCTTCCATTATGTTGTTTTTCTGTTTTTCTCAATCTGCAAAGTTAGTGAAAATGGCCGACATGACGGCATTTTTCACCAGTCTATATTATTAGGCGTGTTCTATAAATTCCACGCATTGTTAAATTTATATTTAGACGGATTGCTCTTTGTGTCTTTTTGTTTTTATCCGGCACCTTTCCCTTTCTTCCTGAGTCGCATAGCCCGCTATGCTCCTTCAGAAAGAAAGAGAAATCTGCTCGGCTAAAAAAATCCATCAAAGGCAATTTATAGAACCCGCCTATAAATTTTTCTTATGGCAGATATCTTGAAACTGCCTTGTACAGAGAGAAGGAGAGAGAACAGATAGAAAAAGGGCGTGCCGGAACTCCGACACACCCTTTTATCATTTGTTTGAAATCATCGAGATTAGTCCAACTGTGCAAGTTTGTTGTCAGAGCCGAGCACGTCAACAATCTTGTGCTTGTACATCTGCTCCATGAGGTCACGAGCGGGACCGCAGTACTTGCGGGGATCGAACTCAGCGGGCTTCTCAGCGAATACCTTGCGCACGGCAGCGGTGAAGGCCAGACGAGAGTCAGAGTCGATGTTGATCTTGCAGACAGCGCTCTCAGAAGCCTTGCGGAGCTGCTCCTCGGGAATACCTACTGCATCGGGCAGTTTGCCACCGTTGGCGTTGATGATGTCGACATACTCCTGGGGAACAGAAGAAGATCCGTGGAGAACGATGGGGAAACCGGGGAGTTTCTGCATGATCTCGTCGAGAACGTCGAATGCCAAGGGAGGAGGAACCAGACGGCCGGTCTTCGGGTCGCGGGTGCACTGCTCGGGCTTGAACTTGTAGGCACCGTGAGAAGTACCGATAGAGATAGCGAGAGAGTCAACACCTGTGCGGCTGGTGAAGTCGATCACTTCCTCAGGCTTTGTATAGTGGGAAACCTCAGAAGCGACCTCATCCTCTACACCGGCCAATACGCCGAGTTCGCCTTCTACGGTTACGTCGAACTGGTGAGCGTACTCAACCACCTTCTTGGTGAGGGCAACATTCTCCTCGTAGGGAAGAGAAGAACCGTCGATCATGACAGAAGAGAAGCCAAGGTCTACGCAGCTCTTGCAGAGCTCGAAGCTGTCACCGTGATCGAGGTGCAGCACGATCTCGGGATGCTTGCAACCCAGTTCCTTTGCATACTCCACAGCACCTTCAGCCATGTAGCGGAGAAGGGTCTCGTTGGCATAGTTGCGTGCACCCTTGGATACCTGAAGGATGACCGGAGACTTCAGTTCAGAAGAAGCCTTGATGATAGCCTGCAACTGCTCGAGGTTGTTGAAGTTGAACGCGGGGATAGCGTAACCACCCTTGATGGCTCTTGCGAACATATCACGAGTGTTCACCAAGCCCAATTCTTTGTAGTTTACCATAATTTATTTGATACTTTAAAACTTATGTTTCTTGTTCTTTCTGATAACGATGCAAAAATAATACTTTAATTTGTTCCGACAAAGAGATAGAAATATAATTTAACGTTTTTCCGGAACGAAAGTAGACCACTTACTCTTGTTTTGCTGACGTTTTGTCAACTTCGGATAGCAATTCCGTCTTTTCGCCCTCATGTTCCTTTGTCACATAGCGTTGCCAGTAGGCGATGAGGAGTGTGGTGAGCGGCAAGGCTACGATAAGTCCGATGAAACCGAGCAGGGCGCCCCACACCGAGAGTGAGAGCAGCAGGATGGCGGGGTTGAGCCCCATCGCCTTGCCCATGATTTTCGGGGTGACGATCATGTCGGTGATGATCTGCACGACGATGAACAGTCCGACGGCCATACCGAACACCACCCAAAAGTTCTGCCCCGTATCGGCGGCCTTGAGCATGGCCAGGAATGCCGTGGGAATGAGAGCAAAGGTGTGCAGGTAGGGCACGAGATCCATCACGCCGATAAGGATACCCAGGCCGATGGCCATCGGGAAGTCCATGACCGAGAAACCGATGCAGAACATGATGCCCATGCACAGGGCCACCAGACTTTGTCCGCGGATGTAGTTGTTGAGTTCGCGTTCGACATCCTGCATGAGTTCGTGCCAGAACGGACGGCTTTTCTTGGGGAAAATCTTGATCCAGCTTGACGACAGATGTTCGTAGTCGAGCAGGATGAAGAACATATAAAGCAAGGTGATACAGGATGCAGCAACGCTGATGACGATATTGGCCGTCTGCGAGAGCACGGCAAAGAGTTTGGGCATGGCCACCTTGACCGTGTCGCTGAAGTCCTTGCTCTTGAAAAAGCGGTCGACCACATGCTTGTTTTGCGACACCCAGTCGCTCACGGCGGTGGTCAGGTCGTTGGTATGGGTCGTGAGATGCAGCCACCGCATGAGGTACTCGTAGAGTTTCTCAAACTGCGCGATCATGGGCGGGACGATGAAGTACACCATCAGCCCTATCACGCCGACAACGACGAGCATGGTGATGATGATGGCAAGTGCGCGGATGCGTACATGCAGCCTCTCCTCAAAGAATTTGACCATCGGATAGAGCAGGTAAGCAAAGAGCCAGGCTACAAAAAACGGCAACAGGACGCTGCCCAAATAGTTGACCACATAAAGAACGGCAAAGACCATCAGGGTGATGATGGTCCAGCGTATGAATTTGTCGAAAGTGATTTTTTGTTCCAGCATGGGCGTTGTCGGTCTTCTTGATGGCTTGGTGCGGGCGGTCGCGAGCGGGACGGAAGATTACTGCTTTTTCTCTTGTCCGGCCTTTCGGTGCAGTTCGCGCTGATAGCACTCGCGGCAGAGCGGTTCGTACTCCGAAGCCTCGCCGAGCAACACGCGCTTCTCGGCATCCACAATACGGTGGCTCACATAGGCCAGACTGCCGCAACGCACACAGATGGCATGCACCTTGGTCACCTCGTCGGCCACGGCCAACAGAGCGGGTATCGGACCGAAGGGCACACCCTTGAAATCCATGTCAAGTCCGGCGATGATGACACGCACACCGCGGTTGGCCAGTTCGTTGCAGACATCTACCAGTCCGTCGTCGAAAAACTGCGCCTCGTCGATACCGACGACATCATTGTCGGCAGACAAAAGAAGGATGCTTGCAGACGAGTCTACAGGAGTAGAGGGAATGGCATTGCGGTCGTGGCTCACCACATCGGCTTCCGAATAGCGCACATCGATGGCTGGCTTGAATATCTCCACCGACTGGCGGGCAAATTTGGCACGGCGCATGCGGCGTATCAGTTCTTCGGTCTTGCCCGAAAACATCGAGCCGCATATCACTTCTATCCGTCCCGGGCGATGCACCTCACCCACTAAATTCTCTGTCATAATTGGTGCAAATGTACAAAGACGTTTTAAAAAATGCAAAGAAATCGGGGGCTTTTTTGCCGATGTAGAAGATTTAACTATCTTTGTGAGGACTATATGGGAACATTGTATATCGTGCCCACTCCAGTGGGCAATATGGAAGACATGACCCTGCGCGCCATCAGGATTCTGCGCGAGGCCGATGTCATACTGGCGGAAGACACCCGCACGTCGGGCATACTGCTCAAGCACTTCGACATCAGCAACAAACTCATGTCGCACCACAAGTACAACGAGCACGGCACGACAGCCGCCGTGGTCGACCGTCTGCGGGCCGGACAGACCGTCGCCCTCATCAGCGACGCCGGAACGCCGGGCATCAGTGATCCGGGATTCCTGTTGGCCCGCGAAGCGGCACACGCCGGTGTCACCGTACAGTGCCTGCCGGGAGCCACCGCCTGCATACCGGCCATCGTATCGTCGGGACTGCCTTGCGACCGCTTTTGCTTTGAGGGTTTTCTTCCGCAGAAGAAGGGGCGGCAGACCCACCTCGAATCGCTGCGCACGGAGACACGCACGATGATCTTCTACGAGTCGCCCTACCGACTGGTCAAAACCCTCGGGCAACTGGCCGAAACCTTCGGCGAAGACCGGCCCGCCTCTGTCTGCCGCGAGATATCGAAGATACACGAGGAGAGCGTGCGGGGGACACTCGCCGAACTGGTGGCCCACTTCACCGAGACCGCACCGCGCGGCGAGATTGTCATCGTCGTGGGCGGCAGTCCGGAAAAAGAGAAGAAACGGAAGGAGCGGTCACGCAAAGACCGGGACGGGAAAGCGGATGTACGCCCGCACAATAATGAAGAAGAACAGGAATAAGCAGTGCTTACAAACAAAATCCATACGACTATGAAGAAACTGATATTTTTGGCGATGGGACTTGTCCTCATGACATTATCCGGCTGTAAGGACGACCGCAAGCGCGCCGACCTGGCCGATATGCAGCAGAATGACTCTCTGCAGAGAATCATTGCCCAAAAGGACAACGAGATCAATGATATGATGGAAACCTTCAACCAGATAGAAGACGGTCTGCGCGAAATCACTGAAGCAGAAAACCGGCTCAATGTGGTCAAGGACGGAGAAGGCGCCAACAAACGCAAGCAGATCATCGAAAACATACAGTTCATCACCAACACGATGAAGCAGAACCGCGAGCTCATCGCCAAACTGCGCCAGCAGATGCGCGAGAGCAGCGTCAAGGGCGAGCAGATGCGCAAGGCCATCGACGGACTCGTGCAGCAGCTCGACGAGAAAGACCAGCAACTGCGCCAGTTGCGGGCCGAACTCGATGCCAAGGACATACATATCGCCGAGCTCGACCAGACCATCGGCAACCTCAACCAAAGCGTGTCCGACCTGCGCTCCGAATCGTCGCAGAAGACGGAGACCATCAGCGCACAAGACAAGCAGCTCAACACGGCATGGTTTGTCTTCGGCACCAAGAAGGAACTCAAGGAGCAGAACATCATCGACGGCAGCCGCGTATTGGAGTCCAACTTCAACAAGAGCTACTTCACAAAGATCGACATCCGTGTGGAGAAGGAAATCAAGCTCTACTCCAAGTCGGCCAAGATTCTCACGATGCACCCCTCAAGCAGTTATACGCTCGACCGCGACGCCAACAAGCAGTACACCCTGCGTATCACCAATCCGCAAATATTCTGGTCAACGAGCAAATATCTCGTCATCCTCGTGAAGTGACACGCCTCAAGGCGGCACACATCACGACAGACCGATACCCTCTGACAACCCATAAAGGTGCGCCTACGGCAAGATGCCCGGGCACACCTTTTTTCACATTATTATATAGGCGCACCCCTAAGAGATGCGCAATACCGGAAAACCTGAACCAAAAACCATACGATGAAAACAACCATACCCCACCTTGCCCTGACAGCCGCTATGCTCCTCACGGGCACAACCGCCACACTGCCCGCACAGGCACAACAACTCTCCTACTGGTTTGACACCCCCACCACGCTACGCGGCCAGGCCGTCTGGTACGGCGGACACCCCGAGCAGTGGCAGAACGGGCAAAAGCCCATCGCAGCAGGCGACACCAGCAACAACCCCGACCAGGAATGGGAGTCGAAATCGCTCCCCATCGGCAACGGCAGTCTCGGTGCCAACATCATGGGGTCGGTGGAAGCCGAGCGCATCACGCTCAACGAGAAATCGCTGTGGCGCGGCGGACCGAACACGGCCGGGGGAGCCGACTACTACTGGAACGTCAACAAGGCATCGGCCCACATCATCAAGGATATCCGCGACGCTTTCGCCGCCAATGACTGGGACCGTGCCGCCGAACTGACCCGCAAGAACTTCAACAGCACCGTACCCTATGAGTCGTACAAGGAACCGGCCTTCCGTTTCGGCAACTTCACAACCGCCGGCGAGATCTATGTAGAAACCGGACTGAGCACCGTCGGCATGACCGACTACCGGAGAGCCTTGTCGCTCGACTCGGCCCTGGCCTCCGTATCGTTCCGAAAGGACGGGGTGACCTACCGCCGCGAATACTTCGCCAGTTATCCGGCCAACGTCATCGCCGTACGCTTCACGGCCTCGCAACCGGGCAAGCAGAACCTCACGTTGTCGTATGCCCCCAACCCCGTATCCGAGGGTACGATGACCGCCGACGGCACTGACGCCCTGCTCTGGGATGCCCGTCTCGACAACAACCACATGGAGTACGCCGTGCGCATACGCGCCACACACCAAGGCGGTACGCTGAGCAACGCCGGAGGACGCCTCACCGTCAAAGGAGCCGACGAGGTGGTATTCCTCATCACGGCCGACACCGACTACAAGGAGAACTTCTCGCCTGATTTTTCCAATCCGAAGACTTACGTGGGCACCAACCCCTGCACCACCACCAAGACATGGCTGGCCGACGCCGCTGCCAAGGGTTACGACCGTCTGCGCCAAGAACACTACGCCGACTATGCCCCGCTCTTCAAGCGTGTGCGCCTCCATCTCGGCGGCGCAGACCATACCACCGACCAACCGATAGACAAGCGGCTGGCCGACTACCGCAAGGGCATGGCCGACCCCTATCTCGAGCAACTCTACTACCAGTTCGGCCGCTACCTGCTCATCGCCTCCTCACGGCCGGGCAACCTGCCCGCCAATCTGCAAGGCGTGTGGCACAACAACGTGGACGGCCCGTGGCGGGTAGACTACCACAACAATATCAATCTGCAGATGAACTACTGGCTGGCCTGCCCGACCAACCTCACGGAGTGTGAGCAACCCCTGTTCGACTTCATCCGCGGACTCATCAAACCCGGTGAACGTACCGCCAAGGCTTATTTCGGCACACGCGGCTGGACCACATCGGTGTCGGGCAACATCTTCGGTTTCACCACCCCGCTCGAGAGCGAGGACATGTCGTGGAACTTCTCACCCTTTGCCGGACCGTGGCTCGCCACACATATCTGGGAGCACTACGACTACACGCGCGACCGCCAATTCCTACAGTCCACCTACGACATCATCAAGGGCAGTGCCGACTTCGCCTCCGACTACCTGTGGCACCGCGCCGACGGTGTATACACGGCCGCTCCGTCGACATCGCCCGAGCACGGACCGATAGACGAAGGCGCAACCTTCGCCCATGCCGTCATCCGCGAAATACTGACGGATGCCATCGCCGCCAACAAGGTACTCGGTGCCAATGCCGACGACCGCCAGTCCTGGGAAGATGCCCTGCGGCATATCGCCCCCTACAGGATCGGACGCTACGGACAACTCATGGAGTGGTCGCGCGACATCGATGACCCCAAAGACGAACACCGACACGTCAACCACCTCTTCGGACTGCATCCGGGCCGCACCATCTCACCCATCACCACTCCCGACCTCGCCGCTGCCGCCAAGGTAGTGCTCGAACACCGGGGCGACGGTGCCACCGGATGGTCGATGGGCTGGAAACTCAACCAATGGGCACGCCTGCACGACGGCAACCACGCCTACACGCTCTACGGCAATCTGCTGAAGAACGGTACGCTCGACAACCTGTGGGATACGCACGCCCCCTTCCAAATAGACGGCAACTTCGGCGGCACCGCCGGTGTCACCGAGATGCTCATGCAGAGCCAGTCGGCATGCATCCACCTGCTCCCCGCCCTGCCCGACGCATGGGCCGAAGGGTCGGTCACCGGCCTCCGCGCCCGCGGCAACTTCACGGTCGACATCTATTGGGACAACACCCGCCTCACCCGCGCCGTCGTACATTCCGGATCGGGCGAGCCCTGCACCGTGCGCTACGGCACACTCACCTGCAAGTTCAAGACACAAAAAGGAGAGAAATACGAAGTGACCTTCACCGACAAGGGCGGAAAAGTGAAGGCCATCCGATGATACACAATAGATATCATGCGAGATTAGTACAAGGCCCTTGTACGAATGCTACAAGGCCCTTGTACTGACGCTACAAAGCCTTTGTACTGACGCTACAAGGCCCTTGTACGAAACGTACAAGGGCCTTGTAACACTGATAGTATATACTTCGGCGTACAATACAATTCTTGATATACGCCAAATGTTTGGTTTTCAACGGGAATGGCTGTCCTTTTCAGCCTCTCCGGGCACGGAAAAAGTCCTGCATGAGCGAGCGGCACTCCTCCTCAAGCACGCCGCCCACAATCTCGGCCTTGGGATGCATGGCCTTCGGTGCATAGCGGGCAAAACCGCGTTTCTCGTCGGACGCACCATAGACGATACGCGAAATCTGCGCCCAGCCTATAGCCCCGGCACACATCACGCACGGTTCGACAGTGACGTAGAGCGTGCAGTCCTGCAGATACTTGCCGCCGAGAAAACCCGCCGCCGACGTGATGGCCTGCATCTCGGCATGGGCTGTCACATCATGCAGGGTCTCGGTGAGGTTGTGGGCACGCGCAATGATACGGCCCTGCGACACCACCACGGCTCCTACCGGTATCTCGCCGGAGTCATAGGCGGCCTGCGCCTCGACAATGGCCTTGCGCATAAACTGTTCGTCAATCTGTTGCTGAGATATTTCCATATATCTGCAAAATTACAACATTCATTCTGTACGGCACACGATACGGCAAAATAAGTTGGGGATAAAATTGTGCCTGTCACCATTTTGTGCTAACTTTGTCTTATGGCAAGACACAACGACACCGGAAAATGGGGAGAAGACCTGGCCGTGGCATTCCTGCACGACCAAGGCTACACCATACGCGAGCGCGACTGGCGGGCCGGACACCGCGACATAGACATCGTCGCCGTCACACCCGACAACATGACCGTCGTGTTTGTCGAGGTGAAGACCCGCACGTCGGATGTGGTACTCAGTCCGGAAGATGCCGTCGACATCCGCAAGATACGCCATTTGGCCTACGCCGCCAACCAGTATGTCAAGATGCACGACGTGCGCGAGGAACTGCGGTTTGACATTATCTCCATCGTCGGCGAGAACAAGGACGTGGCACAACTGGAACATATCGCCGACGCCTTCAACCCTCTACTGGCATTCAGATGAACAGCGACAGACGCATCATAAAGTTACAAAGTGTAGGTTCGACCAACGATTTTTTGCGCGAACAGGGCCACAACTATACAGAACCTATGGTCATCGCACAAGCCGACTACCAATCTGCTGGACGCGGACAAGGCACCAACCGCTGGGAAAGTGCCCCCGGAAAGAACCTGCTATTCTCGCTCCTCGTGCATCCCGAGAGCGTTGCCGCCCGCCGACAGTTCGTGCTGTCCATGGCGGGAGCACTGGCCGTGGGTGACGCTCTGGCCGCCTACACCGAGGGCATCCGTCTGAAATGGCCCAACGACGTGTATTGGAACGACCGCAAAATCAGCGGCACGCTCATCGAGACCACCCTGAAGGGAAGCACCTTCAGGGATTGCATCTTCGGTATCGGCATCAATGTCAACCAACGGACATTTGTCAGTGATGCGCCCAACCCCGTATCGCTCTATCAGATACTCCACCGGGAGACCGACACCGACGAGGTGCTCTCACGGGTTCTTGACGCCTTTGAACACTACTATGCAATGGTCACGGAAGGCAATTACGACGAGATCTCACGCCGCTACCACGAACGGCTGTACCGTCGCGACGGCCTTCACGCCTTCCGCGATGACAAGGGGACGTTCACGGCCCGCATCTCCCACGTGGAAGACGACGGTCATCTCGTACTGCGCGACACCGACGGAGGCGAGCGCAGATACGCTTTCAAGGAAATCAACTATATCATATAAGAAACAATGGCTAAATTCAAGAGAATTCTCCTCAAACTCAGCGGCGAAAGCCTCATGGGAAAACAGAGTTTCGGCATCGACCCCGTGCGTCTGGGCGAATACGCCGAACAGATCAAGGAAGTACACGAGATGGGCGTGCAGATCGGTATCGTCATCGGTGGCGGCAACATCTTCCGCGGACTCAGCGGAGCCAGCAAAGGCTTCGACCGTGTGAAGGGTGACCAGATGGGCATGTGCGCCACGGTGATCAACTCACTCGCACTCAGTTCGGCACTCGGCGCCATCGGCGTGAAGACCAAGGTGCTGACCGCCATCCGCATGGAACCCATCGGTGAGTTCTACTCCAAGTGGAAAGCCATCGAAGCCATGGAAGCAGGCTACGTGTGCATCTTCTCCGCCGGCACCGGATCGCCCTACTTCACCACCGACACCGGTTCGTCGCTGCGCGGCATCGAGATAGAAGCCGACGTGATGCTCAAGGGCACCCGCGTCGACGGCATCTACACCGCCGACCCCGAAAAGGACCCCACCGCCACCAAGTTCGCCGACATCACCTATGACGAAATCTACACCCGCGGTCTGAAGGTCATGGACCTCACCGCCACCACCATGTGCAAGGAAAACAACCTGCCCATCTACGTCTTCAACATGGACATCGTCGGCAACCTCAAGAAGGTGATGGACGGCGAAGAGATAGGCACGCTCGTACACAACTGACCACCGCTATCTGCCGCCATTTGCGCGACACGATAGAAGAAAGCCAAACCCGCGAAGTTTTTTGGTCTCCACCAGGGGAAAACGTCCGTGGGTTTGGCTTTTTTTTCGTAACTTTGCAGAAATGTGCAGACCGCATCGCATACCACACCAGAACAGGTCTGCAGCAAGCCGAACAAGCACGACCACATGGGACAGACACAACGCCAAATATCATTCGAGGTACTGCCGCCGCTCAAGGGCTACGGCACCGCTTCGCTCTTCTCCACGATAGACCGTCTACGGGAGTATCAACCCACCCACATCAACATCACCACACACCACAGTGAATACGTCTACCGCGAGACCGAAGGCGGACAGTACGAGCGTCTGCGCATACGCCGCCGCCCGGGCACTGTAGCCATCGCCGCCAGCATACAGGAGAAGTACGGCATACCGGTCATCCCCCACGTGATATGCAGCGGAGCCACCATCGAGGACATCGAGTACGAACTGCTCGACCTGCAGTTTCTCGGCATCGAGCGCGTACTGCTGCTGCGCGGCGACAAGGCCCGCGAAGACAGCCGCTTCATACCCACCCCCGGCGGACACGCCCACACGACCGACCTCATACGGCAGGTCAACCGGTTCAATGAGGGTTTCTTCGCCGACGGATCGCCCATGAAGCACCCCGGCCACCCCTTCACCTACGGTGTGGCCGCCTACCCCGAAAAACACGAGGAAGCCCCCAATCTCGAGATGGACATGTCCTACCTCAAGGAGAAACAGAATCTTGGGGCATCCTACGCCGTCACCCAACTCTTCTACGACAACCGCAAATACTTCGACTTCGTGGCCAAAGCGCGCGCCCAAGGCATCACCATCCCCATCATCCCCGGCATCAAGCCTTTCGCCAAACTGTCACAGTTGACCGTCGTTCCAAAGACCTTCCACTGCGACCTGCCGCAGGAACTGGCCCAGGAAGCCCTCCGCTGCAAGACCGACGACGACGCCAAGGCCCTCGGCATAGAGTGGTCGACCGCCCAGTGCCGCGAACTCTACGAGGCCGGCATACCCCAGATACATTTCTACACGATGTCGGCCGTCGACTCGGTGGCCGAGGTGGCCCACCGGCTACTCTGACTGCCCTACCCGACAGAAAGACCCGACAAAAGAAGGAGAGAAAAACATGACATTCGACGAAGTGATAGGACAATCCGACGCAAAAGCCCGTCTGACACAGCTCATCGACGAGGACCGCGTACCCCACGCCCTGCTGCTCTGCGGGCCTACGGGTTGCGGCAAGATGGCCATAGCACTTGCATTTGCCTCGCGTCTACTCGGTGACAGTCCGCTGCTGCGTCATTGGGGGCACCCCGACCTGCACTTCACCTTCCCCACCATCAAACTGCCCAGCATGGGGTCTGAACACCAGCCTGTGAGCAACGACTTCATCAGCGAGTGGCACGAGATGCTCAGCCACGGCCCCTACTTCTCTTTCGAGCAATGGATGGCCGCCATGAAGGGCGAAAACCAGCAGGCTATCATCACCGGAGGGGAAAGCGACGAACTGACCCGCCGCCTCTCCATGCGGTCAAGCCAGGGCGGATACAAGATCAGTATCATCTGGATGCCGGAACGCATGAACGCCACCAGCGCCAACAAACTGCTCAAACTCATCGAGGAGCCGCCCCACCGCACCGTCTTCATCATGGTCAGCGAAGCCCCCGAGCAACTGCTCGACACCATACGCAGCCGCACGCAACGCATCGACCTCAAGCGCATCGACGACAAAGACATCGCCGAAGCGCTCATCACCAAGCGGGGCATCGAGCACGCCACCGCACAGCGCGTAGCACGCATCGCTCACGGCAGTTGGCTGACCGCCATCCAAACCCTTGACGCCGGCAACGAGAACCGCCTGTTCTTCGACCTCTACGCCATGCTCATGCGCATGGCCTACGGACGCCGCCTGCAGGAACTCAAGAAGTGGTCTGAAAGCGTGGCCGCCTTCGGACGCGAAAAACAAAAACGCATGCTCGCCTACTTCAACCGCATGACACGCGAAAATTTCATGTACAACTTCCGCGCACCCGAACTCAACTACATGACGGAAGAGGAAGAGCACTTCGCCACCAATTTCTCACCCTTTGTCAACGAGGCCAACGTCATCGCCATGTCTGAACTCCTGGAGAAGGCCCGGCACGACATAGGACGCAACGCCAACGCCAAGATCGTATTCTTCGACCTGGCCCTGCAAATGATCATCCTACTCAGGATGAAGGCATAAGACCGGCAACTCTGCAAGAACATACCCACCATATATACCCACCATATATATAAAATATGACTGATTTCAAGGACATGAAGTTCAAGATATCCCGTGGCTGCGGTCGCGGGCTCTGCCACCGCGCCTGCGGACGGCAAGACAAACAACTCAACACCTACGACTGGCTGGAAGACATACCGGGCAACACCGATACCACCGACCTCGTAGAAGTACAGTTCAAGAACACACGGAAAGGATTCTACCACAACGTCAACCACCTCGACCTCAAGAAGGGTGACACCGTCGCCGTAGAAGCCAGCCCCGGACACGACATCGGCGTCGTCACGCTGACCGGACAACTGGTCAAACAGCAAATCAAGAAGGCCAACCTCAAGTCGCCCGATGACATCAAGCGCGTGTACCGCATCGCCAAGCCCGTCGACATGGAAAAGTACGAAGAGGCCAAAAGCCGCGAGCACGGCACCATGATACAGAGCCGACAGATAGCCAAAGACCTCGGACTGCAGATGAAAATCGGAGACGTAGAGTATCAGGGCGACGGCAACAAGGCCATCTTCTACTATATCGCCGACGAGCGCGTAGACTTCCGCCAGCTCATCAAGGTGCTCGCCGAGACCTTCCACGTGCGCATCGAGATGAAGCAAATCGGTGCCCGACAGGAAGCGGGACGCATCGGAGGAACAGGCCCATGCGGTCGCGAACTGTGCTGCGCCACTTGGATGAAAAACTTCGTCAGCGTCAGCACCAACGCCGCACGCATACAGGACATCTCGCTCAACCCGCAAAAACTCGCAGGCATGTGCGCCAAACTGAAATGCTGTCTCAACTATGAGGTAGACGACTATCTGGAGGCCAGCCGAAAAGTACCGGCCAAGGACATCATCCTCCAGACCATGGACAACGACTACCACCTCTTCAAGTCTGACATCCTCGCCGGACAGGTGACCTACTCCACCGACAAGGGCATCGCCGCCAATCTCGAGACCATCAGCGTAAAACGCGCACATGAGATAATCGCCATGAACAAGCGCGGCGAAAAACCGCTATCGCTCCTCGAAGACGGCAAGGCAAAAGAGCCCGAGCGACCGGCCGACCTCCTGGCCGACGCCGACCTGAGCCGCTTCGACAAACGCAAGAAAAAGAAGAAGAACAACAACCGCGACAAGACCGCACAACCCAAGGCTGACAAGACCGCACAACCCAAGGCCGACAATGCCGCTGCCCCCGCACAAGGCGGAGAAAAGCGCGACCGCAAACCGCAAAAGCAGCAACGCCAGGGCGACCGTCCGGCACGCCCGCCCAAAGACAAGCAGCCGCGTCAGCCCAAGGACAACAACCGCCAGCCACGACCCGCAGACAAGCGCAAGCCAGAAGACAGACCGGCCTCCAAGGGCGACAAGCAACAGCCTAAGGGAGAAAAGCCACAGGCAAAAGGCGACAAGCCGCAACCGACGTCGACCGACAACACACAAGCATGAGAACAATGACCCTACTGGCGGTGACGGCGATGGCCGTCACCGCCTCGCTTTCAGCCTGCAGCGACAGCAAGGTGTACGACCACTATGAGCATACGCCCCTTGCCGGATGGGAGAAAAACGACCTTCTGTCGTTCAGCGTGCCCGCCGCCAAGGAAGACGGCATCTACACGACCGACCTCGGACTGAGAATCAACGCCACCTACCCCTTCATGGGACTGACACTCATTGTCGACCAACACATCCTCCCGGCAGACACCACCGTATCAGATACGCTGAACTGCGATCTCATCGATACGGACGGACACACACGCGGACAAGGCGTCAACTTCTACCAGTACCAGTTCCACGTCGGCCAACTGTCCCTGCACCAAGGCGACTCGCTGCAGGTGAGCGTGCGACACGACATGAAACGCGAAATCCTGCCCGGCATCAGCGACATCGGACTGATTGTGGCACGGAAATAAGACCACAAAGGCAAGGCGGGCCGTTCCATCTATGGGAACGGCCCGCCTTGCCTTTTGTCATATCACTTATTCCGCTACGACTGCACCATATTGCGTCCTGCATCGATGCGCAGGAAGATAAACAACAGCAGCGTGAAGCCCCACAATGAAGAACCTCCATAACTGAAGAACGGCAATGGGATACCGATGACGGGAGTCAGTCCGAGCACCATGCCCACATTGATGAACACATGGAAGAGGAACACGCTCACCACACAATAGCCGTAGACACGACCAAACTTGAACGGTTGCCGCTCGGCCAAATGTATAAGCCGGAGAATAAGCATCAGAAAAAGCAACAGTACGCCGGCCGAACCGAGGAAGCCTTCCTCCTCGCCGACGGTACAGAAGATGAAGTCGGTATCCTGCTCGGGCACAAACTTGAGTTTCGTCTGCGTACCGTTGAGAAATCCCTTGCCCTTCAGTCCGCCCGACCCGATGGCTATCTCGCTCTGGTGGACATTGTAGCCGGCACCGGCCAAATCCTCGTCGAGACCGAGCAACACGTTGATACGCACACGCTGGTGCGGTTCCATCACGTCGTTGAGTACATAGTCGGCCGAATAGAAAAAGACGGCGGAACCCAATGTAAACAGCAGGATGTAGAAGTATGTGCGTATGCGAGTGCGCAAGGCGACAACGGCCAGATAGCCAATGGTGAACAGACACAGCCCCAACTGCACCCACGTCACATCAAAAGGTATGACAAACTCAGAGAACAGCAAGGCCAACACGGTCAGACCAAGCCCGTAGCCGAGTATGGTCCAAAAGGTACGGCGGTCGCGGCAGTAGGACTTCACCATGAAGGCGGTGAACACCTCGATAAGCGACAGCACGACAAACTTGCCGACCGATGTCGGCGTATCCCACAGCAAGACTTGCTCGTACTTGATGCCGACAACGAAGTACACGACCATGGCCACACCGGTGAACAGTACGCTGCCCGGCATGCCCTCACGGTAGAACATCAGAAAGAACGACACATAGACCAGCGCCGAACCCGTCTCGCGCTGCCCCACGATGCACAACATCGGTATAAAGACGATGGCCATCGCTGCGGCAAAATGTTTCCAGCGGTGTATGTCGAATCCATAGACCGACATAAACTTGGCCAAGGCCAATGCCGTGGCAAACTTGCCGAACTCCGCCGGTTGCAGACGTATCGGGCCCAAGACAATCCAGGAGTGCGAACCTTTGATGTCGTGCGGATTGAATATCGTGGCAAAGAGCAGGAGCAGCAATATGCCGTAGATGATGTACGAGAAGGTGTCGAAAAAGCGGGTGTCCATCATCAGTATGACAAATCCGAGGCATATCGAAGTACAGATCCATACAATCTGCATGCCCGAGCGGGTGCCCAAACTGAAAATGTCGTTGTCACCATAGGTAAAGCTGGCACCGCAAATGCTGATCCATCCGAACACCATCAAGGCTACATAGATGCCGATGGTCCACCAGTCTACCGTGCGCAACGTACTCTGTTGTCTGTCTACTTGCTGCATGAAGGTTTTTAGGCGTGTTTTATTTGTTTACTTGTTCCCGGTCGCACCCGCCTCCGTTGTACCGAAGAAGCGTTTGCCGTAACCGATACGTTTCTTCTGCATCTCTGTGGCGCGGGTCTCACTTGCCGGCGAGAGTTTGCCGTGCAGGTACTGCTCCATCATCAGTCCGCCGATGGGCACACCGTAGTTGGCACCCCATCCGCCGTTCTCTACATAGACGGCGATGGCTATCTTGGGATTGTTCATCGGGGCAAAGCCCATGAACACGGAGTGGTCGCGTCCGCGGTTCTGCGCCGTACCCGTCTTGCCGCAGGGTACAAAGTCGTAGCCGCGCAGGGCGGCACACGTACCCCGGAGGGCCGACTCGCGCATACCGGCGACCACATAGTCGTAAGCCCGGCGCGAAGCCTTGGTATAGTGGCGGTGGGCGTAGGCTGTATCGAGCGGTTCGCCCTGCACCTTGCGCACCACATGCGGAGCGTAATAGTAGCCGCGGTTGGCAATGGTGGCACCGAGATTGGCAATCTGCAGCGGCGTGAGCGTCACCTCGCCCTGTCCGATAGAGATGCTGACGACGGTCAGTCCGTTCCACGACCCGTGGTAGTTGCGGTCATAGTATCCGGCATTGGGTATCATGCCACGCTTTTCGCCGGGAAGGTCGATGCCGAGCCGGTAGCCGAAGCCCATGCTCACCATATAGTCGCGCCACACATCCATCGCCCCCTGCACGTTGCCGTACTTGCTGCGGTTGCCGAGCATATAGTACAGTCCCCAGCAGAAATAGCCGTTGCAGGAAGTACAGATGGCATTGACCAGATTGATGGGAGATGCATGGCCGTGGCAGCCCACATGCAGACCCTTGCAATAGAATCCGTGATGGCAAGGGAACATCGTGCCCGGAGTGATGATGCCCTCAGTCATGTAGGTGAGGGCCTGCGAGGTCTTGAAGGTAGATCCCGGAGGATACATACCCATGATACTGCGGTTGAGCAACGGCTTCCAGGAGTCGTGTGAGAGTATGCGGTGGTTCTTTCCGCGCTGGCGGCCCACCATGATGCGGGGATCATAACTGGGCGAGGAGACCATCGCGAGCACCTCGCCGGTACTCGGTTCGATGGCGACGATACTACCAATCTTTCCCTCAAGCAGACGCTCGCCGAGCGCCTGCAACTTGAGATCGATGCTGAGCGTAAGGTTCTTGCCCGCCACCGGCCGCCGGTCGTACTTGCCTTCCTGGTACTTGCCCTGTATTCTGCCGCGGGCATCGCGCAGAAGTATCTGCACGCCTTTTTCGCCCCGAAGTTGCTTTTCGTAGTATTTCTCCACACCGAGTTTGCCGATGTAGTCTCCGGGCTGGTAATACTCATCGTCCTCAATGTCGCTGGGCGACACTTCGCCGACATCGCCGAGCACATGGGCGAGATAGGGATATTGGTACTGACGGATACTACGGCGCTGCACATAGAAACCGGGGAAGCGGTAAATCTTCTCCTGAAAATAACTGAACTCCTCATTGGGCAACTGGCTCATGAAAAGTTGCTGCGTATAGCGCGAGTAGCCCGGATTCTTCATCGGGTCCTTGATGTCGGCCATGCGCTGGATGAAAAATTCCTTGGTGATGCCGAGCGTACGGCAGAAATCCACCGTATCGATACGGCCGCTCTCCTCGTTCATCACGACCATGATATCGTAGGCGGGCTGATTGTATACCAACAACGTCCCGTTGCGGTCGGTGATGGTGCCGCGCGAGGGATATTCTATTTTCTTGAGGAAGGCGTTGCTGTCGGCATTTTTCTTGTAGTCGTCGCTCATCAGCTGCAGGGTGAACAACCGGATGATGTACACCAGCACGATAGTGACAGCCACACCGCTGATGACCCAGCGCCGCTTCTCAAGGTTGAAATCGCTCATTTATCTCCTCCTCAGATTTTCAATGACCAGAATCAGAACATAGGTCAGCGCGAAACTGCCGCCGACACACTCCACCCATTGTAGCCAGTTGAAGAAATTGAAGGCTTCGAGTGTGAAGTATACCAAGATGTATACCAAGACAAGGATGAGCGAATAGACAATATACTTGCCGAAACCCAGCGAGCGGAACGACGGCAGAAGGTCGTCGGCACTCTCTCGGGTGACAAAGAGTTCGAGCACATAGGGCTGAAGAAATCCTACCAGCGTCATCGCCCCGGTGCTGACACCCGGGGTATCGGAGAAGGTGTCTACGCCCAGTCCCATGGCGAAGCACCACAGCAGAACAGCCCAACGGGGTGTTCCGCGCCTCAAAGGAAGGGCGAAATAGACATACAGCAGGGGCATGGCGCAGTCGAAGAGACGGATATGGTTGAGTACCAGCGCCTGAGCCAACAATAGAATGAGGAAGAACGCGACGTTCTTGAGTATATTTATATTCATTGACCCGATATCGTTAATATTACAAAGACCCCACCGGACGGTTTACTGACGCACGCGAATGGAGTCCTCGGCAGCACGGAGCAGCTGCAGTTTCTCGTCCATAGCCTTGTCGTTGATGACGCACACATCGCGCAAACGCCCGAAGTCGGTAGACAGTTTCACCTTGACTCTATAGGAAAGTCCGTCGGCCGAATTGTAGGCATGCATGATGCGGCCGATCATGACACCGGGAGGGAAGACGGAGGAATATCCGCTCGTGACCACCCAGTCGCCCAGACGGAAACGGGCATGGCGGGGAATGTCGTCCATATAGGCCTCATCGGCAGCTCCGCCCGTCCAGTGCAGATAGCCGAAATATCCGCGGCCTCTGATGGCGCAGCTGATATTGGAGACGGAACTGAGCACGGGTATGACCACAGCATAGTGGCTGGACGACAGATAGACGATGCCTACGATACCCGTACCGCAGACCACGCCCATATCCTTGCGCACGCCATCGGCCTCGCCCTTGTCGATGGTGATGAAGTTGTTGAGCTGGCCGAGCGAGTTGCTCACGACCTTGGCCGGCACGACGTCAAAGCCGGCGTACAGGTTGCCGGCCGTCTTCTGCAAGGCCAGGGAGTCGCCCGACTGACTGACGAGCTGACGCGACAAGGATTCCACCTGTCTTTCGAGAAGTACATTGCGCTCGGTCAGTTTCTCGTTGACCTCGGCCAGCGAAAAATACTGGTCGACGGCCGAACGCCAGGCATATACCTGCCCCGTGACAGCATTGGCAGAAGAGAACCATACGCTGCCCTGATAACTGTTGTAGCGAAACAACAGGACAAAACTGAGGACTTCAAGCACAACAAAGAGAAACCAGTGGTTGTGCCGCGCCAAAAAATCGAAAAGATTGCGCATATACGAATTATGGCGTGTTCTAATAAATCTATAACGAACCGTATGGGAGAACCGCCGTCACACGGCTTGGGTCTATCCCACACGGTCCGCTATAGAAACAGATCGCTTTCCGGTTGTGCTTGTGTCTGCACAAGCACCGGTTACCGCATCAGGAAGGAGAACTTGTCTACGTTCTTCAGTGCGATGCCTGCACCCTTGGCCACACTGTGGAGGGGATCCTCGGCGATGTGGAAGGGAATGTTGATCTTGTCGGTCAGACGCTTGTCAAGACCGCGGAGCAGGGCACCGCCGCCGGAGAGGTAGATACCGTTCTTGACGATGTCGGCATAGAGTTCCGGCGGTGTGTTTTCGAGTGCGGAGAGAACGGCGTTCTCTATCTTGGCCACGGTCTTGTCGAGACAGTGGGCGATCTCCTGGTAGCATACGGGCACCTCCATGGGAAGTGCGGTGATGCGGTTCGGGCCGTGTACGACGAAATCCTCGGGGGCATCGTCGCCCAGCTCGGTGAGGGCAGAGCCCACATGTATCTTGATACGCTCGGCCATACGCTCGCTGACCTTAACGTTGTGCTGACGGCTCATGTACTCCTGGATGTCGGCCGTCAGGTCATCGCCTGCGGTACGGATGGAGTTGTTCGACACGATACCGCCCAAAGAGATGACGGCAATCTCGGTGCTGCCGCCGCCGATATCGACAATCATGTTGCCCTCGGGGGCCTCAACGTCGATACCGATACCGATAGCGGCTGCCATCGGTTCGAAGATCAGATAGACATCACGTCCGTCTGCATGCTCGGCAGAGTCACGCACGGCGCGCAACTCCACTTCGGTAGAACCGGAAGGCACGCCGATGACCATGCGCAGCGACGGAGAGAACAGGCGGCTGCCTGTGTGCACCATCTTGATGAGTCCGCGCATCATCTGCTCGCAGGCCGTGAAGTCGGCGATCACGCCGTCGCGCAACGGACGTACGGTGCGGATATTGTCGTGTGTCTTCTCGTACATCATCTTTGCCTTGGCACCCACTGCTATCATCTTGTCAGTACGGCGGTCAAGGGCCACGACTGAAGGCTCGTCGACCACGATCTTGTCATCGCTGACAATGATGGTGTTGGCCGTTCCGAGGTCCATCGCAATTTCCTGAACGAATGAAAAGAATCCCATTTGTTGTTTTTATCGTTTGTTTCTGTTTTGGATTACATCGGGAGCGGGGGGAGCCGTCAAGCGACGTACACTGTCCCGCACCTCCCTCTACGCTTGTTATTTGCAGAACCACTCGTGGATGGCCGTGTCGTAGTGGCTGCTCACGCCGAAAGCGCGCTCGGCAAATATCTTGCGGTCTTCGATATCGGTCTGCGCACCCTTGCGGTTGAGCAGTTCGAGCAATACGCTATACTCGGCCTTGCTGGGCACGATGACCACGTCCTTGAAGTTCTTTGCTCCGGCACGGATGAGCGAGATGCCGCCGATGTCTATCTTCTCGATGATGTCGGCCTCGGAAGCGCCGCTGGCTACGGTCTGCTCGAAAGGATAGAGGTCGACGATGACGAGGTCGATGGCGGGAATTTCATACTCCTGCATCTGAGCGACATCGCCCTCGTTGTCGCGGCGGGCGAGGATACCTCCGAACACTTTGGGATGGAGGGTCTTCACGCGGCCGCCGAGGATTGACGGATATGTGGTCACACTCTCCACGGTCTGACATTCGTAGCCCAGTGACTCGATGAATTTCTGGGTACCGCCTGTTGAAAGGAATTTCACACCTTCTTCATGCAACTTGGCAAGAAGGTCGTCCAGCCCATCCTTGTGGAAGACCGAGATGAGTGCGGTCTTGATTTTCTTTGTTTCAGCCATTTTTACCTTGGGTATGGTTCTATAAATATTGTTATTGCCAAAGCCGGTCCTTACTGCCACACGCCATGATGCGGCCGGAATGCCGGCCATATGTATATTCAAAGTGCAAAGTTAGCAAAAAGACGGGATATAGTATACATAAAAAAACAAAAAAAGAAGCCACGGAAAATGCGCCGTATCAAGTTTTCTGCGTAAGTTTGCATACACATCCCATACACCATCCATACACTTCCATCCTACCATGAACAGAAACGATTTTCGGTTTGAAGTCTGCGCCAACGGCGTAGAGAGTTGCATCGCCGCCCAGGAAGGCGGGGCCGACCGCGTAGAATTGTGTGCCGGCATACCCGAAGGGGGCACCACTCCTTCGTACGGCGAGATCAAGACGGCCCGGCGGGTACTCGACCGCACCCGCCTGCACGTCATCATCCGCCCGCGGGGCGGCGATTTTCTATACTCCCCGCTTGAGATAGAGCGCATGGTGGAGGACATCCGCCTCTGCCGTGACCTGGGAGCCGACGGTGTCGTGTTCGGTTGCCTGTGCGCCGACGGCACAGTAGACCGTGACGCCAATGCGCGGCTCTTGGAGGCGAGCCGGGGCATGTCGGTCACCTTCCACCGTGCCTTCGACCGTTGCCGCGACCCGCACGGGGCGCTGATGCAGTTGGCCGACCTTGGCTTTGACCGCATACTCACCTCCGGGCAACAGCCCACCGCCCTTGAGGGTGTTCCTCTGTTGCGCCGGTTGCACGAGGAGGCCGCGGGACGCATACACCTGCTGGCCGGTTGCGGCGTAAGAGAGGAAAACATCCGGCAGATACGCACGGCAACGGGCATACACGAGTTTCATTTCTCGGCACGCATTGCCGTGCAGAGCCGTATGACCTACAGCAACCCTTCGGTATATATGGGAGCGAAGGATGCCGACGAGGACGTTCTTCCGATTACTTCCGCCGAGCGGGTGCGCGCGACTATTGCAGCCTGCTGCTCATCAGGAGAATAACACAGCGTATAAAGAGAATAACACTGAGAACAACACAAAAAAGCCTTGCTGCCCGCCAAAACGTGTTGGCGGAGAGCAAGACTTCAAAACGGGTACGAGCGTGGTCAGCGTATCACCTTCACACCATTTTCAATGTACACACCGTGGGTGGGGCGCTCTATGCGCATGCCGTTCAGGTTGTAGCAGGCACCGTCTGATGACGGTGCTTTTTTTATGGTTGCGATGCCCGATGCCTGGCCGTCGCGTGATACCGGGTAGGTAGTGCCGCCGACGGTGATGGTGGCCGGGATGTAGTCCTCCCGTATGGCATCGAGGACGGGCAGCGGGTGACCCTCATAGTCGAAGAGTGTGGTGTTGCCCACCTGGTTGTCGCCGCCTTCCACCCATCCGGTGGATATCCATGCGCCGCCGACCTTCTGCTCCACCATAACGGGATCCCAATAGTAGTAGCCGAGTATGCTTGCGTTGGCCTTCACCGTTTGCTGCAGTTCCTGTATGAAGGCTTTCTGTCCGTCGCGCGAAGCCTCGTTGTAGGCCGTGCCGTTCAGGTGGAGCTGGCCTTCCTTCTGTCCGTTGTAACGTCCGGCGGGGCGGTATCTCATCCATGAGTAGCCCGTTTCCATGACCATGATATTCTTGTCGATACCGGCCTTGCCGAGCGTGGAGATGAGCCCTTCGAGAGTAACGGCAGGCTTGGCGTTGGTCCAATAGGGATAGTAGGAGGCACCGATGATGTCGTAGTCGAGCGACTTCAGTTTGGAGAAGAACCAGCTGAAGGTGGATGCCGTCACGCCGGTGCTCATGGTGAGATGGATGATGATCTTGGCATCGGGGCATACCTCACGCACGGCAGCGCTGCCGCGGGCAAGCAGATTCTGCAGGTTGGACATATCGTTGCAGTAGCCGTTGACGGCGGGCAGGCTTGCCGTATTGGTGTAGTAGCCGAAGAGGATTCCGGCCTGTATCTCGTTGCCCAGGCTCACATAGTCGGGGACGGTGTTTTGTGCGGCCATGTGCTGCAGCACCGTCTTGGTATAGGTGTAGACAGAGTCTTTCAGTTCGGCGAGCGAGCACTGCTCCCATGCCTTCGGCTTGAACTGCATCTCGCCGTTGGTCCAGAAGTCGGAGTAGTGGAAGGTGAGTTCTATCTTCATGCCGTGCTCCTTGGCGCGGCGGGCCAGGCGCAGCACGTCGGCCTCATCGAGAAATCCGGCAGGCAGGGCATAAGTCTGGTTGTTGTAGGTGACGCTGTTGCCGGGATGGTTATAGAGGCGCAGGCGCACGGTGTTGATGCCGTTCTGCTGAAGCACGTCGAGGGCATCGCTCTCGTTGCCGTCGGCATCGTAGAACTTTGCGCCGAGACTCTCCACATAGCTCAGCTCGCTGATGTCGGCACCGCGCAGATAGGTGTCGGTGTCGGCACTGGTGAGCGTGGCGCAGCCGTCGGCTATCTTGTAGGTGTGTCCGTCGACGGTGACGGTGCCGTCATCGGCCACCGGCGTATCGCTGTCGGTGGTGTACGACAGGCGGAAATTGTCGGCATAGCCCCACACGGCCGATGAAGCAGCGCCGGTAAATATGCCGACGGTGATTGTTTCCCCCTCTGTTGCATCTACCGATGCGGTAAAGGTGACGTCGCCGTCGTTGGTGATGTATTTCTTTTCGCAGGCCGAACTTGTAGCGATGTACAGCGACAGGCACTTGGTATTGTCGTCAACATAGGCGTTGACAGAGACGGTGTAGTGGCCGGTGGCCGGTGCGGTGACGGTTTGGCTGGCCACAAGCCCCCCGGTGGCGCTGGTGCCGTAGAGGTTGAGGTAGTAGTTGCCACCGCTGAAAGCCTCCCACGAACCGTCGTATTTGGCAGGCCAGGGGTTGCTCATGGTGTTCCAGTCAAAGGTCCACCCCGGGCAGTCGGTCACCCACGAGGAGTAGGAACAACTTTCGAAGTCGGGATTCTGCAGCATTGAGGTGATGTCGACAGTAGTCTTGGCCTGGGCGGCCATGACTGCACTGAAGAGCAATGATAGTAGTAGTTTTCTCATATTTTCGGTTATTGGTTCTGGTTCTATGACAGGGACTCAGATGTATTTGCGACTCCTGCCTTTTGGCGTGTCCGACATCTTTTTCTTTGCATAATAGGTTGCACGTCAGCAATTGTCATACACTTACAAATGCAAAGATATTCTTCATTATTAATATGTTTTAGTTATCGGTTCTTCTCTTATATCGCAAAGTTACAGAAAAATACATATCCGGCAATGAACTTTTTGTTTTTTGTTCATAGGGTTTTGCAGGTGCCACGAAAACCAACGCGATTAGAAACAAAGAAAATGCAAGTCAAAAAAAAGCCGGCTTGTTCTTTTACCGTTAAAAGATGAAAGAACAAGCCGGAATACAACACAAAAAAATCAATGTCAGAACATATAGAAAAGCGTGATGTAAGCTTGGCTGTTGCGGCACTTGTCATCACCGTACTTCCGGGTCCGCGTAAGACCGAAATCATACCCTACCTTCAATTGGTAATGTCGGAAAAGTTCTGTCCCAACACCAAGGCCGAGACCACAGTCAAAGCGCTCAACGCCAAGGTTTTCAAAATCGTCGGTTGAAGAAATCACCTTTCCGCCACTGCCATGGGCGGCAGACTTCCCCCATAGGCCAAGTGCGAAATAGGGGCCTGCCTCAAAAAGCACTTTCACCTTTTCTCCACAGGGAACAGCATAGCCGGCATGTATCGGAAGCGACAGATAGTTTATGGTACTGGTATAGTAAAGTGGTGTCACATCTCCATTGCCATAATTGCCGCTCTTGAACGAACGGCTGTCCAATTGCAACGAAGCAGCCATATACCAGTTGGACTTCAGATCAAGCTGCCCTGCCAATCCTGCGCGCCAACCGGCGCGATACTCATTATCACTACCGTGTTGATAATTCAGATTAAGACCAGCCGTCACTCCATAACGAAAGGACTGGGCATTTGCCAGCAACACAAAAAGGACGGCAACTATTGACATCAATACTCTTTTCATCATATCGTTATTTTAGCCTGCATAATTCATAGAGCATCTTCAGCTTCAGATTTTTTTCGGTCCTTCTCAAAAAATCGGAACTCAATGTTGTGTCTATGCAGA